>NZ_JAIUIL010000007.1:0-465382 GCF_020165595.1 Mesorhizobium sp. BR-1-1-10 | reverse complement strand
TGGTGACGATCACCATCCACGGCACCAACGACGCGGCCGTCATCACCGGCACGGCGAACGGCGCAGTGACCGAGGCCAATGCGGCGCAGTCGACCGGCGGCACCCTGGTTGCCACTGATCCCGACAGCTCGAACGCCTTTGTCGTGCAGACCAACGTGGCCGGCAGCAACGGCTACGGCACGTTCTCGATCGACGCTACGGGTCACTGGACCTACGCCATGGGCAGCGCCCATAACGAGTTCGTGGGCGGCACCGACTACACCGACAGCATCACGGTGGCGACGGCTGACGGCACCTCGCAGGTCATCACCGTCACCATACACGGCACCAACGATGCACCTGTAGTAGATCTGAACGGCGCTTCAGCTGGATTCTCGACGACCTTGAACTATACAGCTGGATCTGCCGCCGCTGCCATCGCTCCTGCGGGAACAGTAACGGACATCGACTCCATCAACTTCGGCGGCGGCTCGCTCACTGTCGGGTTCACGGCAAACGGCGCGCTCACGGACCAGTTGACCATCCAGAATCAAGCCCCCGGCGCTGGCCAGATCACCGTCAGCGGCAACAGTGTGAGCTATGGTGGCACACTCATTGGTACCTTCACCGGCGGCACGAACGGGTCGAATCTGGTCGTGACCTTCAACGCCGCTGCTACGCAGGCGGCAGCGCAGGCCCTCGCCGATCATATCCTCTATGCCAACGCGACCAGCGCCACCATCGCCAAGACGGTGACCTACACGTTGGTGGATGGAGACGGTACGGCCAATGGAGGCGCGGATACCAGTAGCGTTACTGCGACGATCAGCGTTACGGGTAGCGACCTTACACCGCCGAACGTCTCGATAAGCCACCAGCTTTCGTCGAGCCAACAGGAGTCGACCTTCACTGTTCATGCGACGGATGCCAGCGGTATTCAGAGCGTTCAATTGTATGACAACGCTAGCGGTGCGCCCGTTCTCATCTATACGATGACCGCTGCGGAACTGGCTGCTGGGTCAGTGAGTGGAGACTACGTCCATACATTTATCGACGGCGCGCCTCCGTTCCCAGTCAGCAACTCTGTTCATCAAATAAGCGCGGTCGTCACCGACAACAGCTCGGCACACAATTCCAGTACGGCTGTGGACAGCGTGACATTCAAGACCAATGCTGGCGGTGGGAGCAGCTCCAAGTTCACGGCCCCCGCCGGCACCTCCGGCGAGCCTATCAACCTTGCTCTCACCGACCCATCACATGAGGGCGCGCTCATCACCGTCACGGTGAAGGATGTGCCTTCGGGCTGGACCATCGACGGCGCGATCCACAACGCCGACGGAAGCTGGACGATCCAGACCAACGACCTGCACGGGCTGACCGTTACCACGCCGGCCAGTTTCACGGGGGCAGCCGTGCTCGATGTCGAGATGACCTGGATCAATGCCGACGGCACCACGGGCACCGCATCGATCGCCGATAATGTCGAGGCCTACGCACCGGGTTCGCCGATCTTTGCCTGGTCCGGCGACGACGTGCTGACCGGCTCGCACGGCAACGATCTCTTCGTCTTCTCGCAACCGATCGGCGCCGACACGGTGCACAATTTCGATGCCGCGGCCGACCAGATCGATCTCATAGGCTATAACGGATTGGCGGACTTCGCGGACCTCCAGACGCATATCGCCGATGATGCCAACGGCAATGCGGTGATCGCGCTCGGCGACGGACAGTCGATCACGCTGGACGGCGTGCATTCGGGCGCACTCACAGCCAGCAATTTCGTGTTCGACCAGACGCCGGTGGTCAACAATTCAGGCACCATGACGATCGGCGACGGCGCGTTGCTGCCGCTCAGCGGCATTCTCAACAACAGCGGCCTCATCTCGCTCGACTCGACCGGCGGCGATACGCTGCTGCAGGTCATCCAGCACGGCGTGACCTTGCAGGGCGGCGGGCAGATCCTGCTGTCCGACAGCGCCGCCAACATGATTTCCGGCACAGGGCCGGACGTCACTCTTGTCAATATCGACAACACGATCTCGGGCGCCGGCCAGCTGGGCGGCGGCATGCTCAGCCTCGACAACCAGGGCACCATTATCGCCACCGGCTCGCACGCGCTGGTCATCGATATCGGTGGCAACGTCGTCACCAACTCCGGAACGCTCGAGGCGACGGGTTCGGGCGGCTTGACGGTCGCCGGCGGCCTGGCGAATTCAGGCATGCTCTGGGCCAATGGCGGCGACATCGTGATCCACGGCCAGGTTACCGGCGACGGCGATGCCACCATCGGCAATTTGTCGAAGCTGGAATTCGGTGGCGCCTCGTCGACGGACGTCACCTTCGGACACGACGCTGCCGGCACGCTGCAACTCGACGATTCCTTCGACTACAGCGGACGGATCGGCGGCATCACCAATGATGACAGGCTGGACCTCGGCGATATCCTGTTCGGTGCGGGAACGACGGCCGTCTATCAGGCAAACCAGGATGGCAGCGGCGGAACGCTGACCGTTTCGGACGGCACCCACGGCGCCGCGCTGCATCTGCTCGGCAATTATGATGCGAACGCCTTCAAGCTTGCCGATGATGGCCAGGGTCATACCGTCGTTTCGTACAATCCGGCGGAATTCACGCTGACCGGCATCGGCAATGGAGCGATTTCAAGCGACTTCGTGGTGTGAGCGAAAAGGGCCGCCGGCTACGGCGGCTCCCTGACCTGACGTGTATCGAGTGGGGTTCTGGAAGTGGATAGCAAGTCTCGAATTGTGAAGGATGCGCTTCGGGCATGCCGCCGCTATTTCCTGGTTGCGGCGGCGTTCAGCCTGGCGATCAACCTGCTCTACCTCGCTTCCCCCCTCTACATGCTGCAGATCTACGACCGGGTTGTCACCAGCGGCAGCGAAACCACGCTGGTGATGCTGACCCTGGTGTTGCTGGCGGCCTTCCTTTCGCTGGCCGGTCTCGACCTGGTCCGCGCCTGGATCCTGACGCGTGCCAGCGCCCGGCTCGACCGGCTGCTTTCGGCAAAGATCCTCGCTGCGTCCGTCGAGGCCCCATCGCCCGGCTCCTCGCCGAGCCAGCCGATCCGCGACTTCGATACGTTCAGGCAGGTCATCACCGGCAGCGGCATCCACGCTTTGTTCGATCTGCCGTGGTCGCCCATCTACATCGGCATCATCTTCCTGCTGCATCCGTGGCTCGGCTTCTTCGCACTGGGCTGCTCGCTGCTCCTGATCGGCATGGCCGTGCTCAACGAGTATCTCGTGCGCTCGCCGCTGAAGCAGGCCAACGAGCTGGCGACGAACAACTATAACTTCACCGAGATGAGCCTCAGGAACTCCGAAGTCGTTCGCGCCATGGGGATGATCGACGGTCTCATCCGCCGCTGGGGGCGCGACCGCAACCTCGCGCTGCGGCGCCAGGCGGAGGCAAGCGACCGTGCCGCCTTGATGTCGGGCCTCATCCGGTTCCTGCGGCTCACCATGCAATCGCTGATCCTCGGCCTCGGCGCCTATCTGGTCATCGAGCGGCAGATTACCGGCGGCACCATGTTCGCGGCGAGCCTCCTGCTGGGCAGGGGGTTGCAGCCTGTCGAGCAGATCGTCGGCCTCTGGCGCAGCCTGATCCTGGCGCGGGCAGCGTTGGCAAGGGTCGAGAGGCTGGTCGACGGGGGCGCGCGCAACGAAAGAGCGTTCAACCTGCCGAAGCCCAGCGGCATGATTTCCGTCGAGCAGGTAAGCTTTGCAATTCAAAGCCAGCAGAAAGTGCTTCTGCGCGACGTGTCCTTTCGGTTGGAAGCAGGCGAGGCGCTCGGAATCGTTGGCCCCTCCGGTGCCGGCAAGTCGACCCTGGCGCGCCACCTTGCCGGCGTCATGCAACCCAGTCGCGGCACAGTCAGGCTGGACGGCGCCGACCTGTCGCAATGGGGGCACGACGCATTAGGTGATCACATCGGCTACCTGCCGCAAGATATCGAACTCTTCTCCGATACCGTCGCCGCCAACATTGGGCGCTTCAAGACCAATGTCGACCAGGAGGTGATCGAGGCCGCGCGGCTCGCCGGCGTACACGAGATGATTATCCGACTGCCGCAGGGCTACGAGACGCAGATCGGGGAGGGCGGCGCCGTGCTGTCGGGAGGATATCGGCAACGGATTGCTCTTGCCCGGGCGGTGTTTGGAACGCCGAAACTGATCATTCTCGACGAGCCGAGTTCCAATCTCGACGCCGATGGCGATCGCGCGCTGAGCGACTGCGCGATCGAGCTCAAGCGCCGCGGCAGCACTGTTATCATCGTCTCCCACCGGCCCTCGACCTTGGCGAATGTCGACAAGATCCTGCTGTTGCGCGATGGCGCCGTCGAGGCGTTCGGCATGAGAAACGAGATCGTGGCGCTGCTCAACCAGCGCGCGGCTCCAATGGCGGTGGCGACCCAATGAGCTGTGGTCGGAGAGATCGATGAGCGACAGTGCCCTCACTTACCATAGCCTGCCTGGCGAGTCCGGCATCCTGGCTCCGGATTCCATCGGGGTGCCGGCCTATATTGGCCTGCTGATCATAATGGCCTTTTTCGGCATTTTCGGCGGCTGGGCGGCCATTGCCCCTCTGAACGGTGCCGTGCTCGCCGATGCCATCGTCAAGGTGGAAGGCAATCGCAAGAGCGTCCAGCACTTCGACGGCGGTACGGTGAAGGAGATCCGCGTTAAGGATGGCGACGTCGTCAGGAAGGGCGACATAATGCTGAAGCTGGACGACACCAGGATTCGGTCCGAGTTCAATCTCTATGCCCAGCAATATGCACTGTTGCGCGCCACCGATGCCAGGATCCGCGCCGAATTGGACGGCAGCCAGGCGGTTGCCTTTCCCAAGGACATCCTCAAGGAGCACCAGGACTACCTCAAGGACGCAATGGCAAACCAGATCGCCGACCTGGAAAGCCAACGCGCCTCGATGGCCGGCGCAAGGCAGATCCTCGAACGGCGCATTGCCGAGCTCGAGGAGCAGATACGGGGCAAGCAGTCTCGGGTCGAATCCTACCGGGCCCAGCTCAAATCGACGATCGGCGAGAAGGCCAGCCTGTCGAAGCTGCTCAAGGCCGGTTTGACGACCCGCCCACGCGTCCTGGAACTGGAAAGGTCGGCCTCGGATTTGCAGGGCTTGATCGATGATAATCTCGGCGCCATCGGCGGCACCCAACAGAGCAAAGCTGAGCTCGAGAGCCAGATCGCACAATTGACCAATGAGCGCCGGACCAAATTGTCGGCCATGCTGATCGATACGCAATCGAACCTGTCCGACCTCATACCCAAGATGTTCGCCGCCCAGGCCGCCATGGACCGGGCCGAAGTGCGTGCACCCTATGATGGCCAAGTGATGGATCTCAGCGTTTTCTCGATCGGTGCGATCGTGGCGCCGGGCCAGACCATCCTTGACATCGTGCCGACCGAGAATTCACTGATCGTCCAGGCACAGGTTCGCGTCGAGGATATATCGAACCTGCGTCCCGACATGGCCGCCGAAGTTCGTTTCACATCATACAAGCAGCGTTCGATACCCATAATTCATGGACGCGTCGCCCGCATTTCGGCGGATCGCATTACCGATACCAAGACCGGCTTTCCCTATTACCTCGCGGACGTAGCGGTCGATCCCGTGGAATTGGCGGCCGCCCCACAGATCGCGCTTTATCCGGGCATGCCGGCGTCAGTCATGATCGTTACCGAGCAACGCACGGCGCTCGACTACATTCTAGGCCCGCTGGTTGTGTCGTTCCACTCAGCGTTTCGCCAGAAATGACGGATCAGTCCATCACCGCACGCGGCGAGAACTCCCGTTAAACAAGTCGCGAAGAATGCGTGTCTCCGCGTTACGGCGCGCCTGCCATCTTGTGAAAAATCGAGGAGACACTCGGATATAGGTGCGGGCGTGATGTGCGCGCTGAATTGGTTCAGCCGCTTGCGAAGCCCAATATAGAAGGCTCTATGCTGTCTCGAGTGATGTCGACCGTCGCAAGGGTGACAGGCAGCTTAAACCGTCGTGGGCCAGCGCTGCCCGGATTTAAATAAAGCACGCCATCCACTGTCTCCATCCTCGGCACATGCGAGTGACCGGACACGATCAAATCGATGCCTTGGGCAACCGGGTCGATCTGCAGCGTCTTGAGATCATGAAGCACGTAAATTGCTCGCCCGGCGAGGCGTACGAGCTCGGTTTCCGCGTATGGCAGCGCCCAGCCACCGGTGTCTACGTTTCCTCTGATCGCGGTAACCGGCGCGATACAGCGAAGCGCCGTGATGATCTCAGGGCGACCGATGTCTCCTCCATGAATGATGTGGTCGACCCCTGCCAGGCAACGCGCCGCCTCCGGCCTCAGCAAGCCGTGCGTGTCCGAGATGACGCCAATTCTGAATGTCATGGCCCTGCCACTAGACGGTGAGGGTGGTGAAATCCGTTGCGATAAGGCTGTTCGCAAACGCCTGAACGGCTTCCGCGAGAATTTCTTCGTCGTAATAGCGGCCGGAGATGTGCGTAAGAACGAGCTGCTTTACATCGCTGGTCGCTGCCAGCGATGCTGCCTCCGCGGCTGTCAGATGTCCGTATTCGCGCGCCATCGCTGCATCTCGTTGCAGGAATGTGGCTTCGATGACAAGCAGGTCGGCGCCGCTCACCTTGTCGGCCAATCCATCAGTGGTTTCGGTGTCGCCTACAATGACCAGCTTCTTGCCAGCCTCGGGTGGTCCGAGGACTGCTTCGGGAGCAATCGTTCGGCCGTCGGGAAGAGAAATTGAGCGGCCTTCGGCCAAATCTTTCCGGATCGGACCGTCTGGCACACCGAGAGCTACCAAGCGGTCCGAACGGAGGTGACGACGCGCCGGCGTCTCGAAGACGAAGCCATAGCTGTCGGTGTCGCGATGGCGAACTTGAAAGCAATCGACGGTGAACTCATCCACCTCGAACACGCGTCCGGGGGCAAGCGGCACGAGTTGCAGCGGGATCGGCGCGCGTCCCTTACCCCAAAGGCCAGCGAGCATGCGGGCGACGACGTCAAGAGTGTCTGCGCTGCCATGAATGGTCACATGGTTCTTGCTCTGCCGGAGCCGAAGCGTCGAGAACAAGCCTGGAATCCCGAGCACGTGGTCGAAGTGCGCGTGCGTGAGGAGCAGGCGATCAAGTCGCCTGAATCCGGCGCCGCTGCGCAGAAGCTGACGCTGGGTGCCTTCCCCGCAATCGACCAGCACCCGTTGACTGCCGGCTTCAACGAGCAGCGCCGGGTGATTGCGCCCGGCCGAGGGCACGCTGGCCGAGGTCCCGAGGAAGGTAAGCCTGAATGTCATGCGAGCAGTCTACCTCGCGGGCAACGAGACCTCAAAGCGGGCGAAGGAGCGGTCCTAGATAGACTTCGCGTAACCGGCTTGGAGCGACAAAAGAGTGAGCGTGAGCGCATTCGGCATCGCGTGTCGCGTATCGCGCCAGATTATAGGCAGTGAGATAGCTCACAATCTTCTCCGATCCCTCTTCAAGAGGGCTGCGTTACACCAGCACCTTTGCTCAAGAGAACGGACAGCCAAGGCCCTCGTGTGGAAAGGGCAACGCTTTCACGCTTGCGGGAGCTGAGCCACTGTGGGGCGGATGACTCACTGTCAGGGCCTCAGGAACCGAAAGGCGAAGCGATCGGTCTTGCCCTTGATCGAAGGATCGAACACCTTGCTCGAGTGCGGATCGTCCTTGTTCGCCAGCATGGTGCTTTCCGCGTCCAGGACGAAACCGGCCGCCTCCACCTCCTCGCGAACGGATGCAGGCTCGATCCGATGTAGCGACTGTGCCTCGCTCGTGCCGGCCCCAACGGCGGCGGCGTGGTCCACGATAACGTAGGAGCCACCGGGCTTCAGCCGCTCGTAGACGGCTTGATTGAAGTCGGCCGCCGTCGCGCCCCCGGCTTGAATCAGAGCGGTGTGGAGATCGTGATAGAACAGATGCAGCCATATAACATCCGCTGGCTGCGCGACCTCCGGCATCGCCACAAGGTCCGCCGAGACGGCTTCGACGTTCTCTCGGCCCGGCTCCTTCGCGAGCGTCCGCATGCGGCCGACCGGATCGTCCTTGAAGTGGGCGACTTCGGCCGGCACGAAGCTGTAGACACGTCCTTGGGGTCCCACGATGTCTGAGAAGACGCGGGTCCAGTCGCCGTCGCCCGGGTAGACGTCGATGACGGTGAAGCCCGCATCTGGGCGTGCGAACCGGATCAACTCGGATAGCTTGGATTGGTCGTACATCGAGATCTCCTTTCGATTGAGCATTCGACGAGCGCGAGGCGTGCGAGGGGCGATCCACGGCTGATCCGCCGTCCACCCCATTCCGATGGCCGCTGATGGCCAGCGCTACGCCGGTCCGGAAGCGTCCATCTGCGAGGCACGTGCCAGTGCTTGTGTGTCGACGTATTCCCGGATGTTGGTCAATCTGCCGTCCCGGACCGTGATGGCGAAGGTCCAGTCGTCCTCGAACGTCTTGTTCGTGGCCTTGATCCTTCCCCTCGCGGAGCCCCTCACGGTCTGGATGGTCTTCTCGATAGTCATGGGAATTTCCCTATTTCGCGCGGACCGGATCACGCTCGGTCCGGTCCGTGCATCGTGACCCTGCCGGTGGGCAGGTCGTGTTCATCGGTCGAACTTGACCAGGTCCTTGAAGATCAGATGACCCCAGCTATTTCCGCGCGCCTGGACCAGCAGCCCACCTTCCGAAAGCCCGCCAAGTTTGATCGGCGAGAAGCCGAGATTTTCCGCGAGCGTACCAATCTCCGCTGCGGCAGCGTCATCGTCGCTCGCCAGGAACACGACTCTCCTGCCGCCATGCACTGCTGAATCTTGGTCAAGGGTGGCAGCGCCCAAATGGTTGAAGCCCTTGACCAGTCGTCCACCGGGGAAAGCCTGCGCGATGAACTTGGAAGAAGGCTGTCCTCCCAGCTTCTCAGGGGGCACGCCGTAGGCATTGGTCACATCGACGATGGTCTTCCCCTTCCAGGTGGACAGCGCCTTCGCGACATCCGGATGCGACTCGAAACGGACTGCCAAAAAGATGATGTCCGCCTTGACCGCGTCCGCCAGCTTTTTGGGGATGATCGTAGGCCCGATCGCGGCCGCGTCCGCGGCAAAGCTTTCCGGGTCGCGCGTGGTTGCGACGGATACCTCGATGCCCTTGCGAGCAAATGCCTTGGCGAGGGCTCGGCCGATATTGCCGAAGCCGATAATTGCGTAGCTCATGATGTTTCTCCGATCTTGTGTGATGCCGAGGTCAGACCTGGGCCATGCCTCCATCGACGGCGAAATCTACGCCGGTGATGTAAGAGCTTTCGTCAGAAGCAAGGAACGTGACGGCAGCCGCGATTTCCTCTGGCTTGCCCCTGCGACCCATTGGGATCTGTGAAGCAAACTGGGCGGCCGCTTGCTCGGCTTGCTCGGGGGTAAGGCCCGTCGTTGTCGCCAATGCCGGGGTCTCGATTGGTCCGGGACTCATTGAATTCACGCGAATTTTGCGATCTTTCAGTTCCAGTGTCCAAGCGCGCGCGAAGTTTCGCACCGCCGCTTTACTCGCTGCGTAGGCGCTGAACCCTGGCAGCCCCAATACGTTGGAGACCGAAGAGGTCAGGATGATCGAACCGCCGTCACTGAATAGTGGAAGCGCCTTCTGTACCGTGAAAAACAACCCCTTCACATTCACATCGAAGGTTTGGTCAAAATGGGCCTCAGTCGCTGCCGCGAGCGGTGCGATTGTCCCTGCGCCTGCGTTCGCGAAGAGAATGTCGATGTGGCCGTGTTTCTCTTTCACGACGGCATAGACCCGGTCCAGATCCTCCAAGCGCGACACGTCGCCTGCGACCGTCGTAACGTTTCTCTCGATGAAGGCCGCGGCCTCCTTCAGCTCTTTCTCTCGTCGCCCGGTGATCACGACGTGCGCGCCTTCTTCAACGAAGCGCTTGGCTGTCGCCAAGCCGATCCCGCTGCTTCCGCCGGTGATGACAGCGATCTTACCTTGTAGCTTTTTCATGATCTTCTATCCTTCGTTGTGTGAGCCAGGCGCGGGACGCGCCAGCGTCAGAGTTGCGCCAGGCCGCCATCAACGGCGACCTCGCTGGCGGTCATGAAGCTGCTGTCCGACGACGCGAGAAAGGCAGCCACCGCCCCGATTTCCGCCGGATCGGCCATGCGCTGGAGCGGAGTCATCGAGGCGAAGACCTTCTGTCCTTCCTCGCCCAGCGCTTCCTTTGCGAGGTCGGTCGCGGTCGCCCCGGGCGACAGCACGTTTACGCGGATACCGGTGCCCTTCAGGTCCTCCGCCCAGGTCCGCGCGAGGTTGCGCACTGCCGCCTTGCTCGCGCTGTAGGCAGTGAACCCCGGTGCGCCCGTGGTGCCGGCGCTCGATCCGGTCACGATGATCGAACCCCCCGGGCCCATCAGCGGCAGCGCCTTCTGGACCGTGAAGATCGTACCTTTCACGTTGGTGCCGAAGGTTTCGTCAATGTGCTCGGCGGTGATCTGGCCGAGCGGAAGCGGGCCTCCAGCCCCGGCATTGGCGAAGACGATGTCGAGGCTTCCGCGTTCGGCCTTCACCGCAGCGTAGAGCCGGTCGAGGTCGGCCTCATCCGAGACCGAGCCTTTCACCGCGCGGGCATTGGGCCCGAGGTCCGCCACAGCGGCGTCGAGCGCTTGCTGCCGGCGGCCGAAGATGAAGACGAAGGCGCCTTCCTCGATGAAGCGCTTTGCAGCGGCGCGGCCGATGCCGGTAGCGCCGCCGGTGATCACGGCGGTCTTTCCATTCAGTCTGTTCATGTCGTGCGTCCTTCGTTTCGCCATCTCGGGTCTTTGGCTGTACGGTGGGTCAACCCGAGAGCCTGAACATGGGATCGCCGAAGTCGGGCGGTGAGTGCGGAATCGTGCACATCGGTGGTGCGAAAACGATCCAGTCAGACGATTGAACGCCGCAACAGTCGCGCACATTACAGCTCGGCGTGCTAGAATGGGCTTCGGAAGGCGCAGCTGGCGGCGCGGGAATGCACCATGATTGACTGGGATGACGTTCGCTACTTTCTTGCCGCCGCGCGCGGCGGCTCGGTGCGGGCTGCCGCCGAGCGCCTCGGCGTGTATCACTCGACCGTGATGCGACGCATCGCTCAACTTGAGGAACGCCTCGGGGCGCAGATGTTCGAAAAGCTGCCTTCGGGCTACCGCCTGACGGCTGCGGGCGAGGAGGTCCTCGAGCTCGCGAACCAGATGGAAGCGTCGTCGCACCAGCTGGAGACGCGTGTCTTCGGTCGCGACCAGAGCGCGCGCGGGCTTTTGCGGGTGACAGTTCCACCGTTCCTCGCCACACACCTGCTCATGCCGGATCTCGCCGACTTCGCGCGTATGCATCCGGACATCGAGATGGAAATCTTGACCACTGGCGAGGTGGCGAATCTGACTAACCGAGAGGCCGACGTCGCGATCCGCATTGTCGCCGACCGCAAGACCCTGCCGCTCAATCTTCACGGCCTGAAGGGACCGGAGGTGTTCAGCGGCGTCTACATGTCTCGCGATCGACTACCCGCGTTGCGTGCGGGCACGCCTGATCCCCTCCGGTGGATCGCAATAGACAATCATGGAATTCCGGACTGGGCGCGCGAGGGAGAAGTTCACATCACGGGAGCTCCGTTCAGGACTCCGGATGCCGAGACGCAGATCATCGCGGCGCAGCAAGGGATCGGGATGACGAAACTGCCGTGCTTTGTCGGAGATGCCGACCCCCTGCTCGTGAGGGTGCCGGGCACCAACCCGCCCATGCATGGGACACTCTGGATTCTCACGCAGGGGGAGACACGCAAGACGAAGCGCGTTCGGCTTTTCACGGAGTTCGTATCCCGCAGGCTCGCCGCGTACGCTCCGCTTATCGCAGGACTGTCCGTAACGCGTGACTAACGCCCGTCTGGGACTTGGCGGTTCGCCTGCCCTTCATGAGACATTTCGGGATCTCGATCGTCCATCAAAATTTTGGGTTGGTTGCCCGCCAAGCCTCGTACTCTTCGGTCGCACTTGGGTGCAGCGGATAATAGCGTTGCAACGACCCGCCCTCCATGAGCTTCATGCGTGAGAACTCCTCCCAGTCGTGATGTTTCTGGGATTCTTCGATCACCTTCGCGGCCATCGCAAAGGGTAGCACCACCACCCCATCATCGTCGGCGACGATGATGTCGCCGGGGATCACGGTGACACCGCCGCAGGCAATCGGAACGTTGACGGCATTGGGATAAATGCTGGTTTGCACATGGTAGTTGGGCGTCCAGCCGCGCAGCCATAGGGCCAGATCGAGCTTTTCGACATTGGGCCGGTCGCGCATGCAGCCGTCGATGACGATGCCCGCGCCGCCTCTGCCCTTGAAATACGTCGACATCATATCGCCGAAGACGCCCGAACTCATGTCGCCGCGCGCATCGACTACGACCACATCCCCTTCCTGTGCGTGGTACAGCACATGCCGGTGCAGCTGTGTTTCCGGATCGGCATATTCTCCCTCGTTGAAAAGATCGGGCCGCTGCGGCAGGAACTGCAGCGTCAGCGCCGGTCCGACGATCGATCTGCCGTGGTTCTGCGCCACCGGGCCGACCATATGCGGATTGCGGAAGCCCATATGGCCAAGCGTGCCGGCAACCGTCGCGGCGCCGATCTCCTTTAGCGCGTCGATCAGATTCTTGGGCGGCCGCGTGATGTCGGAAGTATGCGTCATTGTGGACTCCGATTGAAAGGGAACTACCAGTTCGTGACAGAACCATCGCGGCGCTTGAGGTGGGGCGCTTCCCAGAAACGGAAGCTCTGCGCCTGGACGGCCTCTTCGTTGACCTCGACGCCGAGCCCCGGCAGATCGCGCACCGGGTAGTCGGGGCCGTCGAGCCGTGGTTGCACCGGGAAAAATTCGGAATTGTCGAAGCCAAGCCTTGCTTCGGGGGCCCTGGTCTCGAGCCATGCGAAGTTGGGGACCGCGGCGGCCAGATGCACGGTCGCGGCCGTGCACACTGGACCAAGCGGATTGTGCGGCATCAGGTCCACATAGTGCGCCTCGCTCCAGCCAGCGATTTTCATTGCCTCGGTGAACCCGCCGGCATTGCAGATATCGAGCCGGTTGAACTGGTGGATGCCGCGCTCGATATAGGGCAGGAACTGCCACTTGCTGGCAAATTCCTCGCCAATGGCGAAGGGGATGTCGGTCATCGTGCGGAGGGATTCGTACGCTTCCGGCGTCTCGTCGCGTATCGGCTCCTCGAGAAAATCGAGCACGCCGCGGTCGAGCTTGTTGCAGAAGCTCGCCGCCTCCGCCACCGACAGCCGATGATGATAGTCGATGCCGATGACGACGTCGTTACCCAGCGCCCGGCGCGCCTTGTTCAGCATGGTCGCGGTAGCGCCGATCGACTCGCGTGGCTCGAAGACTTCCCTGCTGTTTTGCCCGACGGGAAAGAAGCGGATCGCCTGCCAGCCTTGTGCGCGCAGTTCACGGGCCCGCTCGATGGCAACATCGCCCTCGGCTTCGTCTCCGGTCGAGGCGAAGGTGGGGATCCGGTCGCGCTGCTTGCCGCCCAGCAGCTCGTAGACCGGCACCCCCAGCGCCTTGCCCTTGATATCGTGGAGGGCGATATCGATGGCCGAAATAGCCGCCTGCAGAACCCGCCCGCCTTCGAAATACTGGCTGCGATAAACCTCCTGCCAAATCCGCCCGATCTGCATGGGATCGCGGCCGACAAGAAACTCGCGATAGTGCTCGACCGCGCCGGCCACGGCCTTCTCGCGGCCGCTCAGGCCGCTCTCGCCCCAGCCGAAGATGCCCTGGTCGGTCTCGACCTTGACCAGCATCTGATTGCGCGTTCCCACCCATGCCGGATAGGGTTTGATCGCCGTGATCTTAAGTTTCGTAGTCATCCACGCCCATGTCCCACACGCATCCGCCCTGTCTCAGTTGGCCTCGAGAGCCATCTCGGTTTCACCGTCGAACAGATGCATCCGCTCCTGGTCGAACTCGAGCCAGATACGCTCGTCGGGCGCGACGGCAATGTTGGGCGGCACGCTGACGTTGACGATGGCACCGGACAGGAACGCCTGCACGAAGGTGACGTCTCCGGTTGGTTCCACCGTGTAGACCTTGGCCGGGATGCTGCCTTGCACGGCGCTCTTGTGCAGCTTGATCGTCGAGTGGCGTGCGCCGAGCACGATTTTCCTGGTCGTTGCCCCCGTGACCTTCTGGACGTTGCGCGGCGAGAGCCCGAGGCTCCAGCCCTCCGCGCTGGTCAGCACGGTGTTGCCGTTCGCCGTCGATGTCTCCAGCGGAATGAGGCTCATTGCCGGGCTGCCGATGAAGCTGGCGACGAACATGTTCACCGGATGGGCAAAGACCTGCGCCGGTGAATCGTATTGCTGCAGGAAGCCGCCGTTCATCACCGCCATCTTGTCGGCCATGGTGACGGCTTCGAGCTGGTCGTGCGTCACATAGATGATCGTCGCCTTGAGGTCCTGGTGGAAGCGCTTGATCTCCGACCGCATCTGTACGCGCAGTTTCGCGTCGAGGTTGGAGAGCGGCTCGTCCATGAGAAACACCGCGGGATCGCGCACGAGCGCACGGCCCAGCGCCACACGCTGCTGCTGCCCGCCCGAAAGTTCGCGCGGCTTGCGCTCGAGCAGGTGCGTCATGTCGAGCACGCGCGCCGCTTCCTTGACCTTCTTGTCGATCTCGTCCCTGGGCAGTTTGCGCATCTGTAGCGGGAACGCGAGGTTCATGTAGACCGACTTTTGCGGATAGAGTGCGTAGTTCTGGAACACCATTGCGATGTCCCGGTCCTTGGGGTCGAGATCGTTGACCACCTGGTCGCCAATGAGGATGTCGCCCGATGTGATCGGGGTCAGCCCGGCAACGAGATTGAGCGTGGTCGTCTTTCCGCAGCCTGAAGGGCCGACAAGCGCAACGAACTCGCCGTCGTTGACCGTCAGTGAAACGTCGTTGACGGCCTTGAAGCCGCCATAGGTCTTGACGAGATCTTTGAGGACCACGTGGGCCATCGGCAACTCCCTAATGCTTGACCGCGCCTTCTGTCAGGGCGCGTACGAAGTATCGCTGCAGGACGAGGAACAGCACCACGACAGGCACGCTCATCATGAAGCTCGCCGCCATCAGTCCCGGAAAGTCCGTCGTGTTTTCCGAGAAGAAGCGCTGGATGCCGACCGGCAGGGTCAACTGTTCATTTTTGGAGAGGAACGTGTAGGCGTAGATGTACTCGTTCCACGCGCCGATGAAGGAATAGATCGCGGTGGCGATGATCCCCGGCGTCGAGAGCGGCATCACGATCATGATGAAGGCCTGGAACCGTGTTGCCCCATCGATACGCGCCGCCTGCTCGAGCTGCACCGGGATGTTGTCGTAAAAACCCTTGAGCAGCCAGATCGCCAGGGGCAGGCCGAAGGTGAGATAGGTCAGGATCAGCGAGCCATGCGTGTTCACCAGCCCGATCGCACGCATCAGGATGAAGAGCGGCACGAGAAAGATCACCGCTGGGAACATGTTGCGCAGCAGCACGGCGAAGAACAGGAAGTTCCGGCCGGGGAAGGTGAAGCGCGAAAACGCGTAGGCCGCGGGGACGGCAACGATCACCGAAAGGATTGTCGTGACGGTCGACACGAACAGGCTGTTCCAGAAGAAGCGCAGGAAGTCCTGGCCGACGCTGTTCTGCGGATCGAGCAGCTTCTTGTAGCTGGCAAGCGTAGGCTCGTTTGGCCACCATTGCGGCGGGAACTGCGTCGCCGCGAAGCCGGACTTGATCGAGGTGATCAGCATCCAGATCATCGGCACCGCGGTGTAAATCAGCATGAACAAGAGGAAGATGCGCCCGGCCCAGCGCCATCCGTCGACGCGCATGCGGCGATGGGGCCGGCCTCGGGAGGCTGTCTCTGCAAGCGTGCTCATGTGCTCCCCTCTTTCCGCTCGTTGCCGCTCAGCGCCCGGACGTAGAAATAGCCCAGCGTCATCAGGATGAGGAACAGGAGCACCGAATAAGCCGATGCCACGCCCCAGCGCTGGCGGCCGAAGGCGAGCTCATAGATGTGGGTTATCCAGATATGCGATGCGTTCGACGGCCCGCCTGCGGTCATGATCCAGGGGATGATGAAGGAATTGAAGTTGGCCACCGCGAGCAGCAGGATCGTCACCACCGAGACGTTGCGCAAGTGCGGGAAAGTGACGTGCCAGAAGCGCTGCCATGCATTGGCCCCGTCGACCTTGGCGGCCCGCAACAATTGCTCGGGGACTGTCTGCAGGCCGGCCATCATCATGATCATGGCAAACGGAAACTCGCGCCAGATATTGACGACGATCAGAGAGGGCAGCACCGTGCTGACGTTGTCGATGAAATTGGGTGGCCGGTCAGTCAATCCGAGGCCGACCAGCACCGCGCCGATGATGCCGAAATCCGAATGGTAGATCCACTTCCAGATATAGGAGGCGGCAACGGCGCTGATCACCCAGGGAATGATCAGGATGGCGCGCAGGACGCCGCGGCCGACAAAGTCTCGGTGCAGCGCCAGCGCCGTGGCAAACCCCAGGACAAAGGAGATCAAAGTGGATCCGAATGTCCAGATCAGGGTGTTCCAGGTTACTTTCCAGAACACATCGCTGGTGAGGATGGTGGTGTAATTGTCGAAGCCGATGAAGGTCTTGTCGCGGAGCTGCAGACCGGGCGGCGTCTTATAGAACGACAGCTCGATCGTGTAGTAGATCGGATAGGCGATGACGACGAGCATCACGGCGATCGCCGGGAGCACGTATGCGTAGTCGGCGCGATGGGCCCAGACGTTCCGCAATGCGCCTGACCCGCCGGGTTGCGATTTTCGGCGAGCCTCGGCCTTGCCGGTCACGATCGTCACTGTGGCGTGCCCTTGTTTTTCGAAAAGAACCGGCTGCGCTCTTGGCGCCCCCGGTTCGCAGGTCAGGTTGGGACTAGAGCCCGCCCATTAGGTCTTTCACCTTCTTGGCCGCATCGTCCGCTGCCTGGTCGACGGTCATCGCGCCGGTCAGCGCATTCTGCAGCATGTCCGGGACGATGATATTCATGATCTCGGGGGATTCCGGCAGCGCCGGGAAGGGGATGCCATAGGGCAGCATCGAAGTCGTGACATCGAGGAACTTGATATGGTCCAGACGTTCCTTCATCCATTTGGTCTTGAAGCCGTTAAGATTGCCCGGGTTCGAGCCGGCATAGGCCATCTTCAGCGACCATTCGGGGCTCGCCCACATGCAGATCATCGCCTTCGCGGCCGGCTCGTCCACCTTGCCACCCTCTACATACTCGGGCTTCAGGATGTGAATGTTCGAGCCGCCGAACACGACGGCGCGCTTGCCGTCAGGACCGGTCGGGATCAGGCCGTAGCGCATATTGTCGATGACGGTCTGCGCCTTGTCCTTGTCGGTCCCGGTCGCCTTGGCCTGCAGGTCGAGCATGACGTTGTAGTCGGACGGGTGGGAAACCATCATGCCCAACTGGCCGGCGACGAACAGAGGCTGGTTGTCGGCCTGCTGGTTGGTAAGTGCCGAAACCGGAACCGACTTGTCGCGGACATACATGTCGTATGAGGCTTGCAGCGCCGCCTTGCTCTGCGGGCTGTCGAGTTCCACCTCCTTGTAAGTCGGGTTCGCGGTGGCTTCGTCGAAGACGCCGCCGCCATAGGCCCACAGCTGTGGCATGAAGCGATAGGGCGTATTGCCGGCATTCTTGCGAGCCACGAGGCCGTAACCGGCAATGCCGAGCTTGTCGTGGATCTGCTTGGAATATTTGACGACGTCGTCCCAGGTTGCGGGAGCCTTGTCCGGATCGAGACCCGCACGCTTGAAGATGTCGGCATTCCAGATGAACGCCATCGTCTCGTTGTTCGTTGGAACGCCGTATGTGACCCCATCCCAGGTCACGGCCTTCATGGCGCCGGGCCAGAAATCCTCGGTCGAATAGCCCACATCCTCCGGTTTGAGCGGCTGTAGATAGCCTTTCGAGGCGAATTCGGTACCGCCCAGGATTTGCAGGCGCACCGCCATCGGCGCGGCATTGCCCAGGAGCGCGGTGCGGAACTTGTCGAGAAGGTCGTTATAGGTGAGGGCCTGTTCCTCGAGCTTGATGTTCGGATAGGTCTTGCGGAAAGTCTCGAAGAAATCCTTGTAGTACTGGCGCAGCAGGTCGGGATCGCCCTCGAACACGCCCTGATACCAGAAAGTCAGTCGCCCCTTGTAATCCAGCGGCGTGACCTTGGCGCAATCGCCGGCCGTGTCGAAATCCTGTGTTCCCGCGATGGAGCGCACATATTCGGGCGACCATTTGCTGAGGTCGACCGGTGGCGCACCCAACGCCGATGTGGACATAAGTGATGCCGTCAAAATACCGACGACAGTGCCGCGCAGGACCGCACTGCCGAGCATGATCCTCGTCATAGGTATCCTCCCTGGTTCTCCGCCCTGCGATCGCGAGGATGGTTATTGCAGTACGGTGTATCCTCTCGACCACTTGGTACGTTTTCAGAACATGGATTGCCTGTCAACGCACGAGATCGTACATTGTTTATGGGAACCGTGCGTGATATCGGACAGACTGTGTATTAATTTGGGGAGCCGGCCCTTGGCCGAAACAGACGATTTCAAAGCCAAGCCACCCCCGGGGATCGACGCCACCGGAGCCTCCAGCGAGGGTGCCTCGCTTTACGAACTGATCAGGGAAGACATCATCGAGGGACGGCTCGCCGCCAACGAACGGCTTGTTGTGACCGATCTCGCCCGCCGCCACGGCACGTCGACCAATCCCGTGCGCGAGGCCCTGCAACTGTTGCGGGGCGAGGGGTTCGTCATCTTTTCTCCCAACCGCGGGGCGCGTGTAAGGCCCATCGATCAGGATTTCGTCCGCGATATCTACGAGATCGGAGTTCTGATCGAGCCAGCCCTGACGCGATGGTTTGTAGGTATGGCCACCGGCGAGGACATCGCCGAACTCGAACGCATCCAAGGCCTGATCGAAGAGAACAATTTCGCCGACACGTTCAGGCACAGTGAACTGGATACCGCATTTCACACGGTGATGTACCAGCGGCACTATAACCGCCATGCCGCCGAGCTCTGGTGGAAGCATCGCGAAGTGCTGCGAGCGGTGAGCCGGCGTTTCAATTTCACGCTCGCGCGGCGTGCCGCGATCATTCGTGAGCATCGCGAACTCATTGCGCTCATCAAGGCCGGGGAGGCCGACAAGGCGGCCGAACTCATCTCCCGCCACGTCGAGGGTTCCGGCCGGCATGTTCTCGAACAGATGCGTGCACGCAACGCCGCTCGGGCCGGATAGGACGAGGGGTCAGGTCTGGAACAGCGTGGTTGACCACTAGTGAAAAGGCAGTTGAAATGAAAATCACGAGCGTTCGGCCGTGGCTGATCAAGTCTGGTGCTTCCTATTGGGGGGAATTCCTGTTCGTCGAGGTAACGACAGACGAGGGAGTGAGCGGCTGGGGAGAGATCACCACCACCACGAAGCTCGCCAACCGCGCCCTCTGCACGATCCTTCGACAGATCGGAGCCGCCGTGACAGGCGAAGATCCGGCGCGTATCGAATGCCTCTGGCACAAGATCTTCCGCGGCTTCACCTATATGGGTAGCCGTGGCGCCGCGGTCGAATGCGTGAGCGCGATCGACATAGCCCTCTGGGACATCAGGGGCAAAGTCCTCGGCAAGCCGATCTACGAGCTGTTGGGCGGGCCGGTCCGCGATGAGATCGCGCTCTACACCCATCCCAACCAGGCCAAATTCACCAGCAAGGACGCTGTGGTGCGCGAAATCCTGGACATCGTCGAGTCCGGACATACTGCTCTAAAGTTCGACCCCTTCCCCCACCAGGGTCGCGATGCCGACGGTGTGTCGCGCGAACAGCGGGACGGCTATCTCGACGGCGGCATGACCCGCAAGGACGAGCGCGAGGCTGCCGAACTCACGGCTCTGATCCGAGAAACGGCAGGCCCCGACATCGACATCCTCATCGATGCGCACGGCCGCTTCGATGTTCCGACCGCCATTCGCCTCTGTCGCAGCCTCGAGGAAGCCGGCCAGATCGACTGGTTCGAGGAGCCATGCCCGCCCGAGAGCCTTAACGCCCTCAAGCAGGTTCGCGAGAAGGTCAGTGCCGCTATCTCTTGGGGCGAGCGTGGCCACACAAAGTGGGATTTCGTGCCGGTTCTTGAGAACAAGCTCGCCGACTACATCATGCCTGACGTCACCTGGACCGGCGGAATTACCGAACTCAAGAAGATTTCCGCCCTGTGCGAAGCCTACTACATCCCAGTCTCGCCGCATGACGCCGCGGGACCGATCAACGTGGTTGCGGGAGCGCAGGTGATGATGACCGTTCCGAACTTCTACAAGCTCGAAACGTCGGAGTGGAATTTGGGCAAGTACGATCATCTTATCGACAAGCCGCTCGATGTTTCGAACGGTAGCCTCAAGCTCTCGTTGAGGCCGGGTCTCGGCATCGAGATGAACCGCGATTACCTGCAAGCCCATGAGATCGAACTGGGCTAGCAACGCAATCGGCAGCATGCGGGCGACAACCCGCAAATCAGAACGAGGATAAGTCATGCCAAGGACCGATGGAGCCGACGAGGCCCTCAACCGGGTCAACACCGACTCGAAGCCGTCCGAGCTTCGCATCACCGACATGCGGGTGGCCGAGATCGTCGGTGCGCCGTTCACCTCGGCGCTGCTCAAGATCTATACCAACCAAGGCATCGTCGGGCTTGGCGAGGTGCGCGACGGCGCCAGCGCCACCTACGCGCTGATGCTGAAGAGCCGGCTGCTTGGCGAGAACCCCTGCGACATCGATCGCCTGTTTCGCCGCATCAAGCAATTCGGCGGGCACGGTCGGCAGGGCGGCGGCGTCTCGGCGGTCGAGATCGCGCTCTGGGATCTCGCCGGCAAGGCCTATGGCGTTCCCATCTACCAGATGCTCGGCGGCAAGTTCCGCGATCAGGTGCGCGTCTATTGCGATACCGATGCCGAGAAACCGAGCGGCACCGAAACCGGAAAGCGCCTCAAGCAGCGCATGGACCGTGGTTTCACCTTCCTCAAGATGGACCTGGGCTTGATGCAGATCGCCCATGTCCCGGGCGCCGTATCCGCGCCCGCCGGCGCGCTCGAAGGGTTTCATGCCAATCCGCGCGGCCGTGGCGGCACGCTTGAGGAGCGCAAGGCCCGCAATCTCGCCTACGACGCGCAGAACGTGCAGCACCCGTTCACCGGCCTGCATTTCACCGAAAAGGGGATCGACCTGCTCGAGCAGTACATCCACGAGGTTCGCGAGGTGATCGGATACGAGATCCCGCTCGCCATCGACCATGTCGGCCACATCTCGCTGCAGGACGGCATACGCCTGTCGCGTCGCATCGAGAAATACGCCCCGGCCTGGCTGGAGGATGTGATCCCCTGGCAACACACCGAGCAGTACCGGCAATTGCAGGGGGCCACCACGGTGCCGATGTGCACCGGCGAAGACATCTACCTCAAGGAAGGCTTCGAGCCGCTGCTCAAGAGCGGCGGCCTCTCCGTCATCCACCCGGACCTGCTCACCAGTGGGGGTATTCTCGAGACCAAGAAGATCGGCGACATGGCGCAGGATCACGGTGTCGCCATGGCCATCCATATGGCCGAAAGCCCGATCGCCGCGATGGCCGCCGCGCATGTCGCGACCGCTACCGAAAACTTCATGGCCCTCGAATACCACTCCGCCGATGTCGAGTGGTGGGACGATATCGTCACCGGCCTGCCCAAGCCGCTCGTCAAGGACGGCTTCATCACCGTGCCCGACAAGCCGGGGCTGGGCATAGACGATGTGGTCGACGAGGTGATCAGCCAGCACCTGCAGCCCGGTGTCACCGGGATATGGCAATCCACCGAGCATTGGGACAATGAATATAGCTGGGACCGGACCTGGAGTTAGCCCAGACTCCTGCCCTCACTCTCCTTGGCTCACAGGGCCGACGACTGACCATTCTTGTCGACCTCTCCCAAGGGAGAGGCGAAGAAAGAAACGGACGAAACCATGATCTACGAACTGCGCATCTATGACTGCCTGCCGGGCAGGCTGCCGGCTTTGCTCAAGCGCTTTTCCGACCAAACGCTGGCCATCTGGGAGAGGCATGGCATCCGCCAAGCCGGGTTTTTCACCACGGCAATCGGCGAAAACAGCAACCGCCTCACCTATTTCCTAGCCTGGGAATCACTGGCCGAGCGTGAGGCGAAATGGACGGCTTTCGTCACCGATCCGGCATGGCACAGGGCCCGGGACGAGTCCGAGCGCGACGGGCAGATCGTTGCCAATATCAGCAGCCAGCTGCTCACGCCGACAGCTTTCTCGTCCGTGAGATAGGACCGCGCGATGAAGATCACCGACCTTCGCTGTGCCGTTATCGGCAAGCACCCCATCGTTCGCGTCGTGACCGACGAGGGCCTCTATGGACTGGGAGAAGTCGAGTTCACCAAGACCTACCTCAAGCCCTTTGTGCTGCATTTCCGCGAGGCGCTGATCGGCGAGGATCCGACCGATGTCGAGCGGGTCATGTTGAAGATCCGCCAACGCGGTTCTTTCAAGCCCTACGGCGCGGCGGTCAGCGCTATCGAACATGCGCTTTGGGACATTGCCGGCAAGGCCGCGGGCGTGCCGGCCTATAAGCTGCTCGGCGGCAAGGTGCGCGACAAGGTACGCGTCTATAACGGCTCGATCCGCCAGAAGCGCACAGGTGACCGGCCGGAGGACTATGCCGCAGACGTCAAATGGATGATGGAGCAGCCGCAGAATTTCTTCATGGTTAAGCAAGGCATCTCGTTCCATTCCAACATGAAGGACAGCATCGAGGACTTCCATTACGGCGTGACGCAGAAGAAGGCCGGCTATCACGGTGCCATGGATCAGGGCGTGATCAGCGAACGCGGTTTCAACCACATGCTCGACTGCGTGATCGCGATGAAGGAAGTGCTGGGCGATAAGGTCAGCCTGGCACTCGATTGCGGCCCGGGCTGGATGCTGCCCGATGCGATCAAGTTCGCCCGCGCGGTCGAGAGGTACAATCTGATGTGGCTGGAGGACATGCTGACCGGCGACTATGTGCCGTGGGTCAATCCGCAGGCCTACCGGGAACTGACCACCTCCACCTCGACGCCGATCCATACCGGCGAGCAGATTTACCTCAGGCACAATTTCAAGGAGCTGATCGAGACACAGGCGGTGCGCGTCATCGGCCCCGATCCTGCCGACATCGGCGGCATTGCCGAGCTCAAATGGGTCGCCGAGCACGCCTATATGCACTCGATTCTGATGGCGCCGCATGGCACGGCGAATGGCCTGCTGGGCCTCGGCGCGCTGATCAACGTCTGCGCCACCTTGCCCGCCAATTACGTGGCGTTCGAATACCCCAGTGCCTCGGACCCCTGGTGGAACGACATCGTCATCGGCCTGCCCAAGCAGATCGTGAGGGACAGCATGGTGGATCTGCTGGAAGCACCGGGGCTAGGCCTCGACATCGACGCCGAAAGCGCCAGGAAGTATTTGCTGGCGGAGGATGCCGGATTCTTCGATTGACCGGCGACGGTGGCCCTCGATCTCACCGACCGAGGGCCCGCTTCAAAGACACGTGGATGCACATCCCATCACAACAGAAGCCGGCGCATTGTTGACGCGCGCCGACCTTGCTTAATTATGGCGGATCTCGGTCCCGAGCACCTTCAGGCATTCGCGGATGAAGGCAGCGAGGGCTGTCCATCCCTTGGCCGACACCATGGTTCCGTCGACATACGCCTCCGTCGGCGAGAGGTCGATGTAGGTGCCGCCGGCCAGCGTCACTTCCGGTTCGCAAGCGGCGAGCGCGCCGACCTTCTTGCCGCGCACGACACCGTCCACGGCAATCAGAATCTGGACCCCATGGCAGATCGTGAAGATCGGCTTCTGGGTATCGTGGAAGTGGCGCACCATGGCTTGCACCCGTTTGTCGGTGCGGATGTATTCCGGGCCGCGGCCGCCGGCGCAATATACGGCGTGGTATTGATCGAGCTGCTTTTCCGCCTCGGCAAACGTCTTGTTGATCACCTGAAAATGGCCGAGCTTTTCGGTGTAGGTCTGGTCGCCCTCGAAGTCGTGCAGGGAGGTCTTGATGAGGTCTCCTGCCTTCTTGTCCGGGCAGACCACGTGGACCGTGTGACCGACGGCTTCCATTGCTTGCTGGTAGACGAAGATCTCGTACTCCTCGGTGAACTCGCCGGTGAGCATCAATATTTTCTTGCCTGACATGATCATGTCCTCTGTCGTGTGAAAGGGGCGGGGCGAGTCATGCTGCGCCCCGCATTGATTGCGTTCTTCAGAACGGAGAGTCGGGGAAGAAGTATTCCTTGGCGTTGTCCTTGGTGATCAGCGGCGCGTCCAGCTTGACGGCGCCGCGAACCGGGGCCTGGCCAACCAAATTGGCCATGGTCATGTATATGGCCGTCTTGATCATGGACGGCGGGTAGGGAGTCTCGACGGGGGTCATGGTGTCGCCGTCGATGACCTTCTTGACGATGTCCTTCATGCCGTTGCCGCCAAGCGCCAGCTTGATATCGGTGCGGCCCGACTGCTTGACCGCCTCGAGCACCCCCAGCAGCATGTCGTCGTCGTTCGCCCACACCGCGTCGATGTGCGGATATTTGGCGAGGTAGTCCTGCATCAGCTTGAAGGCTTCGTCGCTGTTCCAATGAGCGTACTGGATGTCGAGAACCTTGAGGCCGGTCCCGGCGATGGCGTCCTGGAAGCCCTTGATGCGCTCGTCGTCGATCACGGTCGGGATGCCGCGCAGGACAACCAGGTCGCCCTTGCCGCCAAGCTTGTCGATCATGTATTTCGCGGTGTTGCGCCCGACGGCGATGTTGTCGCCGGCGACGTAGAGGCCCTGGATGGTCGGGTCGGTCAGGCCACGGTCGACGACCGTGATGAAGGTGCCCTTCTCCTTGATGGCCTTGACCGGCTCAGTCAATTCTTCCGAGGAGTAAGGCAGGATCACCAGCGCATCGATCTTGCGTGAGGCGGAGAGATCCTCGATCGCCGACACCTGATCGGCCGCCGACGGCGACGTCTTTACGATGACCTCGACGCCGGGGAAAGCCGCGTTGATTTCCTTGGCGGCCGTCTGCGCGTGATAGACGACGCCGGCGGTCCAGCCGTGGTCGGCGGCCGGTATCGAAACGGCGATGACTTTCTTGTCCTCGGCCATGGCATGGCCCGTGAGCAGCAGCGTGCCGAGCGCGGCCGCAGCCATCCATTTTTTACTGAACATTTTCTTCTCCCAGATTGGACCTGCAAAGACGCACCCGTGTGGTCCGGACACGGGGCTATTTCGAATTCGAGAACCTCTGAATGAGCATCGCGATGATGATGATGACGCCCTGAACCGCGGCGACCAGATACTCGGAGACGAAGTCCGACAGCACCATGAGATTGGCGATCAGCTCCAGAATGACGGCGCCGGCGACGGTTCCCCAGACATGACCCTTGCCGCCACGCAGCGCCGTGCCGCCGATCACCACGGCAGTGATCACCTGCAGTTCCCAGAGCTGCCCGGTGGTCGGCGTTGCCGCACCCAGTCGCGGTACGTAGCAGATTGCGGCGATGGCCACGCAGACGCCTTGGACGATGTAAGCGATGGTGCGCGTCTTGATAACGGAGATGCCGGAATAGCGCGCGACGTCCTCGTTTGCGCCGACCGCCGCACATTTGCGCCCATACTTCATCTTGTAGAGGACGAACGATGCGACCGCGGCGACGGCGACGGATATCAGGATCGGGATCGGGACACCGCCGACGGTGCCGAAATAGACCGGCCGATAGGCTTCGCGCAGCGACCGGTCGATCGGTATCGTGCCGCCGTCGGTCAGATAGGTGATCAACGCACGGAAAATGCCCATTGTGCCGAGCGTCGCAATGAACGGTTCGATCCGGCCTATGGTGACGATCAGGCCGTTGGCGAGGCCACACATAAGACCGACCAGGGTCGCCACGAGCATTCCAGCCGGTATCGCCCACAGGCCGGCGTGCGGCGCCACCGCGTTCATGAACATGATGGTGATGCCGGTGACGAAGGCGGCCATCGAGCCGACGGAAAGATCGAGCCCTCCCGACGAGATAACGAACGTCGCGCCGACAGCGATGATGGCGATGAAGGCGCTGCGGGTGATGACGTTGGCAAGGTTGGTCGCGGAGAGGAAGTCTGGATTGATGAGGAAGCCGACCACCAGCAGGGCGGCCAATGCCAGGAAGGGACCCACGTCGGTCCAGGTGATGTTCAAATCACCGACGCGATGTGTGGATGGGGATCCGGTCATGACAGCCATTCTGTTCCTCCCTCGGCCTTCGGTCTCGGTTTCGGGCCGCTTGTCGCCAGCAGCGCCACATTGCTTTCGGTCATCTCGGCGCCTTGGACCTCGCCCGTCAGGCGGCCTTCCCGCATGACGAGGATGCGGTCGCAGATGCCGATCAGCTCCTGCATTTCCGACGAGATGACGATGCAGGCTTTGCCGCTGCCGACGATGGCGTGGATGAAGGCGTAGATCTGAGCCTTGTTGGCGATGTCGATGCCACGGGTCGGTTCATCGATGACGACCACAGAGGGGTTGGTGAGCAGCACCTTGGCGAGCAGCAGCTTCTGCTGATTGCCGCCGGAAAGCTGTCCCGCCTTCACGCCAGGGCTCTTGAGCCGGATATCGTAGCTCCGGACGGCCTCTGTCAGCGCGGCCGACTCGCGGCGTCTGCTGAGAGCCAATGCGGGATGGAACCGTTCAAGTGCGGAAAGCGTGAGGTTGGGCGCCAGCCGTTCCTCGAGGAGCAGGCCCTTGCTCTTTCGGTCCTCGGTCAGGTAGCCGATGCCTGCGTCGATCGCTTCGCGTTGCGAGCGGATCCGGACGGGTCGTCCCTCGAGTTCGATCACGGCGTGGGCCGGACGCAGGCCCACCAGCCCTTCGAACAATTCCGTGCGGCCCGCGCCGATCATGCCGGCAAAGCCAAGAATTTCGCCCCTGTGAACGGTGAAAGAGACGTCTTCGGCGTAGCCCGGGACGGTGGCGTTTTTCACGCTCAGCATCGGCTCATTGGACGGTGCGCTCTTCTGCGGGTAGAGCGTTGCAAGCTCGCGGCCGACCATCAGGCGTGCCATGTCCATCTGCGTCAGGGCCGTGCCCGGATAGGTGCCGATCATCCTGCCGTCGCGCAGCACGGTCACCTTGTCGGCAAGCTGCTGCACCTCATCCAGCCGATGGCTTATATAGAGGACGGCCGTGCCGTGGGCCTTTAGCTGCCGGACGATTTCGAGGAGCCGATCCACTTCCTCGCCGGTCAGCACGGCGGTCGGCTCGTCGAAGATCACGACCTTGTAGTCGTCGAGCAGCGCGCGGGCGATCTGGACCAACTGGCGGTCGGCCAGCGAGATGTCGCGCACCAGCGCGGTCGGCGAGACCGCGCAGCCGATCCGTGCCAGCTTCTCGGCTGCAAGGCGCCGCATGGCGCGGTCGTCCATCACATGGCGGCGCGAAAGCTCGCGGCCGAGAAATAGGTTGTCCGTCACCGTAAGCGCTTCGGCGAGCAGGATCTCCTGGTGCACGAGGGCGATGCCGGCTTTCTGGGCCTGGTCCGGCTTGGCGAACGTCACCGGCCGACCGGCCATGGACAAGGTGCCGCGGGTTGGCTCGGCATAGCCGGACAGCAGCCGCATCAAAGTGGATTTTCCGGCACCGTTCTCGCCGATGATGGCGTGGATTTCGCCCGGCAGGATGTCGAGCGTGACGTCGGAGAGCACGGTCACCGGCCCATATTGCTTCGAGAGACCCTGAGCGCGCAGCACCGGCTCCACGGCCCCGGGCGCACTGCCGCCGGGCAGCGCACATCCTCCCTCTCCGGCAATATTGGCGGTAACGGACATTCGTTCAGGCCTCAATCGAAGGCCGGCAGCAGGCGATCGCGCGAGTGCTCGATGTGGGCGCGCATTGCTTTCGCGGCGGCATCCGGATCGGCAGAGCCGAACGCGGCGAGGATCGCCTCATGCTCGTCCAGCGCCTCCTCGGTCACGCGGGAATGGTACATCAGGCGGAAAATGTGGAAGTGGGTGTGTTGAAAACCCAGCGTCTCGCGGATGAGCTCGTTTTCGGCGTATTCCATGATCTTGTCGTGGAAGATCGCGTCCTGCCTGGCGAAGTTCGAATAACGCAGGCGCTCGTCCTTGCCCTCGCGGCGCGACATCACGCCTGCGGCCTCCAGCAGCGTGCCGAGTTTGGCTTCGTCCATCGTGGCAGCGGCTTTCGCCGCGCCGTGCGGTTCGAGCAGGAGACGCATTTCGTACAATTCGTCGAAACGACGCCGCGTGATCTGCGGCGCGGCGCGATATCCGATCAGGTGCGTCTTCAGAACCAGTCCTTCGCCTTCGAGACGCCCCAGCGCCTCGCGGATCGGCGTATGGGAAACGTCGAACTCCTTGACCAGATTGTCGACGGTGATGCGCGAACCGGGCGCGATCTTCAGCGACATCAGCTGGGCGAAGATGGCCTCGTAGACGTCCTCGGCCAGGCTGCCGGCCCGCTGAATGCGGCCCGCTCCCGTGGGCGCTTCACCATTATTGCTCAAACTGACAGATTGCATTTCTCGCCTCTCGACTGGGGAGACTGCTAACACGAGGGTTTGACCGATGCAATACTATATCCTATACGATTTTATCGGCGCCGCTCAATTGAGGATTTTCGGTGCGGATTTTTGCAATGTGTTTCTCCGAAACTCCCCAAGGATGCAGCCTGTCATGAGCCTTCTCACAGCCCTCCGGCTCCCACGCGAAATTCTATTCGGAAAGGGACAACGTCATGCGCTGCCAGCCGTGGCCGGCCGCCATGGCCGCCGCGCCCTGGTCTGCACCGACGAGCGTTTCGCCGGCACCGGCGTGTTCGCCGAAATGATGGAATCCCTGCGGTCGGCGTCGATCGACGTGCTGGTTCACGACGGTGTCCTTCCGGACGTGCCGCGCGATTCGGTGGCGGTCTGCGTCGAGGAAGCGAGGGGCTTCCGGCCAGATATGGTGATCGGCATCGGCGGCGGCAGCTGTCTCGATTTCGCCAAATGTGCCGCCTTGTTGATCAGCCATGGCGGCGAGCTGCGGGACTACTACGGCGAGTTCAAGGTCCCGGGGCCGATGCTGCCGCTGATCGCCGTGCCGACCACGGCTGGCACAGGATCGGAGGTGACGCCCGTTGCAGTGATATCGGATCCGGACCGGACGCTCAAAGTCGGCATATCGAGCCCCTATCTCATTGCTGCCGTTGCCGTCTGCGACCCCGAACTGACAATGACTTGTCCGCCGGGCCTGACCGCGGTTGCCGGTGCCGACGCGCTCACGCATGCGATCGAGGCCTTTACGGCCATGCGCCGGGACGGGGACTTCAGCCTGCCGCAGCGCCACGTGTTCATCGGCAAGACGCCGCTGACCGACCATTTCGCGCTGCTGGCCGTCAAACTTCTCGGCCGCAGCCTGGAGAAGGCGTGCATTGACGGCGGCGACGCCGAGGCGCGCTCCGACGTGATGATGGGAGCGCTGGCTGCGGGTTGCGCGTTCGGCACCGCCGGCACGGCGGCAGCGCACGCGGTGCAATACCCGGCCGGCGCGCTCACACATACGCCGCATGGGCTGGGAGTGGCGACAATGATGCCTTACGTCATGAGCTACAACAGCCGCGTGGCCGCGGCTGAGATCGCCGAGATAGGGATTGCTCTTGGCCTGGAGCCGAACGGTCGTGGCGTCGACGAAATGGCGGACGCGACCATCGAGGAGATCAGGCGCTTGTTTGCGGCGATCGGCATCACCCCGACGCTGGCCGGTTTGGGGCTCCCGGCCGAGAAGCTCGACTGGACCGCCGAGCAGGCGCTCGGCATCGATCGCCTGATCAAGAACAATCCGCGCCCATTCGACCTCGCCGCCATGCGCCGCCTTGTCCAGGCGGCCTATGACGGCGATCTCACCGCCTGCGCCATGTGAACGTCAGGAACAAGACGATGAACCTTCCCTACAATGCCTTCCCTCTCGATCAGGATCCGTACGACGTTCGGGGCTTTCCGCACCGGCTCTATATTGGCGGACAATGGCTGCCGTCGTCCGACGGCGGGCTCATCGAGGTCACCGATCCATCCTCCGGCGCGGTGATCGCGGCGGTCCCCGATGCGACCCTGGAGGATGCCGCCGCCGCGGTCGAGGCGGCGGCCAAGGCGGCCAAGGGGTGGCGCGAGACAGCGCCGCGCAAGCGCTCGGAGATTCTCAGGCGCTGTTTCGAGCTGATGGTCGAGCGGTCGGAGACGCTTGCCATGCTGATCTCGCTGGAGAACGGCAAGGCCCTGCGCGACGCGCGCGGCGAGGTCGCCTATGCAGCTGAATTCTTCCGCTGGAACGCCGAGGAGGCTGTTCGTATCACCGGCGAGTTCGGCACCGCCCCGTCCGGCGCCAACCGCATCGTCGTCGATTACCAGCCGATCGGCATCTGCGTCCTCATCACGCCGTGGAATTTCCCCGCCGCGATGGCGACGCGCAAGATCGCACCGGCACTCGCGGCAGGCTGCACGGTCATTCTGAAACCGGCCAGCGAGACGCCGCTGACCGCCTATGCGCTGGCCGCGCTCTACAGCGACGCCGGCGTACCGGACGGTGTCGTGAACGTGCTGACGACGTCGACACCCGGCCCCCTGACGTCGGCCATGCTGGCCGATCCGCGCGTCAGGAAGCTCTCCTTCACCGGTTCGACCGGGATCGGCCGGGCCTTGCTCGCCGAGGCCGCCAAACATGTGATTTCCTGTTCCATGGAGCTTGGCGGCAATGCGCCCTTCATCGTTTTCGACGATGCCGATCTCGACGCGGCCCTCGACGGCGCCATGATCGCCAAAATGCGCAATGCCGGCGAAGCCTGTACGGCGGCCAACCGCATTTACGTCCAGTCGGGTATCCACGATGCGTTCGCCGACGGCCTTGCGCAGCGCATGGCTGCGCTCAAGATCGGCGCCGGCACCAAGGCGGACACCGAATGTGGACCCATGATCACCAAGAAGGCGGTCGACAAGATCGACCGGCTGGTCAAGGACGCGGTCAGCCGGGGTGCCAAGGTACTGTGCGGCGGCTCGGTGCCTGAAGGGGATGGCTCTTTCTATCCGCCGACGGTCCTGTCCGAAGTCTCGCCGGACGCCGATATGGCGCATGAGGAGATCTTCGGCCCGGTAGCGCCCATCACCCGCTTCGAGAGCGAGGCGCAGGCCATTCTCCACGCCAACAACACCGAATACGGCCTCGCCGCCTATCTCTACACCCGCGATGTGGCGCGCGGCATGCGGGTGGCCGCCGAGATCGAGGCCGGCATGATCGGCCTCAACCGCGGCCTGATGTCGGATCCCGCCGCGCCCTTCGGCGGAGTCAAGCAGAGCGGCCTCGGGCGGGAAGGGGGCCAGCATCACGGCATCGCCGAGTTCATGGAGGCCAAATACATCGCTGTAACCTTCTGAGCGGACACCATGTCGAAGGACCCTTTTCGCACCCGTGACCACGTTGCCGATTTCGATGACATCGTGGCCGACATCGTCGCCCGCAGCACCGCGACGCGGGCTTCGCTGCCGATGCTGGCGGACATCGCCTATGGCCCGCACGAGGCCGAACGCCTCGACCTGTTCTTTCCGGAGGGACCGCGCAGGAACCTCCCGGTGCACATCTTCATCCATGGCGGCTATTGGCGCATGTTCGCCAAGAGCGACTATTCCTATATCGCCGAAACGGTGACGAGCGCCGGGGCAATCGCGGTCGTGATCGACTATGCACTCATGCCCGCCGTCAGGATGGCGGCAATCGTCGACCAGGTCCGGCGCGCGAGGCAATGGGTGCTGGATAATATCGCCAGCCATGGCGGCGATGCCGGTCGGCTAAGCGTCAGCGGTCATTCCGCCGGGGCGCATCTGGCGACTTTTTTGTTCGACGAGGGGGCGGCACATCCGCCGTCGGCGGCACTCCTGCTCGGCGGGCTCTACGATTTGAAGCCCCTCCAGCAATCCTTCCTTGAGCCCTTGATAGGCCTGACCGACACGGAAGTTGAGGCGTATTCGCCGATGGGCAAATCCCACTCGTCGCGGACAAAGGTCACGCTGCTGGTCGGCGAGCGGGAAACCGAACCGTTTCACCTACAGGCCAAATTGTTTGCCGATCGCCTGACGGAGCAGCGCCTGACGGCTTCGAGCGGCATCGTCGAGGGGCGCAATCACATGGACAGTGTCCGGGATTTGGGTGTCAGGCATACAAAAGCGGGCACTTGGCTGTACGACATGATCCGAGCCGCTTGATCGATCCTGTCTCAGCCGAAACCTTCCCCCGTTAAGCCTTGCGCAACTCATGGCGCGTAATCTGCCTGCCAGATTGCGAGGCACCATGAAGCGCCAACCACTATTGCTTTTCGCCTTTCCTGCCTGTGTCCTGCTGATCCTGGCGGCGGAGCGAATGGCCACGCTCCTGCTCGGAACCTACCCCGCAAGCCCCGACATGTGGAAGATCTGGCTCGCCCTGCATCCCTCGTCGGGCATGGTCTGGCAGCAGGTCGATGTCTATCTGGGAGGGTCGATGGTCCTGGATTTCGCTCTGCTGGGCGCGGCCCTGGTGGTCTGCTGGATGGCAAGCCGGGCCAGAAAGTCGGCCGCATTCTTTCTTGCCAATCACGGCATCTTGATCCTCGCGGCGTCGATGATTTTCATCGGTGGCCGTTCGCAGACCGCCAGCACCATTGCCGCGTTCACGGCGCCGAGTGGCTTTCGGTTCTCGCTGATGATGGACTTCACCTGGCTGAACTGCCTGCTGGCGGTCATCGGGGTCACCGCCTGCGCCTATTGCCACCTTGCCTATATCCGTGAACTCGGCATGCGCGTTGAATCGCGGCGCGTCCGGATCATGGCACTGCAGCGGGATTTCTAGACCAGCGCAGCGCTACGGGCCGCGCCCAGGTCCCGACCTAGTTTATCTTGTGATAGGTGACCTTGCCTTCCGGGGATACGCTCCGCTGGTAGTTGGAGCTCGGCGCGGGAGGCGCTGCCGGAGCCGACCGCCTTCGCGTTACCCGCGGCATATCCCCGATGGCAGGCTCCGCGTCGGCGGCGCTGGCGACCGCCGCCATGTCTTCGACGGGCGAGGGGAGTTCGACCACGCGCGGCTCCTCGCCACCGTGATTTCCCGACATCTCCGGTGGCTGCCGGGCGATGTTGGCGTTGACCTCGCCGAAGCTCGCCCGCAGCCGGTCGTCCAGCGCCTCGAACCGGCTTTGAAATCCATTGTTGACGGTGTCGAGCCGCGCGCTCATGCGCTGCTCGAACTGGCCGAGGTCCTCCAGCCGCGCCTCGATTGCGCGCAGATCGTTGATGCCGCGGTAGAGATAGACGGCCGTGGTGGCGTTCAGCAGGGCAAACAGCGCCAGGCCGACAGAGACGGCAATGGCGAGCCTGGACCGGCTCTTCTCCCTGTCGAGCAACAGCGGTTCGACCGCTAGCACAAGGTCGTCGGGATCGCTGATCGTCGTCATTGGACCACCACCTTGGTGCCGACAGGCACGCGCCTGAAAAGATCGATGACATCGGTGTTGGTCAGGCGAAAACAGCCCGACGTGCCGTCGAAACCCACGCCCGAAGGGTCATTGGTGCCATGGATGCGATAGAGCGTGTCGCGGCCATCGCGAAGCAGATAGAGCGCCCTTGCGCCGAGTGGATTGTACGGCCCCGAGGGCACCATGTCAGGCAATTCCGGCTGGCGGGCGCGCATTTCCCTGGGCGGCCGCCACGCCGGCCACTCGGTCTTGGCTCCCACCTGGACCGTACCCGTCCAGCCAAATCCATCGCGTCCGACACTGATCCGGTAGCGCAGGGCCTCGCCCTTGCCGGTCACCAGATAGAGTGCTTTTTCCTGCTTGCGGATGATGATGGTCCCGGTCTTCTCCTGGGTGGAAAACGCCACAGTCTTGCGCAGGCTGGGGCCCATGGCCGGCAGAGGCGGGCGGCTGTCCGCCAACGCGATCTGTCCGGGCGCTGGCGTCAGCGCCAGGCCAAGCAGGCAGGCGGCTGTCAGCCGCAAGCGATGGCCGCTAGCGGGCCGCATCGTCGAGCCGCTCGCGGAACATCTTCTTCAGGTCCTTGTTGAAGCGCGCCCGCCCATCCACTTCGGACGGCAGCATGGCGCGGTTCAGCGCGTCGGCCAGCAGGGCGTTGTCGAGGCCGACCGACTTGATATGCGGCGCCTTGAAGATCTTCTCCAGCTCGCTGCGCGAGAAGTGGTTGCCGAACCATTTGCGCTTGTGCTTGTTGGCGACCAGTGTGATTGAGACGGCATTGCCGCGCAGCTCGCGGATCTTCTTGTAGAGCCGTTTGCCTTGCCGCAGCGAAGCGACATTGAGCTCGAAGACGATGAAGATCTCGTCGCTCGTCGACAGCACGGAATTGTGCCAGGGCGTTTCGATGTTCGGCAGGTCGATGACGATGTCGTCGAAACGGTAGGCGACGAGATCGAGCAGCCGGAAGACGAAATCGGCGCCCTGCGGCTCGAACGGCAGTTGCGGCCGCTCGAAGGCATAGAGCGTCAGGCCGGAAGGCCGCGACAGCTTGATGACGTCCATCAATTCGACGTCGAGCCGTTCAGGCTGGCCGATGATGCCGGCGAGGTCGAACTGGTTGAACAGGTTGAGATAGGCGCCGCAATTGGCGCTCTGGAAGTCGAGGTCGACCAGGCAGGTCGAGGCCGCGCGCTCGGTCGATTTCGAGGCCAGGAATTCGGCCGCCGACAGCGCCAGCGTCGTGGCGCCGGCACCGCCGCTGGCGCTGATGAAGGTGATGATGCGGCTCTTGGCGCCCTGGTTGCCGCTGTCGTGGAAGGTCACGGCGTTGAGCAGTTCCTTGCCGTCGAGCGGCTTGTGCAGCCAGTCCGAGGCATTCATGCGCACCAGGACGCGCGTCTGCTCCGAAGTCAATTCGTCGGAAACCGCGATCAGCGGCACGCCAGCCCACAGCGCGCGCGCCTCGACGATGCCTGGATTGCCGAGCAATTCGCCATTGCCGAGATCGAGGATGACGATGCCCGGGCGCGTGTCGGCAGGCGGCCCCTTGAGAAAATCGCCCGTCTCGGCAACCCGCACATCATAGATCGCCAGCGCATCGAGCCGCGTCGCCACATCGCGCTTGAAATTCGCGTCGGAGGAAAACAGCGCAACCAGCTTTCGCTTGGTGGGGGTAACCTTGGTGCTGATGGCGTTCATGGCCAGGTGCTCTTCATGTCTTCGCCCGTAACCGTGCTGAGCATGGAGGGCATGGTGATGTTGCCGAACCCGAGCAGTCCGCCCAGGAAGAAGAACTGGAAAGGATGATTGGTGATGCTGACGGTGATGGTCGGCACCGGCCCGTTGGGGCGCGTCCAGTAACCGAGGCCGGATGCTTGATATTGTATCCGCACCTCGGACTTAGCCAGCATCGGCAGGAATGTCTGCATTCCGGCCCGGCTGCTGTTGCCACTAAAAATGAAATTAAAGGCATCTTGGCTTACATTGAGGTTCTGGCATGTAGCGCCTGTGCCGCAAACGCAAGAGACGCTTCCAGCGGTGTTGGCGGTGCAGATATAGTTGTAGGTATTTGCGGGTACCGCAGTGCCGACTTTGGTTAGGTCGCTCTGCGTTATCGTCTCGGCCAGAAGCCCGCTGGCGACAGGTGTGGAAATCTGCGCCAGCCTTGCACCGGCTTGCACCGCTTTATTCCCGGCATTCCATTGGTAAAAGGCGTAGCCGAAATCGACGAAGCCAAGCAGAAGCGTCAACAGGAGTGGCATCACTATGGCCATTTCGACCATTGCCGTTCCGGACTGGCTAGCCCAAAACTTGGTACGCTCCGTCACCATCCAATGACTCGCTCCTGATGAGAAACCCTGAGGGTCAGTGGGCTAAAGCCAAGATATGACAGGAATCCGAAGCCTGAATAAGAATAGGAGGTAGTGACGTCCACGACGTCAACAGTGGTCGTGCTGCTAAGATAAAGCTGCGTGCCCGTGGCCACATCAACCGCGTCCAGTGAGACCGCCTTGGTGATGTCAACTGTCGCCGGCAGCCAGCCGGTCACTCTGGCGCTGCCGTTAGCGACCGCCCCATTGGCGGCAAGGTTTTGGGCTCGGCCCTTGCAAGTCGCCCAATCGCTGCTGCATCGTGCCATGTAGCGACCCGCATCCTCAACGCCGGCTTCGAGAAGCAGGCGCGTGTTCAGGATGTTGGAGAACTCAAACACACCGGCCGACAACAGCAACACGAGTGGTATGGTGATCGCGGCTTCCACCAAAGCAACGCCATTTTCGTCGCCTTGGAACCGCCGGATGATTTTGCCGAACCTGGTCATGTCGACTCTACCGATACAACTGGGCTTCGTTGCGGAATGCTTTGTCTACAAGGGTGTTATTTGCAAATCCGCCATCGACATCGACGATCTCTAGGCTGATCGCCTTCTCGGCGCCTGTGCCGTCCGGATTGTCCTCGTCGTTGGGATTCACCTTCTGGATGGGGTTGTTTATGAAGACGCTTGCATAGCCATCCGGCCGGACTGCGGTGTGGCCGTTCAGCTTCGCCTGGTTTGCGTTGCAATCGATAATGGCCATGTTAATGAGCCGGCGGCTCGGATCCGCCTTGGTGAGGTCCCCCTTGTAGCAAGAAGGCGTTCCAACTTCGTTCGAAGGCCCTTTCGATTTGTCGCCCACGATGCCGGCGGTGATTTCGTGCATGTAGACGTCATACCTGGATGCCGGGACGCTACGCTTTAGCGGGTCAGTCTTCGCCGGCAGGTTCGGATACCCGGCATTCTTGTGATTGGCAGCCCAGTAGGCGGTCCAGAAGGAATTCGCCGCGATCGGCAGCGTCATGCCCTTAGCTGAGTCATAGCCGGTGCCATCCGGGAGAGGCAACGCGGAACCATCCGTCGCGACATCAAACTTGTTGCAATTGCTGTTCTTGCTGGCCCCCTTGCGGACATTGCTCGCCGGGCGGTAGCCAAGGTCAGTGTTATTTTTCAGATTGCCCTGATAGAGATCGAACCGGACATTGAGGCCAGTATTGACCTGACCCAAGGTGACACCCGTTTTCGTAGTCAGCGAAGTGCGGCTGTAGCAGGTGCCGGCGGTTCCCTTGGCCATTCCCTCTTGTATCGAGGTAAGGCCGTTTTCCAGCAGGCCAAAGTTGCCCGGGCCGGGGTTGCTATCGACTTTCAGAATGCGAAATTCGCGGCTGTAGGTATCCCCCGACGCGAAGGCTTGCTGGATCGTTTTGCTGGTCAACGGGTCGTTGGTCTCGAACGGATTGCACATGAAGATCGGCACGGTTTCGCAGATCGACTGGACAAATCCGGCCACAGCCTGTGGTTGAATATCGAAGGTGTTGTTGCCGCCGAGAAAGCTTGCCGGAAAAATCGCTTCAAAGGCCCCGGCACCATCCGCCAAGCCGGACGGATTCACAGTGATCAAGGAGAAAGACACGGCTTTGGGGTCGGTGCTAGCCCAGTTCACACCATCGGCGTCGACACCGGCGGCACTCAACTTGATGCTGTCGTCGGCCGGTATCCCGGTCAAATATGTAACGGTCACGTCAGCTAGGGCGAGTGTGTGGTCACCGGACGTCGAGAACTTGGTCTTGTTGGTGAGAAGGGTCGTCTTGGCCAGGTTGGCTCGGATGATCGAATCCGATCTGCCATCCAGTTCCGCAGCCGTCGCAAGCGCAAGCGCATCTACACCTTTCTGCAGATCGTTATGCAGTCCGTTGGCCCGGCTCATATCGATAGCCAGCAGGGCGAAGCCGATAAGCACCGGCAGCATGATCGCCACGAGGATCATCGCGACGCCGCGTTGATCGTTCCAGAAGGCTCGAATGGTCCCCAACATGACCTACTCTCTTTCACCTCGCGCCAGGGCTCCTCGCATGCCCGGCGCCCTCCGCATCCTTCGGTTCAGTTCACGGCGTCACGCCCGACCCGCCGACATTGACCGTGATGGCCGGCGGCGGCGGCGGCGGCGGTGGATATTTGTAGGCCTGGGCAACGGCAGCGGCGCGCGCGCCGTCACCCTCGATCTTGGTATTCCTTGCGTTAGGATTGAGCGGGTCGACCGTCTGCAGCATCGAATTGAATTTCTGTGTGTCGCCGGCAGCCAGGGTCACCGAATCATAGTGATTCAGATAGTCCGCGGCGCAGCCCGACAGCGCACCGGCAGACAGGAGGAGGATCAAGGCGCTATTTCTTGACATAGAGCATCTTGTCCTTCGATTTGAAGTCGAGCATGTGGCCATAGGGGCCGGTGACGCCTTCGCCCAGCTCATATTTGCGGACCATATCCTTGGTCACCTCAAGCTGGCCGAGCACGAAGAATTCGGGATCGTTGGCAGGCCGTGTCTTGTCGAACGGCGTCGCCAGTTGCTCGCCGGGTTTCACTGGCCGCACGATGTGCGGCGTCACGATAACCACCAGTTCGGTCTCTTCCTTCTGGTTGCTCGAACTGCGAAACAGCGTCCCGATAACAGGCACCTGGCCGAGCCAAGGCACCTGGTCCTGGAGCTTGGTGGTCTTGCTCGACAGAAGCCCGCCGACCGCGAAGCTCTGGCCGTCGCGCAACTCGACGACGGTCGACAGTTTGCGGTTGGTGAAGATCGGGTCGCCGGCGGTGGTGAAGCCGGTCAGGTCGCTCACCTCCGGCGCTAGCTGCATATGGATCTTGCCGTCGTCGAGTACGACCGGCGTGAACAGCAGATTGACGCCGAATTGCTTGTACACGATACTTATCTCGCCGTCTTTGTCGAGAGTGCGGATAGGCACTTCCCCGCCGGCGTTGAAGCTGGCCTGCTCGCCGGAAAGCGTGGTGAGGTTGGGGTTCGCGAGCGTGCGCACCGCGCCTTTGGACTCGAGCGCCTCGATGATCAGATCGACCTTGATGTTGCTGTCGATGACGCGCGTGATCAGCGCTCCGAAGGGAGCCGAGTTGGACAGGAGGCCGCTGAGCAGACCGCCGGGTCCGAGCACGACACCGTCCTCGTCGACGGCAGCAACACCGGTACCGGTACGGGTTGTGCCATCGCCGTTCCTGCTCTTGATCGACACGCCGAGATCGCGGCCGGTGTTGCGCTTGGCTTCGAGCACGCGCACTTCCAAATTGACCTGCTGGCTGTCGTCGACGATGACGGAGTTGATGACGGCGTCGGGTCCATATTGCTGCGCAACGGCCATGATCGCCGCCAGCGTGGCACCGTCTTTCACATGGCCACCAAGCCTGACCCTGCCGTTGACCGAGCCGACTTCGATGCGCGACTTTGGCGCCACCTGTCGGATCGCCTCCGCCATGTCGCTGACATCGACGCCGACCTCGATCTGCAGGGCGCCGAGCGAGCGCTTATCGGTGGAGAACAGATTGACCGTGGTGGTCCCGGCGCCCTTGCCGATGACATAGAGCGTCCGGTCGGTCATCGGCTGCGCATCGGCGATCTTCTCGTCGCCGACGACGATATCGCCCAGATTGGCACTCACCTGGATCGTCACCGATTGTGACATAGGCAGGAAAATCCGGTGCACGCTGGGGGTAGACACGTCGATGAAGCGGTCGGCGGCATCGGCCCCGACGCTCGACAACAGCGCCTCCAGCGCGGCCGTCGCCATCCCTAACCAAAACCCCTTCATTCCCCATCTCCCCAATGCTGCCGGCGGCAGCCTGATTTCGCACTTTTGCTACGGTTGTCGCGGCACGTCATAGGTTTCGAGCTTCACGCCCCGGAAAACCCCGATGGTGGCGCGTGCCGGCGGCTCCGGCTGCACATATTTTATCACTTCCTTGACGACTTCTGGTGCAGGAGCCGGCGCTATCACTGCAGGCGCCGGGCTCACCTTCCCGAGTTGGTCAAGCCGGCTTCCCACCCGCTCCACCGCCTGTGTCAGTCCGGCCAGCCTTTCTTCGGCCCGCTTGCGCTCAGCCTCCGCCAAGGCTTCTGCTGCAGCCTTCTTGTCGAGCTCCGCCTGCCTGGCGGCGACATCGGCCGGCGTCTCGCCGGTCAGGTCGGAAAGCGTTACGCGTTCGGTCGTCTCGCCCTTGCTGGCGGCTGCCTGACGAAGCGCGAGCGATAACTGGCCCGCGCCAGCCGCCAGGGTCAACTTTTGTGCATCCTTGGTGCTGGCCTCGAGCGTGACGGACTTAACCACTGTAGGACTGTCCTTGCTCACATCGGCGACCTGGTCGATGGCGAGCACTTTCATGCTCTGCAGCAGCACATCGACAAAACTTTTATCCGCGCCATCGTCGCCGCGAACCGTTCGGGTCAGCAAGACATCGACCCGGTCACCGGGAAAGACGAAACCTGCAACGCCGAGCACGTCGTTCACCCTAATGGAAACGGCCTTCATTCCCTCGCCGAGCACTGCCGAAAGCGTGGCGCGCTGACCAGGTCCCGTGATCTTGCTGGCGAGGACAGGTTCGTTGGTGCTGATTGCCTGCAGCGCCTGCCTCGTACCTTCGCCCGCTAGAGCCTCCTTCGTGGTCTTGAAGGCGCCCGTTGGAACTGCGCCGGCCGGCCACGCGACCTCGCGCAATTTGTCGGCGCTTAGCGTATCGCCGAACTTCAGCGGCATTGCCGCTACGACGACTGTGCTGCCTTGGACGAGGCCCGTTTGCGCCATGGCGCTACGCTGGCCGGCCAGCCAGATATTTACCAGCACAACAGCCAGAACGCCGAACACGCCGGCGAGGACGATCATGATAAGCGTATTGGCGCGCATGCCCAAGCCCCAAGCCCAATGCGGGATTCGCCCGCTGCGATCGAATTCAGGCCCGGCTCGGACGAGCCGGGCCTGAGGTGGTCAGGCGATCAGCTGCCGACGCCGCCCGCCGCGTTGCAGGTGCCAGTCGGGTGTGCGTCGAGGGCTGTGCAGAGTGCCGAGAAACGACCGTTTACCCAGCCGCCGATGGCGAGGACAGTCAGAATCGATGCAACGGCGATAATGCCGATCAGGATAGAATATTCGACCATGGCAGCGCCGTTTTCATCGTCGCGGAACTGCCGGGTCATCGTCATGAGCTTCTTCATGTCAATTTCTCCCTTTGGAGGTTTGAACCCGACGAGACAGAGCCAAGGATGAACTCCATACCCAAGCATCCCCCGTCATCTCGATCCTAGGTCCCGAGAAATTGCAGAGTCAAACGGGATTAACGGTTCCTTAACTTCCCAATACATGAAATTTCGAAGTGAGAGTGGCCCTAATTTTCAGCAAGAGCTTGATTCGTCTAATTTTTCAAGCGCCCTTAACCATTCGTTCACAATTATGCGTGGGTTCTAATAGAACGGTAGCTAATTTAGCACCATGACATATTCCTTTATATCTAAGGGGTTATAGCCAGATATGGAGCGATTCCGATGTTAGAGCACCCAAGGGCCACACTACGTTCTGGAAGCTTATTCACTCGGTGATGGTTGGCAGCGTGGGGACCATAAATAAAAACGATATTTTTTCGATGCGCTCCTTAACTATGTTGAAAGTATTGGCGGCATGTGAGGCGCCCCGGCGCTTGTGCGTCCCTTGGTTAACGTTTAGTTTCCGCTAATGTGCGCTAGAGGGGGGTATAAGGGATTATGCTGGGGCGGTTTATCAAGGGACCAAGCGAGCAGCAGGTTGCGACAAAGGCCGAGCCGCTGACTGCACCACCTGCCGCTTCGGCCCTTTCTCCGACAGTCGAAATCAAATCGCATGGCAACGATTTTCTGACGCTCAAGGTTGATCTTCATCGGCATCTTATCGATCGATTCAATCTGACCGCTCTGGAAAATGCTTCCAAGGACGAGATCCTGAATGAGATCCGCCCCATCGTGCGCGAGTTCGTTCGAAATCGAAATGTGCCGTTGAATGCACGCGAACTCGATCAACTGACCAGCGACACGGCAGATGAGATGCTGGGGCTTGGGCCGATCGAACCGCTGCTCAAGGATGATTCGATCACAGACATCATGATCAATACCCACAAGCGGGTATTCATCGAGAGGCATGGCATCGTTGAAGAAACAGCAATCAGGTTTCGTGACGAGGCGCATCTGCTGCGCGTCATCAACAAGATAGTCTCGAATATTGGGCGTCGGGTCGATGAATCCTCGCCTATGGTCGATGCCCGCCTGGATGACGGCTCGCGCGTCAACATCGCGGTGCGGCCGATCTCGGTCGATGGCCCGCTGGTGTCGATCCGCAAATTCTCCAAGAATCCTTATTCGCTGGAACGCCTGATGGCATTCAATTCGATCCGGCCGCCGATGATCGAGCTGCTGCGGATCGCCGTCCAGGCGCGCAAATCGATCCTGGTTTCGGGCGGCACGGGCAGCGGCAAGACGACCTTGCTCAATGCCTTGTCGAGCTACATACCCTCGAAAGAACGACTGATCACCATAGAGGATGCGGCCGAACTGCAATTGCAGCAGCCGCATGTCGGCCGGCTGGAGACGCGGCCACCCAACGTCGAGGGGAGGGGCGAAGTGCGCCAGCGCGAATTGCTGAAGAACGCGCTGCGCATGCGGCCGGACCGCATCATCGTCGGCGAGGTGCGCGGCGAGGAAGCTTTCGACATGCTGCAGGCGATGAACACCGGCCATGAGGGCTCGATGACCACAATTCATGCCAATACGCCGCGCGACGCGATCTCGCGGCTCGAGCAGATGGTCGGCATGGCCGGCATGCCGATGACGCATGATTCAATCCGCGCGCAGATTGCCTCCGCCATCGACATCATCGTGCAGACACAGCGTCTTTCCGACGGCGGCCGGCGTGTCACCTCCATATCGGAACTGACCGGCATGGAGGGCAATGTCGTGCAGCTACAGGAAATCTATCATTTCGTTCGCCGTGAGGTCACAGCCGAGGGCAAGGTCGTCGGAGACTTCCGCGCAACGGGTGTCCGTCCGCGTTTCGCTCCGGAGGCCGCGACGCTTGGCCATCATTTTGCCAAGGACGCCTTCAACCCGCAGGTCGCCCTCTGATGCCGACCGGTGAAGCTCTGCTGTACTTCATCTACATGCTGGCGGCAGCTTCGGTCATTCTCGCCGGCGAAGCCCTGTATCTTTCATTTGCCGGCCGCCGCTCCCGGTCCCTAGCAGTTAACCGCCGATTGAAGCGGCTCGCTGGCGACGTCCCGGCCGAACAGACGTTACAGGGATTGCTGCGAGAGCGCGGGCTCACGGACTCGGGCGATTTTCTTTTCGGTATGGTCTGGTTGAACAGGCTCTATACCCAGTCCGGTATCACCGGAAATCCGTTGACCTTCGCCGCAACATTTCTGCTTGCAGGGCTGGCGGTCGCGTTGCTGCTGGCGTTCTTCAATTTTTCCACTTTGGCGTCGTTTCTCGTCTTTCTGGTCTTGGGGCTTGTCCTGCCGCTTCTCGTCCTAAGGCGCGCCCGCAACAAACGAATCCGGAAATTTGCCAAACAGCTGCCGGATGCGCTCGACATGATCGTTCGTTCGCTGCGCGCCGGTCACCCGGCTTCGGTCGCGATCGGTCTGGTCGCGCGCGAAATGCCCGATCCGCTCGGCACCGAGTTCGGCATCGTCTCCGACGAAATTACCTTTGGTCTCAGCATCGAGCAGGCGGTGCGAAAGCTTTCGCAGCGTGTCGGCTTCGAGGGTCTTCAGCTGCTGTCGGTATCGCTGTCGATCCAGGCCAAGACGGGCGGCAATTTGACCGAAATTCTGGCCAATCTTTCCTCGGTTATGCGTGAACGGCAGAAATTGCGAATGAAAATCAAGGCGCTTTCGGCCGAAGGTCGCGTCTCGGCGTGGATCATCTCCTTGTTTCCTATTGCGATGTTCTTCACACTCCAAATCCTTGCTCCGGCCTATTACGGCGGCGTCTGGGGCAACCCGCTCGTCTTCCCGATATTCCTGCTTTTTGGGTTGTGGGCGTTGCTCGGCGACTTCATCATGTACCGGATGGTTACTTTCGATTTTTGACTGGGGGCGACGAAAGAAATTGTTTTCGAACATTCAGGACCTGGGCTTGTTGGTGTCCATTGCCGTCTTTGTGGCGGCGGTGTCCTTCTTCCTGTTTGGTGCGCTTGTCTTCCTGCCGGCTCTGCAGACACGAAAGCTCGTCGCGCAGAGCCTGATGGGCGAAGGGATTACAGACCGCCGGTCGATGCTCGGACAAGACCAGCTTGCCAAGCTTGCCGCGCAACGGCCGGTCGATGCCTACTTCAAGTCGGTCGAGAAGGAGCGGAAAGAGCCAAATGCCTTGGAAGCGAAGCTGTTTCGCGCCGGCTTCTACAAATCGAGCGCACCGCTGATTTATACGCTGTCCCGCCTTGTCGCGGTATGCGTTGGTTTTCTGGCGATGTATGCAATCCTGTCGCGGGTTCTGCCGCCGCACCTGTCAGGTTTCATCACTCTTGCCGGTTCTGCCCTTTTCGGCCTCGCCTGCATGGTGGTTCCCTCCATTCTGCTCGACCGTTTCGAAAACAGCCAGAAACAGATCTATCGTCGAGCCTTCCCCGACTTCATGGACATGATGATCACTTGCGCCGATGCCGGCATGAGCCTGGAGGGGGCAGTCGAACGTGTCAGCCATGAAATGGCCGCGACCCACAAATGGCTGGGAATACAGCTGTCGATCATGAATTTGCAACTGCGCGCTGGCAAGCCGCTGCGAGAGGCGTTGCGCGAACTCTCGGACCGCATTGGCCTCGATGAGGCGAGGGCGCTGGCCGTGCTGTTCCGGCAGTCTGAGGAACTTGGCACCAGCCTCACCGACGCTTTGCGTGTTTATAGTGCGGAGATGCGTGGGCAACGAATCCTGAGTGCCGAGGAACGGGCCAATTCTCTTCCCGTCAAAATGATGATCCCGTTGGGATTGTGCATCTTCCCGGTCGTCATGATGGTCATCATGTTGCCGGTGATAATTCGGATGAAGGGCATTTTCTTCTAAATGGGTATATGCTTTGATTCTAAAATAGAGTCGCAGGACTCTTGGGGGATAAAAATGACAGGGCCAACGCGCCTCGCAACCGTCGTCGCTGCCAGTATGTTGTTGGCGGCGCTTGCCGGCTGCCAGACAAACGGTGCGGACACCACTGGTGGGGTCGTGCGCACCAACGAACCCTCGAAAGGCGATGTGACGTCGTTTGGCGACGCCTTCGACGGATTGAAGACCGTCAGCGACGTCGAATATTATGCCTCGGACCAGGCCGTCGCGGAGGCCAAGAACCAGTTCCGCGCCGAGAACTACGGCAATTCCGGCGCGTTGTTCTTCAAAGCGACGCAGCTGGCGCCCAATGACGGCGGCGCCTGGATGGGTTTGGCCGCTTCATGCGACCGCATCCACCGCTTCGACCTTGCCGACCGCGCCTATGGCCGCGCGTTCAAGCTGATGGGGCCGTCGCCTGAATATTACAACAATGTCGGCTATTCCGATCTGCTGCGCGGCAAGCTGCAGGACGCGCGCGGCAATTTCCTGAAAGCCTACGAGTTGGCGCCCAACGATCCGACCGTCGCCAACAATCTGAAGCTGCTCTCGTCCAGCGTGCAGAACATCGAGCGCTGAACGTGCTGCTGACCGAAGCGATAGTGCTCAAGATCCTGGCCGCGGCCCTGCTCGCACGGATTGCCTGGCTCGACTTCACCACCCAGAAAATATCCAACCGCGACGTGCTGCTGCTGCTCTGCCTGGGGCTTGGATCGCTCCTGCTTTTGTCGCTTCAATCCCGCTCCTGGTGGGATATGGGCTTAAGCGCGGTGGCCGCCCTGTTGCTGTTTCTGGCGCTCTTCCCATTCTGGTTGCTGCGCAAGATCGGCGCCGGCGACGTCAAGCTGCTGGCGGTCGTGCCGCTTCTGATCGGCGGTAGTGGCCTGACGGTATTTTCGCTGCTGCTGCTGGTATTCGCGCTCGCCACGGCCCTGGTCGTGAAAAACCCGCTCCTGCTGCCTCAAAGTGCCTTCCGCGTCTACGTCCAGCATCTCGATCAGAGGGGTGTGGTGCCTTTCGGCGTGCCGATTTCGGCGGCCGCGATCTGCACGATAGCGCTCCAGATCTACTGGAGTTTTGTCCTGGCCAACAGCTCTGGTATCCTCGGCCAGCTCAACTAATCCATCGTCGCCATGTGCATGGGAAGATCGTTTGGGGCTGGTGATCCCGTCCGAACGGACCCTGCCGTTCCCGTCAGCTGACAGATCCATCGCCGACCCCTGCAAGCAAACCCAGGCGGGCCGAAAGCGTTCGCATCGGCACAAGAACCCATCCATGAGAATTTTGCTGAAGAGCGTTTCACTCGGAACATATCCGGGAAAGACAGGTTTGGTGGAAGCAGTACACAACCAAAGGAGATGCTCCGATGATCACCAAACTTCTCTCCGCCACCGTGCTTACGGTCGCTCTGGCCACGTCGGCAATGGCACAGTCGAACGGCACCGGTTCAGGCTCGACGTCCGGCGCCACCAGTGGCGGCAATGGGACCACGACCGGCACTGGCGTCGGCACAGGCTCCGGTGCGACGACCACGCCCGCCGACCCGAGCACGACAAACTCGACAACCAAGTCGAACGGCATGACCGACCGCTGCAAGGATGCCGCGGGCAACGACATCGACAACAACACCGCCAGCGGCAACACGACGTCGAACATGCAGAACTGCAACAAATGAGCCACCGGCTCGGAGCGCCGCCCGAAGTCGTTCTTCTCCCTGGGGGCGACTGATCGGGCGGTGTTCTTGCTGCGGGGGCGCCGATGAGCCGCGATGGCGTCAGGCAACGCCGTCCGCTCGATCGGGTTGGCAGGCGCGTGCCGGACCTGCATCCTTCATCACAAGAAATCGTGACATGTTGGAAAACGGCCGCCGGCGCCTTGCGGGAGAACCGGCTCATCAAGACCAGTCACGCAAGATTATGGACGGTTCCGGAGGCCGGCAAGCTGGTTCCGGTAGGTCGCTGGACATGAAGTATGTTCAGGCGTGGTGGAACATCGGCGATCAACTGTCGTTGACACGCTCGTGAGAGAAAGGACACCGTCCATGTCAAAATTCCAGGCTGCCACTCCGGATCGTCTGCGGCAACTCAAGCTTGAAGCGTCGGCTTACTTCACCCCGATGATGCTGCACGAGGCATTGCTGCGCCTTTCCCATGCCTGCGGCGGTGAAAGCCTTGGGCGGTTCGAGAAGGCCATGGTCGATCAGATAGAGGCGACGAAGGACGATCGGCCCGATTTCGAAACGATCAAGGAATTCGCGATCGAGCAGCTTTATGCCTTGATCCGCGAAGCCAATGAGTCACCAAAGAAGAAACAGTCGCTGGAGAAGATGGATACACGCAGGACGCCTGGCCGCTCCGAAGAACCGCAGACGCTCGAGGATCAACTGCAGGCCGGGTTGGAGGATTCTTTTCCGGCAAGCGACCCTCCGGCGGTGGTGTCCACGGCAATTCCAGGCGGAGCAAAGAAGCTGGTCGGGACCGACGAGGTCCTGAAACAGCAGCGAGAACAGGCCGCCAGAGAGGCCCGCCAACCATAGGGCCTTGGCATGCTGCATACCGGCCTTGCAGCCATGCGCCGGTGTGACAGCGCATGGCTCTCCGCATCAAAGCTTGACGGCGGTCTCCCGTGCCCACAGCCGCAGTTTGCGGCACGCCTCTATAAACGTCTTCACGGAACCTGCGGTATCAAGCCCGATCAGTCCCTCATCGGCATCGGGCGCCACGCCCGCCTTGGCCAGGAGAGGTTGGGCTGCCGCTGTGAAGCCGATGAATTTGCAATGGGCGAAGGCATCTGACACGAAGTCCCTCGCGGCCGCCTCGTCGAGCAGCATCTCGGCACCCTCCTCGGAAAGGAGCAGCACCACGGCGTCGAACAACACAGACGGGCCGCCGTCGATCATGTGCCTGGCCTCGATGTGGCTGCCGTCAGCCGCGTCGACGCCGCCCACCTTGGGCGCGATCACCTCCATCACCGCGCCCTCCGTTTCGATGGCGGAACGGAGCTCTTCGAACAGCGCGGTGTCGGTTCCATTGCTAAGCAAGACGCCGACTTTGCGGCCCTTGAAACTGTCAGGCCCGTTCTCGATGATGCTGAGCGCCGGCGAAGGCGGCAGGTCGTCGCGCGTCGGAACGGCTGCCTCCGCAGGGTCGGGCATATTCCGAATGCCGAGCTTGTCGGCGACGGTGGTCGCCAAGGTTTCGTCGATGTTCAGCAGATGCGAAACCATGCGTTCGCGGATCGCCGGTGCCTGGACCTTGCTCAATTCGAAGGTCAGCGCCATGGCGATGTGGCGCTGCTCCGGCGGTGTCTGGCTGTTGAAGAATTGCCGGGCCTGGCTGTAGTGATCGGCGAAGCTTTCCGCGCGCAGACGCACCTTCTGCCCTTCCTCGGCATCAGCGAAGGAACGAAAGCCGCGTTGCGGATCCTCGCGCGGTCCCAGCCCCCATGAATTCGGTTCATAGTTGGCGCGACCGACCGGATTGCGCATAGCCATGTGTCCGTCCTGTTGGAAATGGGCGAACGGGCACTTCGGCGCATTGATCGGGAGATGGGTAAAGTTCGGGCTGCCCAGCCGTTTCAACTGGGTATCGAGATAGGAGAAGTTGCGGCCCTGCAGAAGCGGATCGTTGGAGAAGTCAATTCCGGGCGGCACATTCTGCGTCATGAAGGCAACCTGCTCGGTCTCCGCGAAGAAATTATCCGGCATCCGGTCAAGCACCAGCCGCCCGACCGGGATTGGTTCGAGCACCTCTTCAGGAATGATCTTGGTTGCGTCCAGAATGTCGAAGTCGAAGCTGTCGGCAAACGCCTGATCGAACAATTGCACCGTCAACTCCCATTCCGGGAAATTGCCGGACTGGATGGCGTCCCATAGATCGCGACGGTGAAAGTCTGGATCGGCGCCATTGATCTTGACCGCCTCATTCCAGACCACCGATTGCATGCCGAGCTTTGGCTTCCAAATGAATTTGACGAAGGTGGATTCGTCTTTCGCGTTGACCAGGCGGAACGTGTGGACGCCAAAGCCCTGCATGAAGCGGAAGGAGCGCGGGATCGCGCGATCCGACATGATCCACATCACCATGTGCATCGATTCCGGCATCAGGCTGATGAAGTCCCAGAAATTATCGTGAGCGGTCTGGGCTTGAGGAAAGGCCCGGTCCGGCTCCTGTTTGGCGGCATGGATCAGGTCGGGAAACTTGATCGCGTCCTGGATGAAGAAGACCGGGATATTGTTGCCGACCAGATCCCAATTGCCTTCCCTGGTGTAGAGCTTGACCGCGAAGCCGCGGACGTCGCGGGCGAGATCGAACGAGCCCTTGTTACCGGCAACCGTCGAGAAGCGCACGAAAGCCGGTGTCTTTTCGCCGGCCCTCTGGAAAATATCGGCACGCGTGTATTTGGCCAGAGACTCGTAGGTTTCGAAGTAACCATGCGCGCCGTAGCCGCGGGCATGGACGACCCTCTCGGGAATGCGTTCGTGGTCGAAGTGGAAAATCTTCTCCCGAAAATGAGAGTCCTCGATCAGCGCTGGTCCGCGTTCGCCGATCCGCAATGTGTTTTGATCGTCGGAGACGGGTGTTCCGAGCGCCGTGGTCAGAGTGGGCGTCTCACCCCCGGCGATCTGGTGCAATTCCCCGCCGTTTCCGCGCGCGCTATCCGGTTCCTGTCCACTTGCCGATTGGCGAGCGGAGCGACGGGCGGATTTGGCCATGACATACCTCGTTTTGATGCCGGAGGGGGGTGGAAGTACTCAGGAGGTCAAACTGCCGGTGCGCGGCTTTGTTCCCGTGAAAGAACCGCTGCGCGCGCGTGCATCGCCCAAGGCGCCATCCCTATCGCGGCGACGGCATGGGCCGATTGGGTAAGATGCCCCCGCTGCGCGGAATTTCTGAAGAGTTGTCTTCAGCGCGAGGAACGAACCAAACTTCCATGCATTTAGCAGGGGCTGCGTTCATACACTCTTCTTCTGGGAGCTGGACCATTGTCATCCGGAGGCTACATTTTGGCCGACCAAGAAACCAATGAAGTTTCCATCGTTGAGCTCATACCCGCCATGCGGGCTTTCGCGCGTACCTTCTGCCGCGTCCCCGACGATGCCGACGATCTGGTACAGGAGACACTGACCAAGGGTCTCGCCAACATCGACAAGTTCGAACCCGGCACACGCATGAAGTCGTGGCTCTTCACCATCATGCGCAACACGTACTACACCCGGGTCAAGATCGCTGCCCGGGAAGCGCCAGGCCTGCTCGACTGCGCGTCGTCCCGACCGATTTCGGAAGCCACCCAGGAATGGAGCGTTCAAAGCAAGGAAGTCCACGCCGCCATACAAAAGTTACCGGAACACCAACGCGAGGTTCTGATGCTGATTGGCGTTCTGGGGGTGAGTTATGAAGAAACGGCCGAGATATGCGGCTGCGCGGTGGGGACGGTAAAAAGTCGGCTGAACCGTGCCCGCGCCAATATTCTTGAGTTGCTTGGGGAGAGTTCGTTGCAGACACTGATTGAAAGACGAAATCATCTATCGGATGGTCAACTCGATATGGAGGGTGACAGCCGCAGATAATCAGTTCTGCACGTCACGTCGACGTTTCTCAACCAGCGCGTTTTGCAACTCCATGGCCAGCCTGGTTAGCCGGTCTGGAATTTTTTCCTGTTCTATGGCGTCCAGGAGAGAAGTGATCTCCTGATCCATGGCCAGACCGAATTGCGGGTCCGCGGTATCGTCGCTCGAATGAGACATCCATATTCTCTTGATAACCAGCAGTCCCTGACTTTAGTGTGGTGACAAACGCCGGACATTACAAGGCGATGTCCGTCGCCGGCAGGGTTGCCGCCAATCCTTGCACAGCTTTATTTCCTTGGCTTACGCTGCAGGCAAAGGACATGGGGTGACGGCGTTCTTCGGCGCCTGGTCGGCGGCATGATCCTGATATTGATCGGACTTGACGAGATTGCGGTCCAGCCCGCGCTCATCGCCGTGCTGCTTCACGCGGCCGATGTTTCTTGGCGCCGGGTGCCATGATTTCCTCCTTCGGGTCGGTGCCGATCTTCGGCGCCTCTGGTTCGACGTCCGAACTGGCGGCGCGCAGTAATGTTCCGCCGCCTCGAGCAAGTAGGAAAGCCTCGCCATCCCATGACCGAAACGGCTTCTCGCCATTGATGACGACCCGCATTTGGTGAGCTTCCGCCAGGCGGCCGACATCAGCGCGGTCCCACGAAAGCGATCCGCGATAGGAATAGTTCAGCAAGGCGAGCCAGCCAGGCCGTTTCAGAACGCGTGCGATCTCATCGAAATGCCCCTCGGCCATGCCCGCCAGAACCAGATAAGGAAAGCTGTCGACCGCCAGCACGCAATCGAAACTGCCGTCGTCGAATTCGCTCAAATCGAGACCGGAGGTTTGCCGCAACTCGACATTGCCCAGCGCGGCGCACCGTTCGGAGGCGATGGAGATCATCCGCGAGGATATATCGATGCCGATCATGCGGTTGAAAGAGTTGGAAAGCGCATGCTCGAAACGGCCGATGCCACAACCAATGTCCAGAATATCCCGGCGGGTTCCGGAGAAGTCCTGCTGCTTGAGCCAGGCGACGACTTCGTCGGTCGTGGCCGAGAGCCTTTCCTCATCCCCTAGGGATGCGAGCTGGACACTTGCTGTCTCCGAAATCGCTGCCGCCGCATCGAAGCTCGAGGCCAGCCGCGTGACGACGGCGGCACCGGTCTCCCCGTCGTCGCGTGTGTGCCGAACGGCCGCTCCCGTCGCTCGCAATGTGGCAAAGATATCTGGCTTGCGGCGAAGCAACCCGGCTACCTCTTGCAGCCTTTCCGCGTCTCGCGCATTCGACGGAACGATATCCAGCACGATCTTTGCCAGGTCCGCCGCCCTGATCCCCGTCTGCAGGTGAAGCGCCAGCCTGGCGACGACTGCTTCGGCGCAGACACCATCCGCCATGCAGTCTTCAACAGCCGATCTGATCGTAGTGCGGCGCGGAGCGGATTTTGGCTTGGTTGCAGGCATGTCATCAACTCCGCGTCCAGACCCGGCGCATCGTCCACCTGTCGATGGCGCCCCAGCCATATTTGTAGGCTTCCTGGCCGCGCAGGAAATCGAACTCGCGCGCACCTTCGCGGATCGATTCCGCGATCGCGTGGCCGATCAGGATCGCCCCTGGGCTCTCTTCGGCATAGGCGGGGTCGAAGCCCCCGAGATAAGCATAGGCACGACCGCGATGGTGGAAGCCGTAATAGGCCCCGACCGTCCTGCCATCGATTGCCAAAAGCCAGCATCGGACCAGGCCGCGAGCGTCGAGCAAGGGAAGTGAGCGCCTGTGAAATTCCTCTGCAGCCGCGTCGGCCAACACGCCACCTCCGTGTCCGGCCCAGCGCGCGTCGTGCAGGCGGATCAACTGATCGAGGAAGGTTTGAGGATCGCCTCGTGCCGACGACAACGCGATCCGGCCGCGTCTGGATGCGGCCTGCCGCGCCCGTCGCAACTGGCGCCGGCGCCGGGAGGGTACACAGCCTGCAAGGGTATCGTCTCCGGCGATGGCGAGCACGGGGCAAGCACCATGAGTGGCTGGCTGCCCCGCCTTCAGATCGGGATGCGCAATCGCAAGACCGGCGCCGCCTTCCGGCAAATCCGACAGGATCCACTGCGACCAGCCGACCGAGAGGATCTTTTCGGCAACAATGGCCGCGACCTGGTTTTCGACACCGGGAACACACAGGATATCCAGATAGTCGCTGAGCGAAATGCCGACCGGAAGAAGTTTCGAGCCGGCGGTCCCGTGCTCCAGATAAAGCGGCGCCAGCCCTATCAGTTCGCTTCCGCGCCAGACCGCGACCGTCGCCAGGTCGCCGGGCCCGAATGTGCGCCACCATGGCACCAGCCACGCAGGAGATTGAAACGGCGTCGCCGAGGAACTCTGCTCCCACAGTCCCCACCAATCCGCCGCAAGCGTATCGAATTGCGCCGGATCATCGATGATCTCGCCGCGCAACACAGACTCGCTCACGGTGTGACGGCGAGGCGCCCGGCATCGGTGCCAAGTCGTGCCAATGCTTGATAGGCATCCATGTAAGACGAGATCATTCGCTCCAGCGAGAACCGCCGTCGCGCCTCGGCGCGGCATGTCTCGGCGTCCAGGCTTGACGCCGCAACGATGGCTTGTGCCATCTCGTCGACCGTATTGACGAGAAAACCGGTCTTGCCGTGCTCGATCACGTCCGGAAGCGCACCATTCGGAAAGGCGATCACCGGTGTGCCGCAGGCCAGCGCCTCCATGGCGACAAGGGAACTGGTCTCGGCGGCAAGGCTCGGGATGACCAGACAGCGTGCTGCGTTGAGAAAGCGCCGCTTGGCGGTGAAACCGAGCGGACCAAGAAAGCGGCGGCGGCCATCGAGGCGAGGTTGGACCTCGTCGCGAAAGTACCGCGTGTGCGTTTCATAGGGATAGACCTTACCGCCGACAACCAGCGGTACACCTGCCTGCTTGGCCGCGTCCAGCGCCAGGTGGATGCCCTTTTCCGGGCAGATACGGCTCAGGACCAGTGCGAAGTCGCGCTTCGGCTGCGGCAGGCTGAGCGCCTCTATGTCAACTCCATTCGGAATTGGCGGCGCCAGTCTGGCGCCGGGTGGCGCGGTTTTCTGCTGGGCGGCCGAGACTGCATGAAGCCACAGGTCGTCGCGCGTCGGCTGCAAGGCCCTGGCCGGATACCAGTCCAGCGGCAGGTGAAGGGTCACCAAGGTCGGGCCATCGTCGGGCAGATAGGCATCGAAATCGATGCCATGCAGATGAACCAAATCGATCGGCCACCTGGCGCGGGCAGCCGCGATCGCGGTCCGATGAGCCTGCTGCGCGCGGCTCTTCGCCGCCTCGTCGAGCACGCCGCCTTCCGCCGGTGTTTCCACAAGCGTGCCGCTCGCGCTGGAGCCCCGGCAGCCGACGACGATAGACCGATGACCCGCGCCGACCAGTGCCCGATCGAGCATCGACAGGACCTGTTCGGCACCCCCGACCGCATCCGGTCCGACAGGCGCGAGGGGATAGGCGACATTGAGGACGGTGAGCGTCATGGCCGGCCGAGCCATGGTGCGGGGTGGACGAGGGCGGTTGCGCACGACCTGGCGCCGATCTCGAAGGGGCCGAGAGCCTTGACTTCGGTCAGTGCCTCCGATGATCGCGGACCGGGTCGCATGAGAGCCTCACGCAGCCGAGGCCCGCTGCGTCGGGAGCGAGGCGGACATCATGCCGGGCGCGTAGCGGCGGATCATCGTTGCACAGAACTCGGCGAATTCCTCGGGCACCAGCGGAGGGCTGGTGTGGTGAGGCATCATTCCGCGATGCTCGGGCGTGAAGCAGAAGGTGACCGTGACGTCGAAAGCGGCGAGTGCTTCCATCTGTCGGTCGAACCAGTCCAACGCATTCGGCCTGAAGCTATCGGCCCAGGAAAGCCCCGTGCGCATATTGGTCACGCCGAGCCGCTTCATCCAGGCGACGGCATCGTCCAGCCGCGGGTCCTCGAAATGAAACCACTGCACCAGGCCCATTGCGGGTGTGTAGCGTAGGAATTCTTCCAACGCCGGTTTTGGCGTACCGTCCTGGCGCAGCAGCCCCATGTGGAAATGGCGGTAATAGGACGATCCCTCCGCCTCGCGATGCCGCGTCGTTGCTTCCCATTCGCGCGGAAGGTCATAGAGGCTGTACCACTGGATTCGCGGTGCGTTGCCGAGCAGCAATTCGGCGGTGCGCTTGAGCCCCCAGACCTGTATTTCCTCGGCCCCGAAGGTCGATACGCCGACCTCGCTGACCCAGATGGGGAGGTCGGTGACGGTCGCGATCTCACCGATCTTCTGCGGCCATTCCTGAATTTGCCACAGGTTCCAGTCGAGGGGAAAGCCGTGAACAGCGACGGCGTCGACATGGTCCAGCACGCCGAATTCCTTCATGCGCGTGATAAAGCCGGGGTCTATCGGCGAGATGCCGCCAAGCACTTTTGTCAGAGCCGGGTTCTCGGATGCGATCGCGTCCGCCGACAGGACTGCCATCCTGGCAAAGCGGCTCCAATCGGGGTCGAGCTCGGGGTCCCAATGCGATTTGTTGTTGGGCTCGTTCCAGATCATCGCGGCTTCAATCATGGAGCTTTCCTTTCGACGGATATATCGCGCCGCCGCCGGCCGGATCGCCGGCAGCGCGGCAGAAATAGACCTCCTGCTCGGGATGCAGAACGATCTCGAAACCGGCGCTGCGCAGCATCGCTTCGGTGCAGGCCCGGTTCGGTATCCACCAGTTGGTCGGATCGTCGGCATAGCGGTGTTCGATGAAATGCAGCTTGGGAAATTCCGGCTGGTCGAACAAATCATGCGTCCAGAAATGATAGTTCTCTTCCAATGCGGGCAGGTCCTTGCTGCCGCGCTGCATGGACTGAAAGATCATCAGGTCGACGGCGACGTGCTCACGGATCAGGTCGAGCGCGAGCAAGGGGTGGCGCAGATGGTAAAGCACTCCCATGAAGAGCACGACATCGAATGTCTCGCGCAGGGCACCGACGTCGTAGACCGACAGCTTCTGGAATTCGATATCACAGTCCGCGATCTCGGCGGCAAAGCGGGCCTGGGCCAGATAGGCCTCGTCGAAATCGATCCCGAGGACACGGGCGGCGCCTCGCCGTTTCATCTCGATCGAGTAGAAGCCGGCATTGCAGCCAATATCCAGCACGGTCTTGCCGGTCAGATCAGCGGGTATGGCATCGGCGAATTTGCGCCATTTGATCAGCGGGTAGTTGCCGAGAAAGTGGTCGGGCGCGGTTTCGACGCCGGCCAGGTCCATATTGTGGAACCACGGGCCGAGCGCGTCGATGCGCCGGCGGATTTCGGCATGGGAATGCAACATGTTCAGGCTCCTTCACCCGGAACGACAGGCACATGCGAATGCGCGCCGGGCATGATCGTTGCGGGCTGGTGATGAGCTGACGGGACGCCGTTTTCAAGCAACCGCAGAGCTGTGCGATACCCATTGAATGTACCGACATCGACATAAGCGGACCCTGCCTTGACACCATAGGCCACACCCCCGCCCGCAAGGTAGGCGTTGATCAACGTGCCGATATATTCGTCACGACCATCCCGCTCGCGCCAGAGTGCCGCAAGCCGATGCAGGATATGGCCGGGCATCTTGAACGCACCCCAAACCCAGTTCGTGGCGGCGTCCTGCCGCTTGACCTGGATTTCGATCACCCGCTCCTCATCATCGGTAACGACGGCGTCGAAGAATTCCGGGCTATCCACCGGGAAGAGCAGAAAAGAAAGCTGATCGTCAGGCAAGCGACAGAAGCCGTCCTCGGGAAACCAGATCGTATCTGGAAGCCCGACGAGGACGACCTCGTCGGGCGCGACGAGGGGCGCTGCCCGGAAAATCGCATCGCAGAGACCGACGGGTTGAGGCTGCACCACGAAGAGCGCTGCCGCCTCACCGTAGCCGGCGGCATAATATTCGAGGATGTCGGATTTGCCCGATCCGATGATGAAGCAAATCTTGTCGACGCCGGCCTGGACCATGCGCCGTACCAGATACTCGCTCACGGCGCAGGGACGTTCGGTCTGTCCGTCGATCCTGCTGCCGACCGGCAGCAACTCCTTCGAGAAGCCGAGCGGTTGAATGCGGCTGCCGCGTCCGGCAGCGGGCACGATGCCCAACATCAGACTGCTTCCTTCATCGGTTCGCCGACTGGGTTTCGCAAGGCATCGGCCAGGATTTTGTCCAGTTCCGCTGCGCGTTTGGCGGAAGTGTGCTCGCCCAAGACCCGCTCGCGGGCTCGCCTTCGAATGCCGTCGAGTTCGAACTCCGGCAATTGCAGTGCCGCGACCACATCTTCCGTATCGCGCGCCAACAGCACTTCGCGGCCGGGTTCGAAAAATTCCGCGAGGCCTGGCCATGCGTCGGTGACGATGGCAGCTCCACACGCGGCCGCTTCGAAGAGCCGTCCCGAGGGGCACCAGCCCTTTTGCGCCATCGCTTCGCGGGTGACGTTCAGTGTCAGCCGCGACGAGGAGAAGAACGCCGGATGGTCGGCGGGTGGCAGATGCCTGACGAAGAAGATGTTGTCGCTCCATGGGAATTCCTGCGGATATTGTGCGCCGCCGATGATAAAGCGCTGGTCGGGCAGGCGCGCGGCCGGGCGAACCAGAAGCTTTTCGACGCCGGCCTGGCGATCCGCCGCGTAGGTTCCGAGATAGGACAGATCACCGGCGAATTCGGCCCGCTTCTCTGCCGGCCGGTGCTGATCCGGATCGACATGCCCATAGAGCGGCATCACCTGGCGCGCGCCCAGCACCGCCTTCAGCGCCTCGATCGCCGGGCCGCCGGTGTAGCTCAGGACGAGATCGTAGTCGGCAAGGCCTTCAGGTCCGAAATAGGGCGGACGCTCACCTTGTTCGACGCGGGCAAGCGTGACTGGAGTATCGAGATCGTAAAAGACACGCAGTCCGCGGCATGCCTGCTGCGCGAGGCGCGAAGCCTCGACGGCGTCCGGACAATAAGAGGTGACGACCACGACATCCGCTTGCTTCATCGCCCGTTCCGCGACGCGGCGGATGTCCTCCCAGTCCGGATAGATGACGACGTTGCCTCCATCGAGCTGATCCAGATCGCGGGTCCCGGCATAATAGGGGGTGTCGCGTTCGAAAAAGGTGATCGACCAGCCCAGCCGGGCGAGGGCGCGGATCAGCCCACGCCACAGCGTGGCATGGCCGTTTCCCCATGAAGACGTGACGGTAAGACCGAAAATGACCATCCGCATGGGGAATTTCCTCGTCAGGCAGCTTCGTTCAATCGCAGGAGCTTCGAGCCCCAGTCGCCCGATACGATCGTCGTGATCGAGGCGGGATCGATGTCGAAGCGAAAGCAGTCGCCTACCGGCAAGCCAAGCACCTTGCAGACGGCGGCCTTGATCACATCGGCGTGGCTGATCAGGGCGACACATTGGTTCTGATGCTGCTCGCGGACGCCGTTCATCAGCGAGACGATGCGCTGCTGGACATCCAGCATGGTTTCGCCGCTCGGTGTCCTGGCCTCCTGCCGCTGATCGTTCCACGCGCGCCAACTGGCATCGCCGTTCAATTCGTCGAAAGTCTTCCCCGACCAGTCGCCGAAGTCGATCTCGTCGAGTTCGGCGCGGATCGCGATTTCGCCGACACCGCAAGCGAGAGCGATCGGAACCGCCGTCTCCTGCGTGCGCTCGCGCGGGCTGCATAGAATGGCTGCAATCGTCTCACGGGCCATGCGGCCGCCAAGCTGCTCGGCTTGAGCCTTGCCGGCCTCGCCGAGACATACGCCGGCCATGCGGCCCGCAAGGTACGAGCCGACATTGTCGTGCGCCGCATGGCGGATCAAAAAGAACGTCGTCGTCATTCCGCGGCATCCAGCAATGGCTCGTCCTTACCGGCGATGAAAGCGAGCGTGCGCTGGCGCGCTTCGGCGTCGGTGAACTGTTCGGGTGGCGATTTCATGAAATAGCTGCAAGGACCCGTCAGCGCCCCGGCAATGCCGCGGTCGAGCGCGAGCTTGGCGCAGCGCACCGCATCGATCACCACGCCGGCTGAATTGGGCGAATCCCACACTTCCAGCTTGAGCTCGGCATTCAGCGGCACGCCGCCGAAGGTCGTGCCTTCGACGCGGATGTAGGCCCATTTGCGGTCGGTGAGCCAAGGCACGTGGTCGCTGGGGCCGACATGGATGTTGCCCGGCTCCAGGGGAACATCGAGCTGGCTGGTTACCGATTGCGTCTTGGAGATCTTCTTCGATTCCAGCCGCTCGCGTTCGAGCATGTTGAGAAAATCGGTGTTGCCGCCGAAATTCAGCTGATAGGTGCGATCGATGCGCACGCCGCGCTCGCGAAAGAGATTGGCCAGCAACCGGTGCACGATGGTGGCGCCGACCTGGCTCTTGATGTCGTCGCCGACCAGCGGCAGCCCGCGTTGCTCGAAGCGCCGGCGCCATTCCGGACGCGAGGCGATGAAGACCGGTATGCAATTGACGAAGGCACAGCCGGCCTCGAGCGCGCATTCAGCGTAGAAGTGCGTCGCCTCTTCCGAACCCACCGGCAGGTAGGAGACCAACACATCGGCTCCGCTGTCGCGCAGGATCTCGCTGACATTGGCAACCGGTCCGGGCGCTTCTTCGATTTCGTCGCGCAGATATTTGCCGATCCCGTCAAGCGTCGGCCCGCGTTCGACGAGAACGCCGGTCGTCGGCGCGTCGGCAAAGCGGAACGTGTTGTTGGGGGGAGCGTAGATCGCATCCGCGACGTCACGGCCGACCTTGCTTCTGGCGACATCGAACGCACAGACAATTTCGATGTCGTCGACGTGATAGCCACCGAGATCGGCATGCATGAGCCCCGGGATCGGTTCGTTGCTTTTGGCATGACGATAATAGGCGAGGCCCTGCACCAGGGAGGACGCGCAATTGCCCACTCCAACGATACCAACACGAACTTTTTTCGATCCCACGAAACTGCCGCCCTATGCTGTTCAAAGGTAAGTTCCTTGCGCCGAACCGCCACCGTGCCGGAATGTTCCTTGGCTTGGTCAAAAATTGCGCGAAGCAGCATGGATCGAAGCCGCGCGCGCCGCGTTGCCCGCACGGCAAGCACCGGAAATCGACCAATGATCGTCTACGGCGACCACAAGCGGACCGAGAATGCACGACAGCTTCAGGAGGCGGCGATCGAAATGGCCCAAGGCCTCGATCGCATGCCTTGCGGCATCCGGCGCCATGCCGCATTGGTCGGGCTGTTCGTCAGCGTGTCGGAACTGGTCCAAGGGCTCGCGGATGTCGACTTCAAGGCCCGGGGCGTCGACACCAATTCGCCTTCGCAACGGCAAGGCGCCAGGCTACTGGTCGGGCTTGCGGCAGAGGTGGCGAGGTCGTGGCGAAGCGGGTTCGCTGTGGACGGTGGCATCGACCCGCGACTTCTCCAAATGCTGACCGCACTCGATTGCAAGGCAGAGGTTTTGACCGGCTCGTCCGAGGGCTACGCGCATTATGCGCTTTATCCAGAGAGTTATCTCGGCGCGGCGCAGGTATCAGGTCTCGATGCGAACACATGCGTGATCGGCATCCGCAGCATCGGCCTGGGGCTCGCGGCCATGGTGGCGGCCGCGATCGGTGCGCCGGCGCCCATTAGCGTGCGCCCGATCGGGCATCCTTTCGATCGGCGCCTCAATGCCGATCCGCGTTTGGTCGCGGCCTGGAGGAACGAGCCGTCGGCTCGTTTCGCGGTCGTCGACGAAGGTCCCGGCCTGTCGGGAAGTTCGGTCCACGCCGTCGTCGCGTGGCTGAGAAAACAGGGCATCGATACGGACCGCATTCACCTGTTCCCCAGCCATTCGGGCGATCCGGGCGCCGAAGCGTCGCCGGATATTCGGGAGACATGGGTGCGCTGCCGCAAACATGTGGCGATAACGTTCGAACGCACCTTTCCCGAAAGCTCGCAAAGTCCAACGCTGCGCGATTGGGTAGCCGAGGCGGTCGGCAGTCCGAAATTGCGCTTGACCGAAATATCCGGGGGCGCGTGGCGCTCTCTTCACTACGCCGACGAAAAGCGCTGGCCACCGAGCACACGCGGCACCGAACGGCGAAAGTTCCTGGCCTCCGCGGGTCAAGACCGCTGGCTTGTCAAATTTGTCGGCCTCGGCGAAACCGGGCTGCGCAAGATGCAAGCCGCCAGGATGTTGCATCAAGCCGGATTCGGACCGCAAGTCATCGGGGTCTGCCACGGTTTTCTGGTCGAACGGTGGACCGACGGAACCACGATGGATCAGCTGCCGCTGTCCAGGCAGAGACTTGTCGCGGCGTTCACACGCTATCTGGCCTGGCGTGCGACCAATCTGCGGACCTGCGAAGCCGGCGCATCATTGCTCGCCCTCGCGGAGATGGCGGTTCACAATGCTTCCGAAGCTTTGGGCGAAAGCCAGGCGGCTAGACTGCGGACCTGGTTCTCGAAGCAGACGCCCGCAAAGGTGTTGGAACGGGTCGAGATCGACGGCAGGCTTCACCCCTGGGAGTTTCTGGTCGGTTCCGATGGTACGCTGATTAAGACGGATGCAGTCGACCATTGCCGAGGACACGATCTGATCGGCTGCCAGCCGATAGAATGGGATATTGCCGGCGCCTGCGTAGAACATGACTTGTCCGAAGCCGAGGCGACGACGTTGATCGGCGGCATGGATAGCCGCATCGACGCCAGGCTCATCGATTATTTCAAACCTTGCTATTTGGCGTTTCAGCTCGGGCTGTGGAGCATGGCCGCCCAATCCGAGAATGGCTGGGAAAGAGCAAGGCTGGAGGAGACGGCAAACCGATATGAGGCAGGGCTGACACGGTTCCTGGGCCAGGCCAGGGCCGATTAGTCTGCGTCAATCCAGCCTGCGCAGCATGTCTGCTTCCTGCTCGAGAATACTGGCCACCTCCTCCCGCTGCAGATGCGTCATCATCAGGCTGACACAGCACTCCAGATAGGTGATTGAGGCTCGCCGCAAATACGCAGCCGTCTCTCGTTCCGCCATCTTGTCGATATCGGTCCGAGATCGCTTGGGGTGCATGAGGAGGTCCTCCATATGTGGTCCTCCTGTCAAACCAAAAGCTTGCCTGGATGTTCCCGCGGGAATCGATGCGAAGATGTGACCGCGGTCCGGCATCAGGCAGGGAGGTTCTGCAGCCCGCCTGACGTGGGTCTCGCCCTTGTGGACCGTCCTGCCATTTGAGCGCCGATCGAGCCGCCTTCAAGCATGGCGAAATAGCTGATCGTCCGCGCGAGCCCCTCGTTGAGAGGCACTCTTGGCGTCCAGCCGAGCAGCGCTTTTGCGCGCGAGATGTCGGGCTGCCGGCGTCGAGGATCGTCCTGCGGCAGCGGCAGGAACGTCATGTCCGATTTGGTGCCGGTCATGGCCTTCACCAATGCCGCCAGTCGCACGATGGTGAATTCGCCGGGGTTGCCCAGATTGACGGGCTTGCCCGGATTGGGATTGATATCCATAAGGCCCATCAACCCATCGATCAGATCGGAGACGTAGCAGAAGGATCGCGTCTGCATGCCGTCGCCGAAAATCGTCAGCGGGCGCTTCTCGAGCGCCTGCATGATCAGGTTCGAGACGATGCGGCCGTCCGCCGGATCCATTCTCGGCCCGTAGGTGTTGAAGATACGCGCGACACGAACGTCGGCCTTGCCGGCTCGCAGATAGTCGAAGCAAAGTGTTTCGGCGGTGCGTTTGCCTTCGTCGTAGCAGGCGCGTGGGCCGGTGCAGTTCACATGGCCGACATAATCTTCCCTCTGCGGATGTTGCTCCGGATCGCCATACACTTCACTCGTGGAGGCCTGCAGCAATCGCGCGTCGTTGCGGGCGGCGAGTTCGAGCAGGTTCAACGTTCCGATGACGCAGGTTCGCGTGGTGTGGATCGGATCGGCCTGGTAACGCGGCGGCGAGGCGGCGCAGGCCATGTTGAAAATGCGATCCACCGGCTCGCCAAGCTCCAATGGACGGCAGATATCCTGCTCGATCAACCGGAAACCCGGCTGGTCCATGATCGCGTTGATGTTCTCCATGCGACCGGTAAGAAAATTGTCGGCGCAGATCACACGCCAGCCATCGCGTAACAATGCTTCGCAAAGATGCGAACCGAGGAAGCCCGCGCCACCGGCGACGAGCACCGTCTTTGCCCTTTGCGCTTTTTTTGTTTGTCGCATCGCGATTTTCTCCTGTCTGCCAGTCATGCTGCACTTCCGATATCGAGATCGAGGACCACCGCCCCCTTTTGCGTAAGCGCCGTGATGAATTCGCGAGCCCTGGCCGCACCGGTGTGGGAGGCAAGGACGAGTTCGCGTGCCCGGTCGGCCATCGCGAGACGTGTACGAGCCGATTCCCGGGACAGGATCGCGACGACCTCGTCCGCCATCCTGGCCGTGTGGATCGTCGATGCGGGAAAGAAGCTGTCGAGGCCTGGCCAGCGGTCGCTGATGATCGGCGTGCCGCAAGCCGCGGCTTCGAAAAGGCGCACGCTGGGGGACCATCCCGCGGCAATCATGGAACTGCGTGTGACGTTCAGGGTGTAGCGCTGACGGCTATAGAATGCGGCATGATCGGCCGGCGGCAAGTGTTCGATGCGCTCGACATTGTCGGGCCAGTCGATGTCGGACGGATATTGCGAGCCGGCCACGACGAAACGCCGATCCGGCATGCGCCGTGCAGGCTCGAGCAGAAGCGCGTTGAGTGTGGCTTGCCGGTCGGCGCTGTAGGTGCCGAGATAACCGAGATCCCAGCCGATCGGATCGGCGGTGCGGTGATGCCGTTCCGGATCGACCGAACAGTAGAGCGGCTCGGCGCGGCGTGCGCCGAAGGTCTGCGTCAGATCGGCAAGCATCGGGCCGCCGGCAAAAGAGAAATAGATGTCGAAGTAGGGGATTTGGCGCCAGCTCAGATAGTCGCAATCGTCCGCCGACAGCTTCGCCAGGGTCACCGGCGTGTCGATGTCGTAAAAGCAGAGTTGTCCTTTGCAAAGTGAAGCGACGGTGTCGATCACCGCGCGCCCTTCCGGTACGAAGGAGCCGATCACCACGACATCGGCCTGTTGCAGACACCGCGCGTAGTCGCGTTGCAGTTCCTGCACGGTTTCGTAGTAGCGCAAGGCGCAGAAATCCGGATCGCGCAAATCGCGGTGATTGGCGTACCATGGCACATCGCGCTCCAGAAAAGTTACGCGATGGCCGAGTTGGTGGAGGCCTTTCAACAGACCTCGAAAAGTGGTGGCATGGCCGTTTCCCCAGGACGAGGAAAGCGACAGGCCGAGAAAGACGATGTCCAACTGCCTGGTCATTCGGCTGCCTCCACGGTCCCGTGCGTCAAATGCCGTTTGAAGACCGCATCAGCCACGGCCGCCCGCAATGCGTAGGTATGATCGGCGAGAACGCGTCGAAGTGCGGCCTGGCCGATCGCCTTTGCCCGAACTGGGGTCAGCGCCTGCATGATTTCGGCGACATCGCCGCCGTCGCGCGCCACAAGGATCTCCTCGTCGGGCTTCAGGAACAGCTCGACGCCGAGCCAGGCATCGGTGATCAGGCAAGCGCCGGCGCCGGCCGCCTCGAAGACACGCGTGGCGGGTGAAAAACCGTTCGCGGCCATGCTGTCGCGGCTGATGTTCAGCACCGCCTTCGGCGTGACATTGAAGGCGTTGTGATCGCGGGTGCCGACATGGCCGAGCCAGCCGACATTGGCGGGGAGCGGCTTGTCGCCCCACCCAGATCCGCCGAGCAGAAAACGTTGTTCCGGCAGCTGGCTCGCAGGATCGAGGAAGAACGATCCCACACGCGCTTCACGATCCGGCAGCCTGTTTCCGAGAAACGCCAGATCGCAGGCAAAACGCGCATTGCTGGCGACCGGGTGGTGCGTTTCGGGATCGAGCGCATTGTAGATTGGCACGCACTCGTTCGCGCCCATGGCACGATAGGCCCAGACTACGGGATCGCCGCCGCCATAGGTCAGCACAAGGTCGATTTCTTGCAGCGCACGATGCAGCGGGTGGTCCGGCTCGTCGCGCAGCTGGGCGAGCGTCGCCGGCGCGTCGACATCCCAGAATACGATGAGCGCATCACTGCGGGCGTGGTCGAGCACGGCGCGAAGCAGCGCCTCGTCCTCGAAGCCGACGCCACTCGCCTTGACGACGATATCGGCCTCGGCGGCACGCGCCGCCACCTGCATCAGGGCATGGTGGGTTGCCTCGTAGACGACGACAGAGCACCAGTCCGGCGCCTCGATGTCACGGTTCTTCTGCCGGTCATAAACGTCAGGTTCGTAGAAGGTGATTTCGTAGCCCAGTTGCGAAAGCGCCTTCAGCAATCCTCGGTAATAGGTCGCGGCGCCGTTCCAGTAGGACGACAAGAGGCTCGATCCATAGAATGCGATCTTCATGCTGCGGCTTCCTTTGCGGCGGTCAGCTCGGCGGTGTGCAGGGTCGTGCATTGCCAGAGCACGTCGAACAACTCGTCGACGCGGTGACGGCAGGTGTGCCGCGAGCGGATGGTCTCAAGACCCGAGGTCACCAGGGAGGCCGCAAAATCGGGATCGGCCAACACCGCCTGGAGGTGTTGCCGCATTTGCGATCCATCCTCGGCAAACAGGAAGTCGATGCCGGGCCTGAAAAGCTGCTCGACGTCGGACCAAGGCGCTGAAATCAGCGGGATGCCGCAGGCAAGTGCCTCGAACATGCGGATCGTCGGAATTCCGGGCAAGCCTTCACGATAAGGACGCCGCGGGATGTGCACGGTGACACGATGCGCGGCGAACACCTTCGGCACGTCGGCATTGGCGATCCACCCTTCGTAGCGCAGACCGGCGGCTGCCAGATCGGCAAGTGCCGGCTCGGGATAGCGAACCCCGTGAACAGTGGCCTGAAGACCGAGATCGCGCACGGGTTCGATCAGGAATTCCTGGATTTCGGCCGTCCGCTCGTCATCGCCCCAGTTTCCGATCCAGACCAGGTCGGACGTCGCGTGGATTTCCGGGTGCGGTTTGAACAGCCGATCGTCCGCCGCTTCATGCCAGGTGAAGACACGCTTGCCCCACCCGGCGCGCAGATAGCTCTCGCGCAGCGCTTCGCCAAAGGCGAGAACGCCATCATAATGTTCCAGGCGGAGCGCCGAGATTGCCTCGGTGGCCGACACGGCGCGGTGATGGGTGTCGTGAAACAGCAAGGTGAATTTGCCGCCATCGGCCCGGGCACGGCCGATGCGAGCGACAAGCTCCGGGTCGGTCCATTCGTGGACGATCACCACGTCGGCCTCGGCGATCCAGGCTTCATGGTCGAACCCGGCATCGTAGGTCACCGGCATCAATTCGGGGAAATCCTTGCGAAAACGTTCGATCGCGAAGGATCCCCTCTCGGCCAGTAGGTTCGATCGGCTCCAGCCGTCCGCCGGCTCCAGAGCGATGGCCTGATGCCGGCGCGCCACCAGTTCGCGCATGACGCCGCGAAGGAAATGGGCATTGCCGTGGTTCCAGTCGGAGACGAGCGAGTGGGTGTAGAACAAGAAGCGCATGATCAGCGCTCCGCCACGGCCAGCGCCGCCTTTTCGTAGACATCGCGCATGGCCGCTGCCTGTCTCCCCAGGGTGAACCTGCGGCTTCGGCGGAGGGCGGCGTGGCCGAGCTCCCGCCTATGCCCCGCATCGCTGGAAAGACGATTGATGCAGGCAGCGAGATCATGCGGGTCGCGACCGTCAAAGAACATCGCGGCCCCGTCCCATAACTCGCGATAGGTCGGGATGTCCGAGAGCACCAGGGGCGTTGCCGACATGGCCGCTTCCAGAGCCGCCAGACCGAACGGTTCGTAGAGCGACGGAGACACGAAAATACCGGCGCGGGCCATCAGGGAGCGCACCTCGCCATGCGGCAGTGCTCCGAGAGGAACGGCATGGTTGACGGTGGCGCGCTCGCCGTTCGGGCCGTGAAGCGAACCGGCTGTAAAGAGAGGCCATTGCGTCAACGAGGCGGCCTGGTCGACCACCACCACATTCTTTCCCTCGTCCCACCAGCGGGCGGCGGCGAAGACGAGCGGCTGGCGGGTTTCTGCTGTCGGGACGGGGCGTGCGGCATTTCCGACGACGTGAAGGCGTGCGATCGGGCCATAGCAGGTCTCGAGCATCTCGGCATGGCTGCGGCTTGGGGCGATGACTGCGTCGGCCCTGTCGAAGCCGCGCCTGTTGCGCTCTTTCTGCCAGCTCCATGCGCTATCCAACGCCTGTCCCTTGACGGAATGGAACCATGTCGTCACGCATGAATGCGAGACGACTATGACTGGGCAAGGCGCGTCCAACCCCACCGCCTGCGTCGGTCCGTTGAGATGGACAAGGTCGATGGCGTAGTCGCGTATCGGCGCACGCAATTCCAGCGGCAGACGGTCGAGCTCGCCGGCGCTGCGGGTCATCCAGTCCAGTGGCGTATTCAGCCAGATGAGCGTCGCGAAGGAGCGTGCCTCTTCGGCCTGTTGCCTTGATGGTTGCGGCCCCAGGCCGGCGAACACAACGCTGTCGCCGCCATTGACCAGTTCCCGGCCGAGATCAAGCGCATAGCGCCATACTCCGCCCATGGCGTCGACGGTCATCAGGATGCGGCGCTTGCGTGGCGTCAGTGTCCGCAACATGCCGCCTCCAGTTCCGCCAGCGGGCGCGGGCGCTTTTCCTGGATGTCGCTGAACTTCTGGAACGATGCGAGGTAATGATCATGGGCGCGCTCCCAGGCGAGGTCGTCGGGTTCGCCCCAAAGCTCGCGATAGCTGGGCGAACTCGGATATGGATAAAGCGGTACGGGTTCATTGGCCCACACGCCATTGTCGATCAGGTGGGCGCGCCAGTGATCGACAAGGGCAGGATCGTCCTCGACGACGCCGATCAGATTGGCCTGGACGAAGGGAACGTGGCGTCTGGCCTTGACCAGCAGCGCGGCAAGCTCCTCGGTGCCCAGCCGGCAGCGCTTCGCCAGCATGGCCCGCCCTTCCACCGTCAGGCTTTCGAGGCCGGCTTCGATGGATACGCAGCCAGCCGCGCCCAGCAGTTCCAGCAGCTCGGGTTTCCAGAGATCGATGCGGGTCTGGACGCCGAATTTCACATCGCGGCCGACCAACGCCTCCAGCAACGCTTTTTGGGGCAGGAAGATTTCGTCGATGAAGTAGATGTAGCCGACACCTTGGGCGATCAGCCCATCGATTTCAGTCACCACCGCTTCGTGGTTGCGGCGGCGATAGGCATCGCGGAAATCGATCTTGGCGCAGAAGCTGCAATTGTAGGGACAGCCGCGCGACGCCTCGACCTCGGCGCCGAATCCAAGCTGTTGGTCATCGAACCGGTGATGGTGGTGTGAATGGGCGGCAATCCAGTCGGATGGCCATTCCAGCGGCGGGTGATCGACAAACGAACTGGAATGGACGCCGCCGTTCGAAACCAGCTTGGCATCCCGCAGATAGGCGGTTGAGGGTACCGCGCTCCAATCGTCGCGTCGTGCAAGTTCCGCGACGACTTCCTCGCATTCGCCGCGCACGACAATGTCGACGCCCAGCTTGCGCAAGGTCGGCGCCGGCGTCGCCGAACCATGTGGCCCGACCGCGACCGTGCGTCCGCCACGCCCGGCCAGGCGATTGAGGAAATCGGCCGGCACCCGCAATTCCGGCGGTGCGCAGCGCCAGAACAGATAGGTTGGCGCGGTGCTGACAACCGTCATTGCCGGCGCGAAATCAACCACGCGTTCGCAGAGCCCGGAATTATCGAGTTTCTGCAATTGTCCGTCCAGCATGAGCACCTCATGGCCGGCCGCCTCGAGCAGGGCTTTCGAATAGCCGAGTTCCAGGGGCAGATGCGGTTGGCGGCAGCCGAAATAGATGCTGTCGTCATATGTCCAGGACGGGTTGACCAGGGCTATTCTCATGCGACGTACCTCACGGCTTCGGGGCGGGGCTCGAGCCGGTGGCGCTGCAGCCAGTCGGCGAGATCGCGAATGCCCTCACGCCACGCAACCTGCGCCTTCCAGCCAAGCGCGGTTTCGATCTTGCGGGTATCGGCGACGAAGAAGGGCTGGTCGCCGGTCCGTTCCCCATCATGGCGGACCGAGAGCTCGCGACCGGTCAGGCCGCCGATCTCGCTCAACAGCATACGCAGGCTGAGCGCGTTTTCAGGTCCGCCGCCAAGATTGAATGCCTGGCCCTTGGTGATCTCGATCTCGTCCAGCACGGCCCTGTAGGCGGCGACCGCATCGGAGACGTGCAGGATGTCGCGCACCTGCCTGCCGTCGCCGTAGATGGTGATTTCCCGTCCCGTCAGGGCGCTGAGCAGGAAGTGCGCTACCCAACCCTGGTCCTCGGTTCCAAACTGGCGCGGTCCGTAGATGCAGCTCATCCGCAGCACCGCCGTCGGCATGCCGTAGGACTTGGCATAATCGAGCACATATTGGTCCGCCGCGCCCTTGGAGCAGCCATAGGGTGTGCAGAAATCGAGGCCGCGAGCCTCGTCGATCCCGCCGGCCTGGATCGCGCTATCGCAAGGTATGTAGCGGTCGTCGTCCGCGCGAACCGCGACGTCGGGGAGGCTGCCGTAAACCTTGTTGGTGCTGGCGAAAATCACCGGGATGCGCTCGCCGCTCAGCCGCGCCGCTTCCAGCACGTTGAACGTTCCGCGAAGATTGATGTCGAAATCCTCGTCCGGCCGGACCAGGCTCGTGGTGACGGCCGTCTGCGCGGCCAGATGGAAAATCGCCTTGCATCTCATCAGGGCCGGCGCCAAGGCATTGGCGTCCCGCACATCGATGGTCTCGACCGTAAGGCGGCCACCGTGTTTCTGGGCAAGCCATTGCAGGTTCTGTTCGACGCCGGGACGGCTGAGATTGTCGACCACCAGCACCGGCTCGCCATCCGACAACAGGCTGTCGGCCAGGTTTGATCCTATGAAGCCGCTGCCGCCGACGATGGCGACCGGCGCTTGGCGTCGGTTGCGTGCGCCCGGGCTCATGACACCAACCCGCGCTCTTCGAGTTCGCGCTTCATTTCGGCGCCGCGATCGACGGCGGCCGTGTTGCGCACCCAGGAAACGAAATCCCCGAGAGAGTTCTCCAATTGCAGGGCGGGTTCGAAGCCGAGCAGCTCACGAGCCTTGGAGATATCGGCGAAGCAGTTGCGAATGTCGCCGGAGCGCGCCTTGCCGAGCAGCTCGGGCGAACGGTTCGGGGTTCCCATGGCTTCGGCCAGCAATCGCGCGACTTCGCTGATCGCATAGGCGCGGCCGCTGCCGATGTTGATGACGTGGCCCTTTGCCTGACGTTGCTGCAGCGCAAGGCGAAAGGCGCGGGCGACGTCATGCACATGAACGAAATCGCGCTTCTGTTCGCCATCCTCGAAGATCATCGGCCGTTGGCCATTGGCGAGACGTGAAGCGAAATTGGCCAGCACGCCGGTATAGGGATTTGATAGCGCCTGGCCGGCACCGAAGACATTGAACAGGCGCAACGCGACCGCATCGATGTTGTACGCTTCGCCAAAGATCAGCACGGCGCGTTCCTGGGCGTATTTCGTCAGCGCGTAGATCGAGGCGAGGTCGACCGGCTTTTCTTCATCCGTCGGCAGCGGCGAAAGGGGTTCGCCTTCCGGCGACAGCGGATTCCACTGTCCGCTTTTGATGTCGCTTGACTTGCGCCTTGCATTGTCGATGCGCCGGCCGTCGGGCGTGGCATAGAGGCCCTCGCCATAGACGCTCATCGAGGAGGCGACGACGATCCGTTCGACCGGATGCTTGATCAGCGCTTCAAGCAATGTCGCCGTGCCGAGATCGTTGGTGCCGACATAGCGCGCGATCTCGTACATTGATTGTCCGACGCCGACTTCCGACGCCAGATGAATGACGGCGTCGACGCCTTCCAGCGCCTCGGCAACGGCTTCGCGGTCGCGAATGTCGCCCTTGATCAGTTCGGCACCTGCGGGAAGGGCGACCGCTTCACCCGCATGCACCTGCTCCAGCAGGGCGTCGAGAATGCGAACTGAATAATCCTGAGCGATGAGTTCTTGTGTGACGTGGCGGCCGATGAAGCCGCAGCCTCCTGTAACCAATATGCGTTTCACGACGACTCCTCGGACAAGTGACCTCGGCGCCCCGAACTTTTCGGCAAAAGGTTTGTTCCCTGTGCTTCAACAAAGTTCCCTTCGCGGGCTTCGCCTGAAAGCAAGCGCAACACCATCGGCCCGCGATGCGGGAACATTGCCGCCGGTATGCTGTTAGGGCGCTCGACAGCCGCCGTGACGCCGAAAGGCGAAGCCGATGATCAAGGGAGATTTCAATGTCGCAGTCCCAGACGACCACCAATCACGACGAAATTCGCAAATGGGCCGAGGAGCGGCAGGGCCGGCCGGCGGTGGTCCGCACCAAGGGCGAGGGCGGCATCCTGCGGATCGACTTTGGCGAGCCCGAGGAAGCATTCGACCCCATCGATTGGGACGAGTTCTTCCGGATATTCGACGAGAACGATCTGGCCTTCCTTTATCAGGCCAAGACCAGCGACGGAAAATCCAGCCGTTTCAACAAATTCGTCGAGCGCGATCGCAAAGGTTAAGAAGGCCTGGCGGCCGATGCAGCGGGCCCCAGAAAATCTCGAAAGTCGCTGGAACAATCGACTGCCCTATTGCTTCGGGCGCTGATCCAGAAAGGTGATCCAGCAGCCCCCAAGGGAAGCGCCTTGGCCTCGGCCCAGGAGAATTCAATGCATCAGCTTTGCGCCGCGGGCTTTGGCCACTTCTCGCATGACGTCGTTGAGCCAGTTTTCGGTGGACTGGCCAAGCTGCCGGTGGTCGACGTCCCGGATCGCTTGCTCGAGTGTCCTCTCGACCAGCCGGTCCGATGCGTTGACGTCTCCCAGCAGAAGACGCGCCGCGAGGCGCAGTTTGGGCAAAAGGGTGAAAACGTCGTCTGGCGGGGAGGGCACGGAGATGTCCGCTTGTTCGGACGCCTGCGGCGGAAAAAGGGCATTGAACACAGCCTTGCTGCCCGAGGATTTCCGCAAATTGCTGGCGTAACGGAGATGCTCGGGGATGGCGATGTCGTTGTCGCCGCTGAAGAATACGAAGGGGATACCGCGGCGCATCAACTTGTCGGCGATCGGAAACACACGTCGGCCGTTGAGATTGACGTCCAGGATTGCAGCTTCGGCTTGATCGGTATGTTCAGACGCCTGCTCGACGGTAGCGGCGGGCCCGAGAATGATAGCACCCATGTTGCTGAAAAACCTCGCAAGATCTCCAGCCATCGACCATTCGTCTTCGACAATCAGAAGATGCAACCCCCGCAGATCGCGCACGTCGTCATCCTTTCTTCGAACGGAGTTTAGGATGCAAAGAAGGCACTTCCACTTTCCTGTCATCCAGCGCCGCTTGCAACCGTTTCGCAAGCACCAGCATGCGATCCGGGATGGGCCCATCGAGACCTTCGATTAATTCAGGCGCCCCCGGCACCATTGGCGCCAGGAGTTTCAGGCCAGCAGAGCGTTTTGTCATTGAACCACCATGGATATCGGGTTCAACGTCATCCTTGCTGACTTGTTCCATCCTCCCTGCGCGCTATATGGTTGTGTCCTGTCCGATCCGACGTTGAGAGGCTTCATGTCGGTCGGGCGAAAGGGGGACAAGCCGTGACAGCCCGATCAATCAAGTTCCCCATCGTCGGCATCGGTGCGTCCGCTGGTGGCATTCCCGCAATGGAAGGGCTTTTCAAGGGCATCACCGACCGGCCCGGCATGGCGTTCGTGATCATCACGCACCTCAGTCCCAAGCGCAACAGCCTGCTGCACGAGGTCATCGACCGCTACACCGCCATGCCTGTCGTGGTGGTCGAGGACGGCGTGGCCGTCGAACCCGACCACGTCTATGTGATGCCGGAAAACGTCACTCTGGTCATCGAGAATGGCGTGCTGCACCTGCGGCGCCCCAATGGGCTTACCCAGGAGCGCAAACCTGTCGATATCTTCTTCAGCGCACTGGCCGACGACCAGGGCGAATACTCGGTCGGCGTGATTCTGTCGGGCGGTGATTCCGATGGCACCCTGGGCGTGAAGGCGATCAAGGAGCGGGGCGGGCTCACCGTCGCGCAAGCGCCGGACGGCTACGGTCCGCGCAACCCCGACATGCCGCAGAGCGCCATTGCCAGCGGGCTCATCGATGTTGCCGTGCCCGCCGAGGAGATTGGGGCGAAGCTCGAGGCTTACGCCAGGGGCTTCGACACGCTGGACGGGCTGAAGAACGAAGAGGACGACCATGCGGCCGACATAGATAAGGTCCGCGAACAGATATACGGCATTTTGCGCAGCCACTCCGGCCACGACTTTTCAGGCTATAAAACCAAGACATTCCTGCGCCGCATCAAGCGGCGCATGCAGATCGCCCAGATACAGTCCATCAATGGCTATATCGACTGGCTGAAGAAGGACCCTCGCGAGGTGATGAACCTGTTTCGCGATCTGCTGATCAATGTCACCAACTTCTTCCGCGATCCCGATGCTTTCGAATTGCTGGAGCAAAAGATCATCCCGCGGCTGTTCGAGGGCAAGACCGCGACCGATACGGTCAGGGTCTGGGTTCCCGGCTGCGCCACCGGCGAGGAGGTGTTCTCCATCGGCATCCTGCTGCGTGAACACATGGAAACGCTTTCAGCCGTTCCGCGCGTCCAGATATTCGCCACCGACATAGACGAGCCGGCCCTGGCCGTGGCGCGCGCCGCACGCTATCCCGAGGCCTTGATGCAGGGTCTTTCCCCGGAGCGCAAACAGCGGTTTTTCAACGGCGATGGCGAAAGCTACGTCATCAGCAACGAGATCCGGGAACTGTGCATCTTCTCGCCGCACAGCGTCATCCGCGATCCGCCCTTCTCGCGCATGGATCTGGTTTCGTGCCGCAATCTGCTGATCTATTTCGGCCCAGCCATTCAAAGCCGCGTTCTTCCTGTCTTCCACTATTCGCTGAAGCCGGGTGGCTATCTTTTCCTCGGCACGTCCGAAAGCGTCGGGCAGCACGAAAATCTGTTCGCCACCGTCGACAAGAAACATCGCCTCTTCCAAGCACGGGAGCATGCCTCGCCACATATCAGGCTGCCGGCGCTGATCGGGGATGTCCATTCCGGCGTCTTTCCCGCCGAAACCGCCGGCTTAAAGAAGGGCACGGTCGGCTATCCGCTGCGCCAGGCTGTCGAGGCGCAGGTGCTGGAGCGGTTCGCGCCGCCGCATGTCCTCGTCAACGCCGAAGGCGACGTCGTCTACTATTCGGCGAGGACCGGAAGATACCTCGAAGCGCCGCAAGGCATCCCCAGCCGGCAGTTGCTGACGATGGCGCGCCGCGGGCTTCGCCTGGACCTGCGCGCCGCATTGAGGGAGGCGACGACGACACGCCGCACTGTTGTGCGGGACAATCTCGCCGTCGAGGAAGACGACGAACGCGTCCAACCGATCAGGCTGACCATCGAACCCCTGGCCGAGAGGGGCAATGGTGAGCCGCTTTACCTTGTCCTCTTCGAGCCGTCGGGCCCGACCCAGGCCCGATCCGATGAGGACGGGGGCGGCCGTGACAGCGACAGCACCGCCGATCTTGAGCGGGAACTGCGCGACACAAGAGAGCGCCTTCAATCCACCATAGAGGAATACGAGACGGCCCTCGAAGAGGTGAAATCGTCGAACGAGGAACTCGTCTCCGTCAACGAAGAGGCGCAATCCACCAACGAGGAACTTGAAGCGTCCAAGGAAGAGATGCAGTCGCTCAACGAAGAGCTCAACACGATCAACGCGGAGTTGACCAGCAAGATAGAAGAGCTCGATCACGCCAACAGCGATCTGCGCAATCTGTTCGAAAGCACCGACATCGCGACCATTTTTCTCGACCGCAGTCTTGTGGTGCGGACCTTCACGCCGGCGGCCTCATCCTTCTTCAGTCTGCGCCCCTCCGACGTCGGCCGACCGCTGACGGATCTGTCGAGCCAACTCGATTATCCCGAGTTGAAGCAGCACATCGACAAGGTGTTCGAGACAGGCGAGACCCTGAACCACCATCTTGCGCGCGATTCCAGGGGCCTGTTTCACATGGTCCGCATCAATCCCTATCGGGACAAGGGCAACAGGATACAGGGCGTCGTGGTGACACTGGTCGACGTCACCACCCTGGCGCGGGCGGAAGAGCATCAGCAGGTGCTCATCTCGGAGCTCAACCATCGCGTCAAGAACATGCTGGCGGTGATCGCCAGCATCGCCAACCGGACGCGGGACAGTTCGGATACGAAAGAAGAGTTCGCGGAGGCCTTGATCGGCCGGTTGCATGCCATGTCCCGGGCCTACGGACTGCTGACCCGCGAGAGGTGGAAAGAAGCTTCGGTCAAGGAACTGCTCCACCAGGAACTCGAGCCGTTCGGCATCGAACGGATCGAACTCGATGGCGACGACGTTAGACTCGGCCCGCAACAGGGGCTTTCCCTCAGTATGGCCATCCATGAACTGGCAACCAACGCGGCCAAGTATGGCGCCCTGTCCAAGCCTCGAGGCAGGATTGGTGTCAAATGGGCGATGGACGGCGATAATTTCACGCTTGGCTGGCGCGAAAAGGACGGCCCTCCGGTCAAGGAGCCGTTGAACAACGGCTTTGGCCTGAACCTGTTGAAGGGGGAAATCGGCTACAGGCTCGGGGGCCAGGTCGACACCTCCTTCCACAAGGAAGGTCTTGAGGTCCAGATCGCTTTTTCGGCAAACCACAAGGACGCGCCGTGAGCGACAGACCGCGCGTTCTGGTGGTTGAGGACGAGTGGCTGATCGCGGAGGACGTCGCGTCTGATCTGCGTGCGGCGGGCTATCCCGTGGTCGGGCCTGTTTCGTCCGTTGCCGCAGCACTTCGGCTGGTCGAGGCCGATAAGGTCGACATGGCGTTGCTGGACGTTCAACTGAACGCCGAAACGAGCCTGCCGATCGCGGAGATATTGCTGGCCCGCGGCACTCCTTTCGCGTTCGTAACGGGATATGGGCGGGGCGATCTTCCCGCCCGGTTCCGAAACTGCAAATTCGTGGCAAAACCCGCAAGCGAAGCGGCCATCCTCACTGCCGTGGCCGACCTGGCATCGCTTCGCGCCAAGAAACCGTGATCCAAAGAGCTAGCCTGTCGCGATCAATCCAGCGGCTTGTCGGTGGGCCGGGGCGTGGTGCTCGCCTGGCGCGGCCGACCGGCATTTCGGTTGGCGGCCGGATTGTCCAATGGAACGCTTGACGGGCGCGACGCGCCCGCGGTCTTTGGCGTCAGCGGTTTTGCACCGGCATCCGTGTCGCTGGCATCCCTCCTTGGGTGCGGCAGGCCCTCGGCGTTGGGTGACCGGACGGCGGGTTTCGAGGCAGAATCTTCCTTGGCCATGATGGTTCCTTTCCTTGCACGAAACGATTTCAATCATCGGCACGATTGAAAGTTCCGCGACCGCGACGGCGCCATGAAGCGGAGGGCACGAGCGAAGACGAAACGATTCTCGTGCCGATGAACGGCTCACCCATGCGGCCGCATGACCACCTTGATGCAGCCGTCCTGCTTGTCGCGAAACGTCTTGTAGAGATCGGGCCCGGCTTCAAGGCCGGCCCTGTGCGTGATCACGAAGGACGGGTCGATCTCGCCGGTCTGGACCTTGGCCAAAAGCGGTTCGAGATACCGCTGCGTGTGGGTCTGGCCCATACGGAACGTCAGGCCCTTGTTCATCGCGGCGCCAAAGGGGATATGATCGACGAGGCCGATATACACGCCGGGGATCGAAATGGTGCCGCCCTTGCGGCAACAGTAGATTGCTTCGCGCAGCACATGTGGCCTGTCGGTGCCGAGGAAGGCAGCCGCCTTGACCTTGTCGAGCATGGAGTCTGCACTGGCGCCGGCATCGGCTTCGGTACCCACGCAATCGATGCAGCGATCCGGCCCTCGGCCATCGGTCATCGCCATCAGGGCGTCGTAGATGTTTGAATTGCTAAAATCGAGTGTCTCGGCCTTGCCATGTTCGCGAGCCATGGCCAGTCGTTCCGGAACCTTGTCGATCGCGATGACGCGACCGGCGCCGAGCATCCATGCGCTCTGGATGGCGAACTGGCCGACCGGACCGCAGCCCCAGATCGCGACCGTGTCGCCGGGCTCGATGCCGGCGTTTTCCGCTGCCATGTAGCCGGTCGGAAAGATGTCGGAGAGAAACAGCACCTGCTCGTCATCCATGCCTTCAGGCACCTTGATCGGGCCGACATCGGCGAATGGTACGCGCAGATATTCGGCCTGGCCGCCCCAATAGCCGCCGACCAGATGCGAATAGCCGAACAGGCCGGCCGGCGATTGTCCCATCACCTCGGCCGCTTGCTTGGCGTTGGGATTGGACCGGTCGCAGAGCGAGAACAGCCCCTTCTGGCAAAACCAGCACTCGCCGCACGAAATGTTGAACGGCACCACGATGCGGTCGCCCTTCTTGAACTTGGAATGACCGCGGCCGACCTCCACGACCTCTCCCATGGTCTCGTGTCCAAGCACGTCGCCCGATTCCATGGTCGGCATGTAGCCGTCCATCAGATGCAGGTCCGAGCCGCAAATGGCGCAGCAGGTGACCTTGATGATGACGTCACGGTCATCCTCGATGGCCGGATCCTGCACCTGATCGCAGCGTATATCGCCTTTGCCGTGCCATGTGAGGGCTTTCATCGTGTTGCTCCTGCGTTGACTAATTTGAGGTGTCGGCAAATGCAGCTTTCATTCAGCCGAAGTGTGCCGTCACCGACGATTATCTTGCGATACGCAAAGGATCTGCGTGCGCAGACGGGAAGAGATCAGTCCCTGGACGCCGAACCCGGCTCGGCCATTTTGCGGTGCTGTTCGGCCAGCGTACCTGCCGGAGTGATATGCGCGGCGGCGACCTGCAGCTTGTTCTTCCAGCCGCTGATCACTTGTTCCTCTCCCGCCATCATCGCCTCATAACCGGTTCTGGCGACATCTGCCGGATTGTCCTTCTCGTCGGTGCCGACCTTGGTATCCATCATTTCGGCGCGTTCGAAGAACCGCGTCTGCGTCGCCCCGGGCATCAGCACCGTGACTGTGACGCCGGTGTCCCGCATCTCATGGCGCAGCGCGATCGAGAAGGAATCGATGAAGGCCTTGGTGCCGTTGTAGACGGCCTGGAAAGTGCCGGGCATGAAGCCGGCAATCGATCCGGTGAACAGAATTCGCCCACGGCCGCGGCGTGCCATCCTGGCGCCGAGTTCATGCGCCAGGTAGACCGTGCCCGTAATGTTGGTGTCGATGACACGGCGAACTTTTTGCCAGTCCTGGTCGAGAAAGCCGTCGCCGAGGCCGCGTCCCGCGTTCAGGAACAGAAGGTCGATGTCGCGATCGCCGATCCGCGCAAGGAGTTGATCGACGCCCTCGACCGATGCCAGATCTGCCTCGACGGCTTCGACGGTCACATCATGCGAGGCCAGAGCCTCGGCCGCCTGTTGGACCGCGGGCTCGTCGGCGGCTATGACCAGGGTATAGCCGTCCTTGGCGCATAGTTTGGCAAGTTCCCTCCCGATGCCGCTCGATGCGCCCGTCACCACGGCCAGCTTTGCGTTGGTCATCATGTCCTCCGAAGTTCGTTCCGGCCGAACCAGCGGGGTCCCTGATTGTTCCGCGTGGACCGGATCGAATGCCGGGCTGCCGAAGGGCCATGCCAGTCGAAACCCTGGGCGCGTTCAAGCGCAAACATCCGAGACGCGAAGTGGAACAACTGAGGCCGATCCAGGTTCGGTGTCGTGCGGCGTCGTCGCTCCCCTTGTTTGGCGCCGCGCGATCGGGTTCCCCTCAGCCTGATCAGCCCGCGCGTTCCCCGGCCGGGAGGCGCGGGCTTTCTCATGAGCTTGGCGGTCGTGTTTCGAGTTCAGCTGGGAACAACCCACACATTCGGCAGTTCGGCGCGCAGGAGAAACGAAAATGCAATATGCCGATGAAATCGCGCTCAGGCGCGTGAGGATGCTGGTCGAACAATATGTATCCGCCAGAAGCAGGAGATATGATTTCGTCTCGACCGAATTGGCATGCAAGGCCATTCGTCAGCTGGTTCGCAGCCCTATCGACGATAGCGAGCTGGATCATTTGCTGGCTAAAAGTGCCGTCAAACAAGGGCTTTCCATCCGGTTCGATCGAATAGGTCCCTTGCAGGCTGCTTCACCCGAACTCATCCAGGAAAAGTCAGTATGAAAGCGATATGGTTGATTTGGTCGGCATCGGCGTTGCTCGCCTTGGCGGCGTGCAACAACAATGCCGACCCCGTCAAATCCAAGACGGATACGATGAACAGCCAGCCGGCCGACAAGAACCCAACGACGGATACCAATCCGACACCGCAGTCCAGTACCGGCGGGGACCAGCAAGGCACGCAGCCGACACAGCCGGCATCACCGAAGCCATCTGGTGGTTAGGGTTTTGCCGTTGCTTGCCCGGGTAGTGACGCCGGCGAGAATCGTGAGACGCGCATGAGTTGCAAAGTGACGCCGCGTCTGGTTTCGATATGATCGCAACAGCAAGGGCGCACGTCGCTGGCGCGACCCGGCCGAGCTCGATCCCGTTGCGTTGCTTCGCGGCTGCGGTGACGGCCGGCGCCCGGCCTCGGTGCCACCTGGCTGTGGAACTATTTTCGTCAGTGGCTGTTCGGCAGGCGAAGGGAGCCGCAGGATGGAACGACGCAACGCACTACTCTCGCTGGTGATAGCCGCTGTCATCATCGTCGGTTTCCTGATCGGCTTTCTCTACGTCGATGTGGGGTGGCGCACCTCGCCCCTGAAACGAGCGCCTGAGCAGAACCAGGGCGGCAACGCTCCGGCGGACACCTCACCGGCTGCAGGGGTCAAGAAAGATCCCAAGGAGAATACCGAGATGCCGGGGCAGCAGTGATTCACGGCTAGCCAACAGCCGCAACTTGGGCACCGACGGCGCCGTCTTTCATGTCATTTCAGCTCAACGCGTTGTCTGTCATCCCACCGTACTGTTTCTGATGTTCCTTCTGCTCCTGGTCTGGTTGGTTGCTGGTTTTCCCGGTCTGGCTCTGCCATCGCGCTTCGCATAGGTTGCGTGCTTCTCGGAACATCTCCGCAGGACTGACCATTATCGGCATGGAGAGCAAAGCTATGGAGCTTGGTGATGGGTATCCTTTCCGATCTGGACAAGAAGCTGACGGACAACATGTATGAACATGGCAGTGAGCTCACCGACGCGGTAGCGGACCTGCCGCGGCCGGTCGTTGAAACCGTCGACCGGCTGATGCTTTTCATTCAGCCCGAAGCGCGCGAGACAGTGAGAAATCAGGTTCTCGGCCTGGTCCACGAATACAGGATCGAGAACCCTGCAGATCCAACAGAGCAGGGGTGAATTAGCCGTTCTGGTCGATCGCGTGGGGCGCGGGCTGGCTGCCGCTATCGTTGCTCGTTCTATGGCTGCCGAGCCACAACCAAGCCGCAATGATGACGGCTGCCACGATGGCTATCCAGACTATGAGACGAGGCATTGCCGAATCCTCTGTGCAGCAGTCCATCACGTCGATGATCAGGACGGGTCGCCACCTTCCCGTGTTCCAATCCCACAATCGATGCTTTGTTCCGCTTGAATTGGTTCTCGTGGCCGGCGGCCTCTGTCGCTGGTCCTTATGTCTCGCGGTCGGCGCCTGTCCGAGCGGTGGCGTTTGATTGACGGGCACACCGGGCGCTCTAGATCAATTCACGCCGACCGCGACTTCCATCGGCTCGGGGAGACCATTCTCGTGGCGCACCAAACGCCGGCTTTGACCTTTAGTGGCCCTTATCCCAGGCTGAGTTGTATGTGCGTGCTGTTGCTCACGGGCGTCTTGGCGGGATGCTCGTCTTCCGACCAGATCGAGCAGCAATCACGAACGGCGGCCTCCGCGGCACAGACCGTATCGGTAATGCTCGATGCCTGGATGGATGGGGCGGCGCCGTTCGCATACACAGCCGGCACGCTGCGGTCGACCGGCAAAACTCTGGCCGACGCCGAGGCACAAATCCGATCGGCCGGGACGGCTGAACCCGCCGAGCAATCTGCTTTGGCGGCAGCGGTCAAGGATCTGTCGGTCGCGGTGGCTCGCGCCGAGGCGGGATTGCAGGCGGACAATCGAGCGCAGGTCCAAAACGCAAAGCAGGATCTTCGACGGGGCTCGCGCACGCTGGCCACCGCCTATGCCAGATATTTCGCGCCGAAGCCATGAAGAAGCTCGTGGAAATATCGCTCGGCGTGGTTACCAGCGTTGGCGGCTTCCTCGAAGTCGGATCGATGGCGACGGCGGCGCAGGCGGGCGCAACCTTCGGTTTCCAGTTGATCTGGGCCGTGGTCCTCGGCACCATCTGCATCATCTTTCTGGTGGAAATGGCCGGCCGGTTCGCCGCGGTGAGCCATCACACGATCTGCGACGGCATCCGCGAGAGATTTGGTTTCAACGTCTTTGTGTGGCCGTTGCTTGCCACCTTGCTGCTCAGTCTCATGGTGCTCTCCGCCGAGATCGGCGGCGTTGCCATCGCACTCGAACTTGCCACGGGCATAGGCTTCCAGTGGTGGGCTCTGCCGGTGGCTTTTCTGGCATGGCTGCTGCTCTGGAAAGGCACGTTCGGTTTCATCGAGAAAGGCGTGTCGATGCTGGGCCTGGTGACGTTGTGTTTCGTCGTCGCGGCCGTGATGCTGAAACCCGATTGGACGGCGGTCGCGGCTGGCGCGGTGCCTTCGCTGCCAGCCCACGATACCGCCAATTACTGGTTCATGGCGGTCAGCATTCTCGGCGCCTCGATATCGCCCTACCTGTTCATGTTCTATTCCTCGGGGGCTATCGAGGACCAGTGGGACAAGAGCTACCTCGGCGCCAACCGGGCCATAGCGGGACTGGGGATGACCTTCGGCGGCACCATTTCGATCGGCGTGTTGATCGTGGCCGCTCTCGTGCTGGCCACGCACGGCATCAACCAGGTCGACGACTATCACCAAATGCCATTGATGCTGATCCCGGTATTCGGCTTCTGGGGTTTCATCCTGTTCGTAGCCTCTCTCGCCATTGCCTGCTTCGGCGCTGCACTCGAAGTCGCGCTGCAACAGGCTTACCTCGTGGCGCAAGGTTTCGGCTGGACCTGGGGCGAGGACCGCAAGCCGCGCGACAATCCAGGCTTCAGCGCCGTGTATACGGTATCGTTGTTGCTTGCGGCCATCCCGATCATGCTTGGTGTCGATCCGTTGAGGCTCACTATATTTTCCATGGCGCTGACGGCGGCCAGCCTGCCGTTGACGGTGGTTCCATTCCTGTTTCTGCTGAACGACGAACGCTACGTCGGCGAGCATCGCAACGGCATTCTCTCGAATGCCGCGGTCATCTTCATCATCGCGCTCGGCTTTGTGCTGGCCGTGGTGACGATCCCGCTGCAGATATTCGGAGGCACATGATGGAGTTGCTGCGTGATCTCCTGGACAAGCAGGTGGTCGACCGCCGCCAGGTCAAAATCGGCAAGGTCGATGGGCTGGTGGCCGAATTGCGGCAGGGCAAGCCCCCAAGGATCGTCGCGATCGAACTCGGCTCCATCACTTTGGCGCGTCGCCTTGGCACGTGGCCGGGGCGATGGATGGCGCAACTCGCGGCAAAGCTGGGTGGCAAGCGCCACGGCGAGCCGCATCGGATCGCCTGGCACAAGGTGAAGGATATCGGCGTCGACATCGAGTTCGATATCGATGTGCGTCGCACGACGATCTTCGCCTGGCAGGACTGGTTGCGCGATCATGTCATCGGACGCATTCCGGGAGCTTGATGATGACCATCGTCAATCTTGAACATCTGGCTGGGCGACGCGTGCTTTCGCAGCGGGGCAAGAGCATCGGCTACATCGAGGAAATCCGCGCCGAACCGGATGGCGACGATTTTGTCGTTACCGAATTCCATGTCGGCGTCTACGCCGCTTTCGAGCGTCTTTCGACCTCGGCCATAGGCGTGGCCGTGCTCGATCTCTTTCGGCTGCGCCGCCGCGATGGCCTATACCGCATCCCTTGGGACAAGCTCGACATTTCTAACCCGGCGCGGCCGCGGCTGCTGTGTCCGATGACCGAACTTTCGGGCATGAAGAGCGCACCCGATCTTCGCGAATAGGCCGTCGCCGCGCTTTCTCGCAGACGTCTTCACCGAAGCATGCTCGCCGCCAGAAAAACCGCGGCCGCTACCAAAACGACGGCTGCAACGACCAACAGCGGCCAGTTGCTGCGAGGTCGTAGTTCCGGCTCGCCTTCGACCGGCCGCATCGCATTGGCGAAGCTGGCGTCATTTTCGAATTTCGGCCGGCGGGAAGGTGGCGGCTCCGTAGGGATCGGATTTTGTGTGTCCGCCGCCTCGGCATCGGTCTCCATCGGAGCAACGGCAGGATCGAAGCCCGGCGTTTTGTCCTGCGTCTCTCCCCCCTGGATCTCGCCTCTGGCAGAGGCCGGTGTAGGAATTGACATCTTGGCACTCACCTCTCTCGTTCGAACCAGGCTCTGCCAAATCCGCAGCGGTGGTGCGCATAGCGCCAACGACTAGATTTGATCGCCGAGCAGAATCCTGGCGTCCTTGGCCGCAACAATGAACGCCTGTCGTGCAACCCTTGGAGGCTTTTCGCCACGCATCACCGCAAGGCAGGCCCTGATCGCGGCAAGACGCCTTTCCGACGTCGGCTTTGGCCAGTCCCGCAGCAGCACTTCGGCGGCATCGCACACAGAGACCACAACTCTGTCGCGGTCTATGCGGCCAGGTTGAATAACGATCGGTTTTCTGAAATGGCCTGTACGCACCCGCCCCTCCAAGACCTTCGCCTGTTGCTCCACGGAGCCTTCCGCGGACGGCCTCTAACGCCGCGACAGTCGATTTGTTCCAGTGCACCTGGCGTTTGGAATTTGAAATAACGACGCCTGAGCCGCTCGTCTCCACCCATGGTTTTCTGGCGCTGCCGGGTCTAGCGGCATGGGGCCTGGAGAGCGGAACAAAGCGCATCTTGGCTTGTTAGGACGCAGCGCAAATTCGCTCACCGACAAGGACAAAGCCGATGAAAACACGACACCTTCTCGCATCCCTCGCGGTTGCTTCCACGGTTCTCGCAATGCCTGCCTTCGCGGCCGACAGCGCCCAGGATTTTGTCGACAAGGCTGCCGTCGGCGGCAAGTTCGAAGTGGACTCGAGTCAGATTGCCTTGGGCAAGGCCCAGGACCAGCGCATCAAGGATTTTGCCCAGATGATGATCCGGGACCACGGCGCCGCCAACACCAAGCTGCAAGCGGTCGCCGGCGAACAAAAACTGAAGGTGCCCTCAGCGCTCGATGCTCAGCATCAGGGCGATCTGGATAAGCTCAAGAACGCGCAGGGGCCGATTGATCCGGCCTATGTCGACGCGCAGCGCAAGGCGCATGACGAAGCCGTCAAGCTGTTCGAGGATTATGCCAGCGGGGGTGACAACGCCGCGCTCAAGACTTTTGCCCAGCAAACGGTCGGCACGCTGAAGATGCACCAGCAGGCGATCGAAAAGATCGCCGCCGGGCAAGATTCCGTTACGGGAGCGACAACGCCGGCGGTGAAGACCGACAATACTCCCAACGCCGCCGCCCTCGTTCCTGGTGCAAACAGCTTCACTGAAGCCCAGGCCAAGAGCCGTATCGAGAACGCCGGATATTCGAACGTGTCGAAGCTGACCAAGGACGATCAGGGCATCTGGCGCGGCCAGGCGGCCAAGGGAGGCGAAAACCTCAACGTTGGCGTCGACTACCAGGGCAACGTGGTTGCCGCAAGCAAGTGAGCGTGGATCAGGAGAAATCACATGAAAACCGTAACTGGACTGTTCGATAATTATGACGACGCGGCCGATGCGGTCGGCGAGCTTGAGGCGACGGGAGTCCCGCATTCCAACATCAGCATCGTCGCCAACAACTCGGATGACTGGTACGATGCAAATCGTTCCGAGGCCGCTGAAGACGCTGGCAGCGGTGCCGGAATCGGAGCCGTGATCGGCGGCGCCGGGGGGTTGCTCACGGGACTTGGCGTCATGGCCATCCCGGGTGTTGGCCCGGTGGTCGCGGCCGGATGGCTCGCCGCCACCGCCGCCGGTGCGGTTGCCGGTGCCGTGGCCGGTGGAGCGGCCGGCGGCATCATTGGCGCTCTGACGGAATCGGGCGTGCCCGAGCGCGATGCGCACGTCTATGCGGAAGGTGTACGCCGCGGCGGTACCTTGGTGACGGCCAAGGTGGAGGACGAACTCGTGCCGAATGCCGAGCAGATTTTGGGGCAATCCCGATCGGTGGACCTGGCCGAACGCCGCAGATCGTACGAGGCCGACGGCTGGACCGGCTTCGATGCCAATGCAGGCGAATACGTGCCGGGCGAGATCGATCGCGACGGCGGACGCGCAATCAATCGACCCTGAAAGCGGCTCACGTTCCTTTGACTGGCACGCAGCGACGAGGTTCGCGGAAATCGATCTTGCCGCGCTATGCTGGGGCGCTTTGCGGCGTTTAAGCACCATCGAATCCATCTCAAGGGCATCGGGCTGGGTTCGATCGCGTTTGAAGCCATGTTCCCCAGCGGAATCTCCGCCGCTCAGAACAGATCGCTCCATGACGAAACTGACCCCGCCCGCAAGGCGGAACCATGGAGGGGTCGACGTTGTTGTCCCAGCGGCCGACTTGTCGGTTGGCGGCTAGGAGCCATCATTGATGACCACCGATCGATCACGCGAAGACGTCCTGGTTTCGCTCCCGTTGATCAATGCAAAGGCGGCGCCGACGCTTAAGCACGCCGGGGCGGAGGTGTTCTACATGGAAGCCGTCCGCGAGCTCACCGCCACGGACATTCCCTTTCTGGTCGCTGGAACCTATGCGGTAAGCGCCTATACCGGCGTCACTCGCCAGACCAAGGATCTCGATATCTTCTGCAAGGCCGGTGACTACGCGCGGATCCTCGCCCATTTCAAGGAGCTTGGATATGCCGTCGAAATCGTGGACGACCGGTGGCTTGGCAAGGTGTTCAAGGGCAGGCATTTCTTCGACGTCATCTTCGGATCGGCCAACGGCATGATGCCTGTTGGCGATCGATGGCTGGAGCACGCCAGACAGACCGAGTTGCTGGGCAGCCGTGTGCGGATCATCGGGCCGACCGAACTCATCTGGTCCAAATGCTTCATTCAAGACAGGGGCCGGCACGACGGCGCCGATATCGCCCACACGATCCTCAAGGCACACGACCAGATAGATTGGCACCGGCTGCTTTCCTATCTGGAGGTTCATTGGGAGGTCCTGCTGATGCAGCTCATCAACTTCAGATGGATTTACCCAAGCGAGCGCGATCACATCCCGGCATGGCTCCTCGATGAACTCCTCGACCGCCTCGCCAAGCAACGGCAATTGCCGTCCCCCAGGATGAAGATCTGCCGCGGGCGGCTGCTGTCGCAAACCGACTACGAGATCGATGTCAAGGAATGGGGCTTCGCCGGCGTCGGCGGCGTGGGAGATTTTCGTGATGCCTGACCGCCTGGAGAACGCCGCGCCGAAGGATAACGCAGGGACGCTCAGAGTTGCTGCCATGGGGGATTTGCATGTCAGGGAAGATCCCCGAACCTCGTATCGCGATCTCTTCGGCGAGATATCGAGGGAAGCCGAGATTCTCGTCCTGACGGGAGATCTCACCAATCTCGGCAAGCCTCGTGAGGCGGAGATGCTCGCCGAGGACCTGCGCAACTGCTCGATCCCCGTGGTGGCGGTGCTCGGCAACCACGACTACGAATCCGGCGCGGTGGACGACGTCGCAAACATCCTGCGCCAGGCGCATGTTCACCTTCTCGATGGCCATGCGGTCGAAATCGAGGAGGTCGGCTTCGTCGGCGTGAAAGGGTTCGTCGGCGGCTTCGGATCGCGCATGCTCGGCTCCTTCGGCGAACCCGCGATCAAGGCGATGGTCTCGGAAAGTGTCAACGAGGCAATGCGCCTCGAAAACGCGATGCGCCAGGTACGGGCGAAGCGGACGCTCGTGGTCCTCCACTACGCGCCGATCGCTGAGACTGTCGAGGGAGAACCGCTGGAGATATTTCCGTTTCTTGGCTCTTCACGCCTTGCCGAGACGATCGATCGGTTCAAGGTCAGCGCCGTTGTGCACGGTCACGCGCATCGCGGCTCCTATGAAGGCCAAACGCCCGGCGGCGCCAAGGTTTACAACGTCGCCATGCACGTGGCCAAACCGAACGGCCGCCCCTATGCCCTGCTGGAACTCTGACGCCACGGCATCGTGCGAGCATTCAGTTGGAAGGCTCTGCCAGGAAGTGGCGGCGCGATAGTGCGAGCTGACCACGATTGTTTGCCCGCGATATTATTTTGGAGTTCGTCGCCAGCGGCGAATTCGTCAAACCTCCGTCTTGTCGAAGCCCTGCCGGGCGATAATTTCTTCAGAAGGCGTGGGTGCTTCTCCCTCTCAGACAGGAGCCGACCATGAAACATCAGACACTCGACCAGCTCCAAACCGTCGCCAGGATTGAGCCGCTGGCGCCGTTTTCGGTAATGACACGTAATGAACGCATCGCGCGTTGGGCTGAACTTCTCGAGCAAAATCCCGAACGATGCCTCGGTGCGCTAACCGGCACGGAACATTTGCGTCCTGAAGCACGGGCCATCGCACGTGGGGAAGGATCGGCACTCGCGGTTGCCTTCGAAGACCCGATCTTGCGTGCATCGGGTCTGAGGGACGACACATACGGCGAGGCGAAGCGCTTCTTCGAATTGAGCGACTGGCAGCTCCACGACATTGTCTGTGATTGCCACGTCGGTGCCACCATGAAAGCACGATGGGCCGCGGCTCGGGTCCGTGCAACGATCAGCGGGAACAGGCTCTTTGCGTTCCTGAGGCGGTGCTTGATGCGGTGAGACCAAGGGGAGGTCGTTGCATGTCCGCGACGACCTCCTACACCGCCAATGCGCAAGCTATCGCCGATCGTCCTCGCGATAGAGCTGGTCGGTAGCGCGGTCGCTTTCCCTGCGTTCAACCGGACCACGGTTACGGCGGGTTACCAGGACATAGGCAATCAGTATGACCAGCAACGCTGGCCCGCCGGCGACGACGATTAGCCACATGATACCGTCTGACATGGGAAATCTCCTTTCCTTCACAACCGGCAAGAAGACGATCCGTTCCGCTTGGAGCGGTTCGCGGTGCGGACCGGCCGGCGATCGGTTCCTGTCATCCAGGAGGTCCAGACGCCTCCCCGCTATTGCCGGTCGGGTTTCCTTGCGAAGACCGCAGCAGAAGGGCGAGAGGAACCAGCAGCGCCGTTGCCACCGCGCAGTAACGAAAGACGTCGATATAGGCGAGCAGTGAAGCCTGGCGGGCGATCAACTGCCCGATCCAGCCAATGGCCTGCTGCTTGGCCTGGAGCATCGAGGAACCCTCGGCGACGAAGTGCTCGGTCGCCTGCCGTACCACCTGCTGGTAGGCGGGCGACGATTGCGCGGTGTGGCCGACAAGGTTCGCCTGATGGAGTTGTGCGTTCTGGGCGATCACAGTGTTGGAGAGCGACACGCCGATGCTGCCGCCGATATTGCGGGCAACATTGATCAAGGCCGAGGCCTGGTTGGTCTTTTGCGGCGCCAGACCGACATATGCCGCGGTCGAAATCGGGATAAACAGGAACGGCAATCCGATCATCAGGAAGATGCGGGCAAAGGCAAAGAAGCTGAAGCTGGCGTCGGGCGTAAGCGAAGTCATATGCCACAGGCCGATCGCCACCACCGCCATGCCCGCCATGATCAGGTATTTTGGCTGGACGATGCCGGCGGCAAATCCCGAAATCGGCATGAGCATCAGCATGGCGATGCCGCCCGGCATCATCGACAGGCCCGATAGCGTCGCCGTGTAGTCGAAGGCGGTCTGCTGCAGCTGGGGCATCAGCTGCGTGGTGCTGAACAGCACCGCACCGACCGCCATCATCACCAGGAAGGATGTACCGAACTGGCGGGTGAACAGCAGGCGCATGTCGACGATCGGATCGCGGTGGTGGAATTCCCATGGGATCAGCAGGGCGAAGGAGATCGCCGAGATAATGGCGAAAGTCGTGATGAAGCTCGACGCGAACCAGTCGTTGCGCTGGCCCTCGTCGAGAAAGATTTCGAGGCAGCCGAGCGCGGTCGCCACCAGGATGAATCCGACCCAGTCGATCCTGAGACCTCCTTTCAGCCGCTGCTGGCGTTCGCGTTCGAGTACCTCCGGTTCGACCAGCAGCCACTGCACCAACGCCAGTGACATGATGCCGAACGGCACGTTGATGAAGAAGATCCAGTGCCACGAAAAATTGTCGGTCAGCCAGCCGCCGATGGTCGGCCCGACCGTCGGCGCGACGATGACGGCGATGCCGTAGAGGGCAAATGCCTGCGAGCGCTTTTCAGGCGGAAAGGTGTCGGCCAGGATGGATTGCTCGCTTGGCGCCATGCCGCCGCCGCCGAGGCCCTGCAGGATCCTGAAGACGATGAGCATCTCGAGATTGGGCGCCAGCCCGCACAGCAGCGATGCCAGGGTAAACGTCGCGACGCAAAGCATGTAGTAGCGCTTGCGGCCGATCACGCTGGCCAGCCACCCACTGATTGGAATGATCACGGAGTTGGCGACCAGATAGGTGGTGATGACCCAGGTACTTTCATCCATGCCGGCAGCCAGGCTGCCGGCGATGTTGCGCAGCGCCACATTGGCGATCGAGGTGTCGAGCACCAGCATGAAGGTGGCAATGGAGACAATGATGGCGATGAGCCAGGGATTGCGCTCACCGGCCGCGGATCGGCTTTCGCCCTGGTCGCTGGCGTTGTCGCGGCTCATCGCACCTTGACCGTCGGCACCACCGACAGGCCTGGGCCGAGCAGCACATCGGGCGGGTTCTCGAAGACGATCTTGACCGGCACACGCTGCACCACCTTGACGAAATTGCCGGTGGCATTTTCGGCGGGCAGCAGGCTGAAGGCGGTGCCGCTGCCGGCCTGCAGGCTGTCGACATGGCCATGAAAGGTCTTGTCCGGATAGGCGTCGATATCGATGTCGACCGGCTGTCCGGTTCGCATCCTGTCGAGTTGGGTTTCCTTGAAGTTCGCCTTTACCCAGACTTCGTTGGGAACGAACATCATGAGCACCTGACCCGGCTGGGTGTAGGTGCCGATGGCGGCCGAAATGCTTGTCGCGCGGCCGGCGACAGGGGCTGTAATAGTGGTACGGGTCAGTGCCGTGCGGGCTTGATCCCGGCTGGCCTGTGCCTGGTGAAGCTTGGCTTCGCCGCTTTTGGTCTGTGCCTGCAGCACTGTCACCTGGCTCTTCGCCGCGGCCACGTCCGCCTCGGCGCTGTCCAGGGTTGCCTGGTCCTGTCGAAGGGTCGATGCAGCCTGCTGCGCCTGCTGCTGCGTCACCGTGCCCTTCGTCAGCAATTCGCGATTGCGCTGGTCTTCGGCCTTGGCGAAGTCGAGCGCTGCCTGGGCCAGCGCCACCTGCTTCTGGGCGGCGTCGATCTTGGCATTTTGCGCCTCGATCTGGGCCGCCACATTGGTGATGTCGGCCTGAGCGGCGGCTACGCCGGCATCCGCTTGGCTGAGCGATGCCCGGTAGTCGCTGTCGTCGATGCGCAAGAGAACGTCACCCTTGCGCACCGGCTGGTTGTCGGTGACGGCCACATCGGTGATACGCCCGGCAATCTCGGCGCTCACCGTTACCGTGCGGGCATCGATGAAGGCATCATCGGTGGATTCATACTGACGCGTATTCAGCCACCAGATCGCTACACCCATCGCAACAAGCAGAAGCAGGAGGACAATTGCCGCTGTCCAATAGGGATGGCGCCTGGGAAAGCCCAGCAGGTTCGATTTCTGCGGCCTGTCGTCCATTTGCCGATCGTCCGATTTGTCGTGCCGCGAACTTGGCTGGCTGGCGAGACGCTTGCTTTGTCCAGCCCTGTCGTCGGACGGGTCCGGCTCGCTTTTCTGAGGCTTCGTATCCACGGAACTAGCTTTCAGCAGACTGAAGGGTGATGTCCGCGATGGCGAACGCGGTTTCAACGGCAAAGCCTTGGCAAAGGTTCCTGTTTTGACTTCCCGCCAGCGCCATGGGCAGCGACGCCCTTCAGCAAGTCGGTGTGTGGCTGCTCATCCTCTTTGGCCTGCCCGATTGGGCAATAGGACCCCCCTCCCATCAACCTGGGGCGCTGAGTACCAGCATTCCCGTTTTATAGACGATAGCCGCACTTGGTGAGAGTGGCTCGAACCTTGTCGCTCGTGCAGGTGACGATGGGACATCTACCTGAAAGTTTCATCAGTCCGCAGTCTTGCCCAATGTGTCGGCGACGACCGCGCCGCGCTCACCCATGGGAACCGCCGGGCCTGTGGTCGAGTCACAGGCTGTCTGATGTTCCATTTCCGCGTTGATGGCGGCGCCGGCGATCAGGATGATGACTGAAATCCATGTCCACATCATCAGGCCGACCACGGCACCGAGCGAGCCGTATGTCGCGTTATAGTTGGCAAAATGCTGGAGGTAGAACGAGAACAGCCACGACGCGATGATCCATGCCGCGGTTGCCGCAAGCGCTCCCCAGCTCAACCATCGCCATTTCGCATGTTCCCGGCTCGGCCCGAAGCGGTAGAGCAAGGAAATGCCGGTTAGGATCGACACTACCAGGATGGGCCATCGAGATACCGCAACCACGGTTTCTGTCCAGGCATCAAGGTAGAAAAAGCGCAACAGCGCCGGGACAACACCCACCGTAAGCAGCAGCACGATGCCGATGAGCAGGGCTCCGACCGTGAACAGGATCGACATCAGATTGAGGGTAATGAACGAGCGTTTCTCACGCTCTTCGTAGGCGATGTTCATCGCGTCGAAGAGCGCCTTCATGCCGCTGTTGGCGCTCCAGAGGGCGATTGTCAGGCCTATGAAAAAGCCTGTGCCGAGAGCGCCTGCTTTCTGGCGGGCCAAGGCCTGCAACTGATCGCGGATAAGATCGAGCCCGCCCTGCGGTAGCAATCCCTGGAGGTAAGCGACATGGTCGGCGACCGTGACCGGGTCCGCGACGAAGCCATAGATCGAGATGAAGGCTGCCAGGGCGGGAAACAAGGCGAGCAGGAGATAGAAGGTCGCGCCGGCAGCCACCAGCAGAACCCGGTCCTTGTTGAACTCTTCCCAAAGTCGCCAGAAGATGTCCTTCCACCCCAGCCCAGTGATTTGAGATGGCCACGTGGCGTCGCGCCCACGGCTTCCTGGCTCCCGCCCTGCCGCGGCGTTGCTGTCCTTCGTTGTCGAGGCCGCGCGGCCGGCTGCTTCCTCATCGATCAGCGAGGGCTGCTTGTCGTTCGGCGGAGAGCCTCGTTGTGGTTTCAAAGCCATTACCGGGTTCGCTGATGTCCAAAGCGTGGCTGACAACGCGGGATGAAGACACCCGTTCCCGATGCGCGGCCGATCACGATTTTCCTCCTTCCCTGCATCTTTTGCGGCCGATCGGCGTTTGAAATTGGTCAAGTGAACGGGTGTGTCCGATGAGAACGACAACCAGGGATAAGCTCAGGGGCGAAGCGGAGTTGTCCGAGGACGCCGACCTGATCGTCAATCGAACAGCCCACTTCATTTCGGATTGGATCGAAGAACACGTCGTTGACGAGCCTATCCCTATGTCCGGCATCGATGCCGCGGAGGAACTCGCAAATCAGTGCGTGGCGGATGCGCAAGATGAGGGGATCGCGGCGCAGGACATCCAGGATGAGGTGGGCGATCTTACTGAATACATCGCGGAAACGATCGATGAAGGGAACGGCTCCCCCTTGGAAGGGGTGGCCACGGCGGCAACCAAAATCGCGGAACCTCGTTTGTCGAGTGTCAACCCGAGGAGATGGCGATGACGAGGTTCCTATCCTTTCTGATCCTGGCAACGGGTCTTGCGCTCACCGCATGTGACAACAACACCGAGCCGACGAAGGCCAACACCGACACCGTCACCAAGAACCCACCAGTCGACCAGGACGCCAGACCGAAGTCGACGACGGGTGGCGATCAGCCAACTGCCCCAGCGACCAAATGAACGTGATTTCCTATTGCTATACGCCGCTGCCGCTTGCGTGGCTGGCCTGACGGATGAGGTGCTCCGGTCATTCCCCTGGCGCGGCTAGGCTGATGACTGCGGACGCCAGGATTTCCGGAGGGACCGGAACCTCAATCCACTGCCGCGCATTTCGACTTCACGCGTGGAAGACAAATGTCATCCAACCATCAAGACGCTGGCCAAGGAGAATTCAGATGCAAGGTTCAGAAGCGATTTCCAGGCGCCCTATCGGCGGCATGAGCATAGAACCATTCCTCGGCACGGTGACGGTCCGGTTCTCCGACGCGATAGTCGCCGCAAGCGACCGTGCGAAAATTCTTCGGGAGGAGGGCCATGAGCCGGTCTTCTATATCCCCTTCGAGGATATCTATTTCGACCTCCTCGAGAAGACCAACACCACCAGCGAGTGCCCGTTGAAGGGAACAGCGAGCTATTGGCGTGTTCATGCTGTCGGCGGCTCGGCCGATGACTTCATGTGGGCGTATGAGACGCCGGATACCGCGGCCCTGGCCATCGCGCGTCATGGCGCCTTCGATCCGAAAAGGGCACGTATTGACGTCGATCCGAAGGAGGATAAGCGGCACACTCCACATGTCATGGAGTAGGATGCCGCCTCGACCGTCGTTCTTCTTGCTTGCCGGCATGCCGGCAAGTGGCCGCCGCCAGGTCAGCGGCACCGGTGCGAGTCCGAGCCTTCCCCTCATCGATCCACCCTCCACCAAGAAGCCTCGTTGCGGCCGCTTCGATCGGGTTTAGCCGCGCCTCACCGCCATGCCGGAGCAAAATCACTCTTTCGCGATCAGGCAGGGTTTTGTCGCACTGCATTCGGAACAATGCCCGGAGTGAAAGGTTAGCGGCGAAAGCCAGCCCAGGAGCGAGCCATGTCCGAAACCCTCGTCCCAAAGCCAATTAGCCTCAGCCGGAGACGTTTCATGACGGGCACGGTTTCGGCCGCTGCGGTCGCACCGCTCCTGTCTCCTGAGGCCAAGGCGGAGGAAGTGGCCGCGTCCCGTTCCAAGCTCCGGGAGCCGGTCGTCACCTCGCTTCGTATCAACAGGCAAGCTTACGAGCTTTCGCTCGACACCAGGACCAGCCTGCTCGACGCCTTGCGTGACCACGTTGGGCTGACCGGGACGAAAAAGGGCTGCGACCATGGGCAATGCGGTGCATGCACCGTGCTCGTCGACGGAAAACGGGTCCTCTCCTGCCTGAGCTTCGCGGTGATGATGCAGGGCAAGGATGTGACGACCGTGGAGGGGCTCGCCTCGCGCGACGGCGCCCTGCATCCGATGCAGCAGGCCTTTATCGACCATGACGCCTTCCAGTGCGGCTATTGCACGCCGGGCCAGATTCTGTCGGCCATCGGCTGTGTCAACGAAGGCCACGCCGGTTCCGAGGCCGATATCCGGGAATACATGAGCGGCAACATCTGCCGGTGCGCCGCATACCCCAACATCGTGGCCGCGATCGTGCAGGCTCGCGACGAAACCGGGAGAGCCTGACATGCGTCCTTTCGTTCTCGAGCAACCGGCCAACATCCCGGCGGCTATCGCCCTCGCTTCGAACTTTGCCGCGCCGGATCGGCCGCCGACCCAGTCAGACATGCAATTCATCGCTGGCGGCACCAATCTGGCCGACTACATGAAGCTCGACGTTGCCCGGCCGAACCGCCTGCTCGATCTCAATCGTCTCTCCGAGCCGGCGCTTCGGCAAATCCGCGTCACCGCCGAAGGGGTTCGTTTCGGCGCGCTGGTGCGGATGGGCGAGGCGGCTGACGATAAGGACGTCAAGCTCCACTATCCGGTCATTGCCGACAGCCTCAGGCTGGCAGCCAGCGGCCAACTCCGCAACATGGCCAGCCTTGCCGGCAACGTGCTGCAACGGACGCGGTGCGAGTATTTCAGGGAGATCTCATGGGCCTGCAACAAGCGCCAGCCGGGTTCGGGCTGCGCGGCAATGGACGGTTTCAATAGGCAACACGCGGTGCTGGGCGTCAGTGATGCCTGCATCGCCACCTATCATGGTGATTTCGCCCAGGCACTGATTGCCCTTGACGCCAACCTCCATGTCGAGGGTTCTGGCGGCGCGCGCGAAATCCGGTTCGCCAACCTGCATCGCTTGCCCGGCGATACGCCGCATGTCGAGACCGGCCTCGCCGCTGACGAGATCATCACCGCCATCGACGTGCCCGCGGGTCCTTGGACCCGCCGTTCCCGCTACCTTAAGGTTCGTGACCGCGAATCCTATGCCTTCGCCCTGGCTTCCGCGGCGGTCGCTCTCGACCTCGACGGCAACAACGTCCGCGAGGCACGCATAGCCCTTGGCGGCGTCGCCACGGTGCCGTGGCGGGCGAGGGAAGCGGAAGCGGTCCTGCACGACAAGATGCTGGACGAGGCAATGGCGCGGGCGGCCGCGGAGACGGCTTTCGCCGATGCCAGGCCGCGCGGCCACAATGCGTTCAAGATCGAGCTTGGCAAACGGACGCTGGTGCGGGCGCTCCTCGAAACCCGTGACATGAAGGTGTGATCATGAACGCAGCCGCTCCGCAGCCCAAGGAGAACATGGGTGCCCCGCTGCCGCGCATCGACGGGCGGCTGAAGGTGACCGGCCAGGCGAGTTATCCGGCGGACCTCGCGGCGGCCAATGTCGCCTATGGCGTGCTGGCCACCAGCAGTATCGCCAAGGGCACGGTGACGGCACTTCACCTGGACAATGCCCGAGCGGTGCCGGGCGTGCTCGACATCGTGACCTATGGCGACATGGACGCGGTGGACAAGCCGAAATTCGGCAATACCGCCGCCGCCTCGATCGCGCCGCTGCATGACCGGAAGGTCTTTCACGATGGGCAGATCATTGCCTTGGTGGTCGCCGAGACCTTCGAGGCCGCGGAGGAGGCCGCGCTGCTGATCCGCGCCGACTACGCCGAGGAGAAACCGAGTGCGGGCTTCGACAGCCCTGGAGCAACGACCATTGCCGCCGCGGGCAAAAGCCCGATGTTCAAGGAAGACGTCAAGGTCGGCGATTTCGATACTGCCTATGCCGCTGCTCCGGTCAGGATCGATGCACGCTATTCGACACCGACGCAGCACCACAATCCGATCGAACTGTTTTCGACGACGGCAATGTGGCAGGGCGATCAACTCACCATTCATGAGCCGTCCCAGAACGTCACCGGCTGGAAGGCCGAACTTGCCAGGCAGTTGAAGATCGATCCGGCGAAGGTTCGCATTGTCAGCCCATACATCGGCGGCGCATTCGGCTCGAAGGGACCGATGACGGCCCGCACGGCGATCGTCGCGGTTGCGGCAAGGCGTCTCGGCCGGCCGGTGCGTTGCGTGGTCAGCCGCATGCAGGCGTTTGGTACACAGACCTATCGCGCCGAGACCAGGCACCGGATCCGCATGGGCGCCGACAAGGACGGCCGCATAACCGCTTTCGCGCATGAGGGCTGGGAGGTGACATCGCGCCCCGATCCCTACGTGGTCGGGGGAACGTCGGCGACCGGCCGCATGTATGATTACGGCGCGGTGCTTACGCACGTGTCGCTGGTCCAGGCGGACCGCAACACGCCCGGCTACATGCGTTCGCCTCCCGAGACGCCTTACGTCTATGCGCTGGAGAACGCCATGGACGAGATGGCGGTGGCCCTGGCCATGGACCCGGTGGAGTTCCGAAGGGTGAACGAGCCAAAAGCCGAGCCGATCGGGAGAAAGCCGTTCTCGAGCCGCTCGCTGATGCAATGCTACGATCAGGCGGCGGACGCATTCGGCTGGACGAAGCGGGACGCCAAGGTCGGGTCGATGCACGACGGCGACTGGTTGATCGGCATGGGTTGCGCCACGGCGATCTATCCGACCTCGTCGGCTCCCTGCGCTGCGCGCGTATGGCTGACCGTCGACGGCGATGTGCGCGTCCAGAGCGGCTCGCATGAAATCGGCACCGGTGTGCGCACGGTCGCCGGCCAGATGGCAGCAGAGCGCCTCGGTGTCGCCATGGACAGGGTGAGCGTCGAGATGGGCGACAGCACCTTGCCCCCGGCGCCCGTGTCGGGAGGGTCTATCTCCACGGCAAGCGTCTGTTCGGCGGTGCTCAAGGCCTGCAACGCGATCAGGACGAAGCTGTTTGCCGCAGCGACCGGCGAAGGTGGTGCGCTTGCCGGCGCCCACCATGAGGAACTGGATATCCTCGATGGCAAAATCATTGCCAAGGGCGGCGCTTCGGCAAAGGTCGAGGACGTCTTGAAAACCATGCGGGTGGGGGCGATCGAGGAGTATGCCGAGTATGCGCCCAAGGGGGCGAGCCCCGAAGCGCTCAAGAAGCTCTATGCCGGCCAGCCGGAGTTTCACGGCGGCGAGCAGGACGAGGATTCGGTGAAATATGCATTCGGCGCGGAATTCGTCGAAGTTCGCATCAATCGCCTTACCAGGGAAATCCGCGTGCCGCGCATTGTCGGGGCCTTTGCCGCCGGCCGCATCATGAACACGCGCACGGCGCGCAGCCAACTGATGGGCGGAATGATCTGGGGCATCGGCCAGGCGCTGCATGAGGCGACCGAGGTCGACAGCCGCTATGCCCGCTACGTCAATCGAGATCTGCAGGACTACCTCGTGCCGGTCAATGCCGACATCAAGGATCTCCAGGTGATTCTGGTTCCGGAGATTGACCACGAGGTCAATCCGGCAGGCGTCAAAGGCCTCGGAGAACTGGGCAATGTCGGCACGGCGGCCGCCGTTGCCAGCGCGGTCTACCATGCGACTGGCAAACGCATCCGCGATCTTCCGATCAGGATCGAGCAGCTTATCGTCTGATCTGGCCTACCCCATGGGCGGTCCGATTCACGAAATATTACGTGAGGGAACGTCCTGGCCGCCAGCGTCTTTGACCCTTGAGGCGGTTGATCGCCTCGCATAACTCAAAGGAGAAGAAGATGCCCAATCAAGGTGGTAGCCATGAGCAACATGTGAAAGCAGGCCAGCAGAGCCACAAGAACATGGACGATAAGAACCGCCGTCAGCAACAGGCGGCCGGTGGCAACCATCGCCAACAAGGCGGCGACAGCGCCGGCACGACGCGTGGCGGAACCCATGAACAGCATGTGAGAGCTGGCGAGCAAAGCCACAAGAATCGCTAGCAAACCTGTGTGGCTCCGTGCCCGTCCCGAGCGCTCGGGACGGGCTCTGCATGCGACCGTGCTGGGCAGAGCCGACCCGCACAGTTCGCCGAAAGAGAGACAGATTTGATGCCCGATCCGAGAGAACCCGACCCCAACCGCGACGTACCCATGCCGGCTCCCAATTGGAAGCCCAAGCCGATCGGCGAACCGGAGCCGGAAGGATTACCCGATGAGGCGCCGTTACCCAATCCTGACGAGAACGAAGAGCCCCCAATGCACGCGGTCGGCTGAGCGGAATCCGCCCGTAGTTTGGTCACTCCTCGTCGAAGCGGCCGCCTTCCCTTGAAGGATCGCGTGACAGCACCGCTTCCTCCACATCGTCGGGCAATGCCTCGTCGCTTTCCTGGTAAGCGTTGTCGTCATCTTCCTCGGGCAATTCGCCGTCGGCCTCGTCTTCCACCTCGACGTCATCCGGAAGGATTTTCGCGCCTGCTAGCGCGTCCCAGTCCTGCTGCTCTACCGTGGGACCTTCAGTCTCCGTCGGGTCTTCCGTCTGAACTGCGGGTTGCTCTCTTTTGCGGGGGTCCATTGTCGTTCTCCGAAATCCGGGGAGTTTGCCCCGGATCGCCTGAAGCGCCCGGGGCAACAGCTCGCCAGCTAGGCGGCCTGTTCCAGGGCACGCTCGTTGACGCCACCCTCGCCAAGGCTGGAAAGTGCCTCGTCGGTCGCCGTCTCCTCCTCGAGAGTCTCGTTCAGGAGTTTGACCACGTCGCTCTTGCCGAGCTGTTCGGCCCAGGCGATCAGCGTCCCGTAGCGCGCGATCTCGTAGTGTTCGACGGCCTGCGCCGCTCCGACTAGCCCAGCATCCAGCGCGGGGTCGCCCTTGTATTCCTGGAGGATTTCCGAACCCTCCTCGATGATGCCGTCGATGGCCGGACAGGTCTTGCCGCGGGCCGGCTTGTCGAGGAGTTCGAAGATCTGTTCGAGGCGGTCGACCTGGCCCTCGGTTTCCTGCAGGTGTTTCTCGAATGCTGCCGAAACATCTTCGGATTCGGCGCCTTTTGCCATTTTCGGCAGCGCCTTCAGGATTTTCTTCTCGGCGTAGTAGATGTCCTTCAGCCCGTCGAGGAACAGGGCTTCAAGCCCTTTCGTTGCCGCTTTCTTCGCAGTCGCCATGATTGTCATCTCCAATTGTCGTGAAGCCCACCAGCGGTGTAGCTGGAGCACAACTTGCCGTGAGGAAGGTTGTTCCAGCCATCTCGCAAAGAGGCGACCGTTGCGTCGGCTCTCATCGCGACCGGGCTTCGCAAGCGCGTCCGCGGCACGAACTCCATCACTGGATCTGTTGCATGGTGCATTGACGCGGCGCCTTGTCCGGCCGCCAGCGCAACAGTTTGGTGCCATGCCGGAACCTGTCGCCGGTGACATGGTCGAAGCGGACCTCGACCACCAGTTCCGGCCGCAGGGGCTCCCATTCGCCGCTGCGCTGCGTGCTCCAGCGGCTAGGCCCGCCCGGCGCCTTGCCGGTGAAGCCGGGTCCGCCACGCAGCTTTTCCAGCTTTCGGGTGACGCCAGCCCGGTCATCCCTGCCGATGGTCGAGGTAAAGCCGACATGGTCGAGCTTGCCCCTATCATCGTAAAGGCCGAGCAGGAGCGAGCCGACCTCCTTGCTGCCGGTCAGATAGCGGAATCCTCCAACCACGCAGTCGGCCGTACGCAACCGTTTGACCTTGACCATCGCGCGTTCCCCTGGACGGTAGGGGTCGGCCAGCAATTTGGCGACCACGCCGTCGGTGGAACCATGACCGGCTTCCTCGAGCCAGCGTCTGGCGGCCGCCGGATCGGTCGTGCTGGGCGAGAGCCGCAAGCCAGGCTCGGCGTAGTCCTGAACGAAGCCCTCGATCGCCCGGCGTCGTTGCGACAACGGCTCGCCGAGCAGGATCGTGCCGCCCGGCGCGACCGGCATGTCGAACAGGATCAGCAGGGCAGGCGTTTGCGCGCTCAGCTTGCGGATGCGGCTTTCGGCTGGGTGAAGCCGCATCTGCAGCGCGTCGAAAGAAAGCTGGCCCTCGAGCTCGATGACGATCTCGCCATCGACCACGAAATTGCGGGCCTCGACTTGCCGCAGCATGGCGACGAGCTCCGGGAAGTAACGACCGAGCGGTTTGCCGGATTTGGCGCGCAAGTCGACATCCGTGTCGCCTTTGAAGGCGAGGCAGCGAAACCCGTCCCATTTGGGCTCGTATTGCCAAAAGCCTTCCCTATCCGGTAGAGCGTCGGCTGCCTTGGCCTCCATGGGGGGCGTGTTCAGGGGTAGGGCAAAGCTGTCCGTCATTGCCTTTCGTCGCTTTCTGGGGCACGCGCCAGCGGCGAAGCCCGCCAACCGACACCCGCGGCAGCTTCAGGCACCGAGATCGATCAAAGCCACGCCGAATTCGGCTCGCTTGCGGCGGCGCAGGTGACCCGGCGCTTCCACCACGGTGATTTCCAATGTCGGCCGAACGGTGCCTTCGAGCAGATGGCCGCCTTTGGTCGTGCCGTCGCTCAAGCCAAGCACCGCGTGGACATGAAGGCTCGGCTTGCCATCATCGCCCGTCGCGACATCACCGATCGCGCTCAGGACCTCGCATTGTTCGTCGATCGGGATTTTTCGATAGCTCTTCGCCTCCAGGTCGAACCAACCGACGGTGGCCCGTTGGAACGCGCCGATCGCCGTCAGGGAGGCGCTGCCGATCTTCTGCTCGACCGCGAAGCTGGTCAGTGCCGCGAACGCTTCCTCGCCCGGGTCGAGCACCACGACAAATGTCCGTTGGCCATTGGCCTCGTTGACGAGTCGCGATTTCATGCCGGCGTTCAATCCTCGCGGTCGGTCAGTGGGCGTGGTGTTCGGCGTTCCTCTTGCGGGTCGCCGCCGCCTTCTTTGCCGATTCGGACCGGCTGGCGGCCGATCGGGAAGCGGACGCCTTTCCGCCGCTTTTGCCGCCCTTGTGCGCCGCTGGGTGACCTGTGTGCTTGCCACGCCCGGAGCCGCCTTCCTTCTTGCCGCCACCATCGTCCTTGTTGACCGTCGCCCATGCGCGCCGCTCGGCTTCCTTGTCGGAGACGCCACGCTTCTCGTAGCCTTCGGCAATATGGTCGGCCTTGCGTTCCTGCTTGTCGGTGTATTTGGATTTATCGCCTCGGGGCATGATCGTTTCTCCTTCTCGATGGAGGTTGAACGCCAAGTCGGCGCCCGGGTTCCAATCGCGGTCAGCCTTGCCCGACACACCCTGTCGCGGGGCTGTTGCAACAAGGCAGGTTCAACCGATCGCGAACCTGACCACCGCCGCCAGGATCAGGATGCCGACCAGTCCTGCCACGAAAATGATCCGGCGCGTGCGGGTTCGCAGGATGATCTCGCCTTGCGAAGCCTGGCGCGCGGAGAAGACAGGTCCATTTTCGCCGCGTCCGTCTTTGTCGTCTTTGCCATGCCGGTCGTCGCTCATGACCGCCTCCTGTCGGGCTGTTACGCCTCTGGCGCCGTCGCGGGTGCCGTGTAGCGCCGCCGAACGGCATCGAGCACCCGTTTGCGGCTCTCGTCCGCCGAAAGCTTGCTGTCCTTTTCCGCCTCGGCGGTTTCGCGGGCGAGGTCCTTGTCCCTGATCTGGTGGCGGAACCATTTCGAATAGTCGCCCGCGCGCAAATGGAACTCCCAGGTCTTGTCGTCTATGCCTTCGGCCATCTGAGCAAAGATCATCAGATTATGGGCCCTGAGGTTCATCGCGTCGTCGGGACCGCGGAAATAGAAGCTGCCGGTCTCATCGAGTTGACCCTCGGCATATTTACGGCTGTGGCGCTTGAGCGACTGGCGAGGTTCTATGACCTTGACCGTCGTGAGTTTTTTGCGCGCCCCCGGCCGCCAGAACAGAACCCGATCGCCCTTGGGCGTGGGAATGTCCTTCGGCGGCTCGATGCCGGTCTCATGGCAGAAGGTCTTCACCACGTCCTTCGCCTTCGGGCCAAGGGCGATGACGGCCGTCATCAGGCGCAGGGCGTCGGTCGAAATCGCCTCGGGATGGACGGTGATCAGGATCGTGCCCGGCAGTTCCAGGGAGAGCACGGCGCGGGTGTCGTCGCGCCGCTTCGGAAGAAGATGGTGCGCTTCGTCGATGACCAGCCAATGCGGCCTTGCGGTGCGGCGGCGGAAACTGCCAAGGCCAGGCAGCAGGTCGGCAAAGAAGTCTGGCCGTTCGTTGACACGCAGCGCCAGCCCATTGACGACAACATTGCTGTCGGCCTTGGCGATCAGGTCGAGCACCTGCGCCTTTGTCGGCGCGCTCGATGCATCCCCCAGCCGAACGGCGCCCTCGAGGCCGTCATAGTCACCCTCCGGGTCGAAGACGCAAAACTGAAATTGGCTGTCGACGAAGCGTTCCGTCAGTGCGGTGGCCAAAGTGGATTTGCCGATGCCCGAACTGCCGGCGATGAGCACGCTTTCGGTCGGCGACAGATAGATGTCATCGCCACCGGACGATCCCAGAACAATCCCGCCATGACGCTTCGGCACGATCCCGTGGTCGCTTTTTATCAGCTTCGCGATCAGTTCCTCGACGCCTTTGCCGCGTGCGCCGCGCGTAACCAGGTCCGCGGTGCTTTTGACCGCGGGAATGGCATTGTCGACCGCAACGCTGCAGCCGCAGGCCTTCAGGAAGGCGTGATCGTTCTCGGCGTCGCCGATACCCACAACATTGTGCGGCGACAGGTGAAGGTCCTCGAGCGCGGCCGCCAGACCGGTGGCCTTGTTGACGCCGCTCGGCAGGATCATCACCGCGCCCTTGTTGAAGATGATTTCGAGTTCGAGCCCCATCTTCTTGATGACCTCGAGCACGGTCGCCTGATGCGGTTCCCAGGTGGCGACGATCGACCGTCCCACGGAAAGTGGCTTCACCCCCTGCTTTTTCAGCCTGGCGACGAATTCGGGCTCCGGCGATGGTGAGATCGCCCGCTCTTCCTCGCTGGCCGGTGTGTAGATCAGGGCGCCGTTTTCGGCGACGACCTTGTCGAACAGGCCGACATCGGGAAACACGCGCTTGAGGTCGGGCAACTCGCGGCCGGTGACCAGAAGCAGTTTACGTCCACTTTTCTTGAACCGCTCCAGTGCCGCGAGCGTCTTGTTGGAGACCGTCCCGTCATGTGCGAGGGTCCCGTCATAGTCGGTCGCCAGGGCAATGAAATACATTGCGCTGACCTCAGTAGCCGCCGACGATCGGCAGGATCTCGCCGGTGATGTAACTCGAACAGTGCGGGGAGGCGAGGAAAACATAGGCGGGAGCCAGTTCCTCCGGTTGGGCCGGCCGTTTCATCGGCGTGTCGGCGCCAAATTTCGAGACGTCGTCGGCTTCCTTGTCGGACGGATTGAGCGGTGTCCAAACCGGGCCAGGCGCGACCGCGTTCACCCTGATGCCCTTGGCGATGAGGTTGCCCGAAAGCGCGCGCGTGAAAGCATGGATGCCGCCCTTGGTCATCGAATAGTCGACCAGCTGCTTCGAGCCTTCTATGCCGGTAACCGAACCCGTGTTGACGATCGCCGAGCCCGGCTTCATGTGGGGCACGGCTTCCTGCGCCATATGGAAATAGCCATAGAGATTGGTCTTCAGCGTCGTGTCGAAATGTTCTTCGGTCAGGTCGCCGAAGTCGCTGGAATGGATCTGGAAGGCGGCGTTGTTGACCAGCACGTCGATGCGGCCGAATGTTTCGACCGTGGTCGCCACGGCATCGTGGCAGTCCTGGCGTTCACTGACGTCGGCCTTCAACAGGATGCAGCGTCGGCCTTCTTTTTCGACAGCGGATTTTGTCTCCTCGGCATCCCTGTCCTCGGCCAGGTAGACGACTGCGATGTCGGCGCCTTCGCGAGCGAACAAAACCGCGACCGCGCGGCCGATACCCGAATCGCCACCAGTGATGAGAGCCACCTTCCCTTCGAGTTTATTTGATCCGACATAGTAGGGTGCATCGTAGAGCGGAGCAGGCTCGATCGTCGCTTCATGCCCGGGTTTCGCCTGATGTTGCTTGGGGAAGGGCGGCTCGGGATAGGGGCGCGCGCCTGCCTGCATGGCGTGCTCCGCCTTTCCGTTGCGCTTCGATTTGTCCTTGGCATCGATCCCGCGCTGGATATGGCGCTGCTTGGCGACTTCACCGGCCGTTTGTGACTTCGTCTGCATGGTCGTCTCCTCGGCTGAAGAAAGTTCAACGCGCGGCAGACCGGCGGTCTGCGCGGCGCATGGCTTGTCAGAAGGTATCGCCCCCGTCCGCGTCAGTCCTTGACATAGGCGCCGGGTTGGCGGCCCGACCTTGGAGCCTTCGCGTCCTTCGAGTGCTCGGAGATCGCCGGGCCCGCGCCGGATGTCTTCTCCGTTGCGGGGCTGGGCGTCGCCTTGCGAGGCGGGTTCTGTCCTTCTGACTGGTGTGTCTCTTCATTTGTCTGATCCGCCGGTCGCGTAAGCCCCATTCCGCCTGCCGGCGGCTTGTTGCCCGCTGCGTCAACCGAGAAATCATCGTTCGGATCCGGGCCGGTCCTGGCGGGATACTTCCGTGCGCCCGTTTCATATTCGGTTCTGTCGCGTGCCATGGCTTCCTCCGTATTTGGCTGAACGGAAAACAGCCGCCGGGCGATCAGGTTCCGAACAAACGGTGATGGTCCCCCTTTTCGCCACCGGTCGCATCGCCCTTCGCGTGCGACGGCTGCCAAGTGCATCTGGATCGGGTGACGTCATCATCCGGCATGCAGGCGGGCGATCTGGCTCCCCGGGAGAAAAATCTTTTCCGATTTCCTCCCACGGCGACCGTGAATTCCTTTTGTTCGGCAGCAATGTCTATAAAAACTATGGACATTGGCAAACTGGTTCGAAAAGATCACAGGGCATCCATCATGACCAATCCGGCCATTGTCGGCTTCTCCGGCAATTTCACGCGGCCCTCCAAGACCCGTGGCTTCGTGGACCATATCGTGACGGAGATCGCCGGACGATACGGCCTCGCCGCCAGCACCCATGACATCGTCGATCTCGGTCCCAGCCTTGGCAATGCCAAAGCCACTCGGGACCTGGACGAGCAGGCCCGCGCCGTCCTCGAGCGGATCCTGACCGCCGATGTCCTGGTGGTCGGCTCGCCCACCTACAAAGGCAGCTATACCGGGCTGTTCAAGCATTTCTTCGATCTCGTCGATCCGGCGGCCCTCAGGGGCAAGCCGGTGCTGCTGGCGGCGACCGGCGGCGGCGATCGCCATGCATTGATCGTCGAGCATCAGCTGCGGCCGCTGTTCGGCTTTTTCGAAGCCTTTGCGCTGCCGACGGCCATATACGCCTCGGAGAAAGATTTCGCTGATGGCGTGCTGGCATCCGAAGCGATCCAGACCCGCATTGGCCTCGCCGTGGACGATGTCGGTCTGGCGCTCTTCGGCCGGCAGCGCGCCAGGATAGCCGCCGAGTAGCGTGCTCGGAACATATCCCGCTCCGACCGCTGGCGCGCTGAGGCGCTTGGCTGAAGCCCGGCCGTTGAACGCGCCTGCGCGCCGCAGGGCTACCTGCAGTGCACCGGTCGCAATCAGCGGGCGCTGATGCTCCGCATGCATGGACGACCACGCCCGAAGATTGTCCGATGCCAAGACCGGAGCATAGCGGCGTGCTCTTCCGTTATCGGCCGAACCGGTCCTTCACCCGGCCCGAAAGGATCGCCGCCCTGACGCCAAGCGGCCAGAAGCGGTGGAGCCGGATTGGCTTCAGCCCCGATATCGGCATCGGGAAGGCAGTGATCTCGTCGCCGCGAAGGCGGTTTGCCAGCGCATTGCCCATCGCCGAGGCCATGGCAACACCGCGGCCATTGTAGCCAAGGCAGATCAGCACGCCGTCTTCCGGCTCGTGAACGTGTAGAAGATGGTCCTTGGTGACCGCGACCCGGCCGTTCCAGCCATGTGTCCACCCCGCTCCAGCAAGCGCCGGCCAGAGCCGTAGCGCATAGTCGGTGAGATAGCGGATGGCGGAAGCATCGCCGATGGGCCTCATCGGTCCCCGTCCGCCCATGAGGAGCCGGTTCTGGACGTCGATGCGGTAATAGACGGTGATGTTGCCGGCTTCGTAGACGACCGGCCTTTCGGGAAGAATTGCGGCCGCGACCGTGGGCGACAGCGGTTCGGTCGCTGCGATGGCGCTGAACACCGGAACCAGCGACTGCTCCAGGCCAGGCCACAAGTTTCCCGTGTAGCCGTTCGTCGCCACAAGGACCTTCTCGGCGCTGACGGATCCGTTTGCGGTCTCGAGGAGCCAGCGCCCGGCCTGCCTGCTGAGCGAGAGAACCTCGCTGCCGCCAAATATCCGCGCGCCGGCCTTCCGCGCGGCGGCCGCCAGGCCAAGCGCATATTTCAAGGGATGGAGGTCGCCGCCGCGAGCATCGAACATGCCGAACATGTATCTGTCCGTGCCGGTTCGCGCCGCCATCGCTTTTGCGTCAAGCAAGCCGACCGGCATCCCCCGCCGCTCGCATTGGTTGGCCGTGGCCCGCACCGCGGCTGCCGGCTGCGGCCGGATGGCCGCGCGTATGGTGCCGTTCTGCCGGACCTCGCAATCGATCGACAGGCGCTTGATGAGGCTGAAGGTGAAATCCGGAGCACCGTAGGAGAAGTCGATCATCCGCGACCCCAGCTCGGGGCCGAACATGGCTTCGATCGTGTCGGGATCGTATTTGAGGCCGGGATTGACCTGGCCGCCATTCCTGCCCGAGGCTCCCCATCCCGGCTGATAGGCCTCGAGCACGCAGACGTCGTCGCCGGCTTCCGCCAGATGCAAGGCAGTCGACAGGCCGGTCAAGCCAGCGCCGACAATGGCGACCCTTGCCCGCTGCGCGCCGGCAAGGGAGGGGTAGTTGCCGGTGCCGCCAGCGGTATCGCGATAGAGGCTCCGGGGCGGGCTGCTTTCGTTCATGGACGAGGCTCTCACGACAAGGCGGCCGGCTCGAGGGCACGATAGCTTTCAATGGCCGATATCCCGCACGCGCGGCAGACCCAGACTTTCATGTCGGGTACGCCAGGCAATTCTGCTTGCTTTCGGGAGGTCACGACATTTGCGACAGGGCTGCCGCCCGTGGCATCTCGTATGAAGAGCCAACTACGCGATCCCGGTGCGGCGGCTGACGTCTCGTTATCGCAATCAGCTTTGTTTGTATATGCTTGTATATGTAAGTCGATCTGGTAGTCTCTGGGCTATGGAGCGGCCAAGGAGGATCACATGCGCGACGCTTCTCTTTTCGACCTCTCCGGCAGGAAGGCGCTTGTCACCGGCGCCAGCCGTGGCATTGGCCGCAGCATCGCCGGGGCGCTGAGCGCGGCCGGCGCCGACGTCGCGGTCACGGCGCGTAGCCTGGACTCGCTTGACGAGACGACGGCGGCCATCCGCGCGGCCGGCGGGGTTGCGCACGCCATTGCGCTTGACGTGACGGATGTCGACCAGTGCCGCACGGCCATCGCCGAGGCAGCCCGCCTGCTTGGCGGCTTCGACATTCTCGTCAACAATGCCGGAGTGGAAGAGGTCCGGCCCTCGCTCGACGTTGACGAGCCGCTGTGGGACCGGATCGTCGATACCAATCTCAAAGGGGCGTTCTTCTGCGCCCAGGCGGCGGCACGGCAGATGCGGGACGCCGGGCGGCCCGGCGCCATCATCAACCTCTGCTCGTTGACTTCAGAAGTCGGCATTCCAACGGCTGTGCCATACGGCTCGTCCAAGTCGGGCCTGCTTGGCATGACCCGGGCGCTGGCAGCGGAATGGGCGCAGCTTGGCATCAGGGTCAACGCCATCGCCCCCGGCTATTTCAGGACGGCGATGACGGAGGTGTTCTACGCCAACGAGGCGTGGCGACAATCCATGCTGGCCAAGATCCCGCAGCATCGTTTCGGCGATCTGCGCGATCTGCACGGCGTCGTCGTGTTCCTTGCCTCGGATGCCTCAGCCTACATTACCGGCCAGTCCATTCCGGTGGATGGCGGTTTCCTCGCATCGATCTGAGGCGGCTCGCGCAGATTCGAGAACAAAGTCTTCCGCAATGTGACTGGCCGGCACATTGCTCTGAACAGAAGGAGCACCCATGTCCGACATCAGCTTCCACGATCTATCATCCCTCGATGCCACGCAACGGGCCGGTCTGCTGAAACGCGCCGAGGGCGATCTGTCGGCCTTCGTCGAAAAGGTCCGTCCGATCATCCAGGCCGTCAGGGAAGAGGGTGACGCCGCCTTGATCCGCTTCGCCAGGGAGTTCGACAAGGCCAATGTGAGGGAAGGCGGACTGAAAGTGTCGGAAGCGGAGTTCGATGCGGCCTTCGACAAGGTCGAGAAGGAAGTCGTGGAGAGCATTAGGTTCGGCATCGAGAATATCAGGCATTTTCATGAAGAGCAGAAGCCGGAGACCATGTGGCTCAAGGAGATCCGGCCGGGCGCCTATGCCGGCGACCGGTATACGCCGATCGCATCGGTCGCGCTCTACGTGCCGCGCGGCAAGGGCGCCTTTCCGTCGGTGACGATGATGACGTCGGTTCCGGCTGTCATTGCCGGCGTGCCGCGGATCGCAATCGTGACGCCGCCAACCTCGGATGGTTCGGTGGACGCGGCGACGCTGGTCGCCGCTCGCCTTGCTGGCGTCGGGACCGTCTACAAATGCGGCGGTGCTCAAGCCGTTGCCGCCATCGCCTACGGCACCGAGACGGTGAAGCCTGCGCTCAAGATCGTCGGCCCGGGCAGTCCCTGGGTGGTGGCGGCCAAGAGCGTGCTGTCCTCGATCATCAATACGGGCCTCCCGGCCGGACCGTCGGAAGCCATCATCTTTGCCGACGACAGCGTCGACGGAGGCCTTGCCGCGCTCGACCTGCTGATCGAAGCCGAGCACGGGCCGGATTCTTCAGCCTATCTGGTGACGCACAGCCGCAAGGTCGCCGAGGCAGCCCTTGCTGCACTTCCCGACCACTGGTCGCGGATGACCGAACAGCGTGTGGAATTCTCGCGCGCGGTGCTGACCGGAAAGCGCGGCGGCATCGTGCTGACGGCGTCGCTGGAGGAAAGCTATCGCTTCATCAACGACTACGCGCCCGAACATCTGGAAATCCTGTCGAAGGAGCCGTTCGCGCATCTCGGCCACATCACCGAGGCGGCCGAAATCCTCATGGGCCCGCATACGCCGGTGACCCTTGCCAACTTCGTCCTCGGGCCGAATGCGGTGCTGCCGACCAGCCGCTGGGCGCGAACCTACGGGCCGCTTTCGGTGACGGATTTCGTCAAGCGCTCTTCGGTCGGCTATGTCACCTCGGCCGCGTATCCGGAACTGGCGCAGCATGCCCGCAGGCTCGCCCGCTACGAGGGCTTCAGCTCGCACGAAAACGCGGTCTCGGAGATCCGCGACCGCTATCTCGCCGGCTGAGCGGAGACGATCGCGATGAAGGCGGCACGACTTTATGGACCGGGCGACCTGCGCGTCGAGGACATCGCCGCGCCAGGCATTCCCGATGCCGGCTGGGTAAAGCTCAGGGTCGATGCCGCCGGCATCTGCGGTTCGGACCTGCACAATTTCCGCACCGGCCAATGGATAAGCCGGGCGCCCTCGACGGCGGGCCACGAGTTGACCGGCACGGTGATCGCGCTGGGCGAGGGCGTCGATACCATTGCCGTCGGCGACAGGGTCGTCGCCGATTCCCGTTTCTGGTGCGGAGACTGCGCGCAATGCCGTGCCGGCAAGCGGCATCTCTGCGCTGCGCTGGGCTTCGTCGGCGAAATCTGCGACGGCGGCTTTGCAGAACAGGCGGTGTTGCCCGCACGTCTGCTGCATGTAATCGATGCGAGCCTTGACGAGCGCGTCGCGGCGATGGCCGAGCCGCTTGCCGTCGCGCTGCACGCGGTGCGGCGTCTGCCGAAGACGGTAGGTTCGGTTCTGGTCGTCGGCTGCGGGCCGATCGGCGGTCTTGCCGCGCTGTTGCTTTCGCGAACCTTCGCGGGCACGGTGCTTGTCGCCGACCGCAACCAGGCGCGCTGCGCCCGCGTGGCGCGAGTGACGGGCGCCACGATCGTCGATCTCGACCGCGAGGCCATTGCAGCCGCGACCGCCAGCGCCCCGCTGCTGGCGGCCGTCGAGGCGACCGGCAGCATCGCGGCGTTCAGCCAGTTGCTCGGCGTTCTCGATCCTGGTGGCGCGATAGCGATGGTCGGCATCTTCCATGGCCGCCTCGACATCGACCCCAATGTTCTTGTCGAACGCGAGATCGCGTTGCTCGGATGCCATGCTTTCGCGGACGAATTGCCAGACGCTGTCCGGATGCTGGGTGAGCTGAGTGAACCGCTGCTGGCCCTGGTCGATTGCGAGATCGGTCTGGACGACATCCCAGCCGCCTATGAGCGGCTGTTGGCGGGAAGCAGCGATGGCTTGAAAACAATCATCCGCATGCGGCAACCTGCCGGAAAGGATTTTTGAAATGATCGATTTGCCCGACACGGCAAGCCCCCTCTACGAGAAGGTGAAGGACTATATCCTGACCAATATCGGGACGGGCCGGTGGGGCAAGGACCGCAAGCTGCCGTCCGAGAATGAGCTGGTGGCGTCACTGGGCGTGTCGCGGATGACGGTCCACCGGGCTCTGCGGGAGCTGACCTCGGCGGGATTCCTGATCCGGCTGCAGGGTGTGGGAACATTCATCGCGCCGCCCCGGCCGCAGTCGACGCTGATCGAGATCAACAATATCGCTGCGGAGATCGTCGAGCGCGGCAACAGCCACCGCTCCGAAGTCCTCGTTCTCGAAACGATGATGCCGACCAAGGAACTGGCACTTTCGTTCGAGTTTGCGAAGCGGGTTTCGATCTATCACTCCGTCGTCGTCAATTTCGAGAACGACTTGCCGGTGCAACTGGAGGAGCGTTTCGTCAATCCGGGCCTGATCCCCGACTACGACAAGCAGGACTTCACCAAGACAGCGACCTATGACTACCTGATGCAGAAGACGCCGGTGACCGAGGTCGAGCATATCATCTCCGCCATCCCGGCCGACAAGGAGGCCGCACAGCATCTCGGCATCGATGTCGGCAGTTGCTGCCTTCTCCTGCATCGCCGGACATGGACGGGGGCCATCGTGGCCACGATCAGCAAGCTGACCTATGCCGGCAGCCGCTACTCGCTCGGCAGCCGCTACTCGCCTTCCAAAGCGAGCTGAAGGCGACGGGAGCGAGCTGAAGGCGACGGGCCAATGCAAGCCGCCGAGCTGGATCAACCTGAAATTTGAGTCTCTCCAACTTGTATATGCATGTATGTATTTCAGCCTTGACATCCGCTGCCGCTGCCGCTGAAATATGTCAGCGCTTCAACCATGAAGTGGCGGGCAAGACGCCGAGGCACAGTGCCGCAAGAGCAGAACCCCGCAGTCTCACCAGACCGGATGCCTGGGTAAAAAGCGGTCTGATCATCAAGGGGAACGAAAGATGACGCTTAACCTAGCAGGACAATTTCGCGCGCTCGTGATGGCCGCCGCGATCGGGCTCGCCACCGCCCCGGTGGCCCACGCAGCCGATGCTGCCATCCCGACGACACCTGAAGCTGGATCGTTCAAGATAGGCATCGAGCCCTGGCTTGGATATGGTCAATGGCACGTCGCCGAGGCCAAGGGACTGTTCAAGACAAACGGTCTGTCGGACGTCCAGATCGTCAACTTTGCCGAGGACAAGGACATCAACGCGGCGCTCGCAAGCGGCCAGCTCGACGCCGCCAACATCGCCACCCACACGGCGATGGGCATGGTTGCGGCCGGTCTGCCGGTGAAGATCGTGCTGCTGCTCGATGTCTCCATGACCGCCGACGCCATCGTCGCCGGCAAGGATGTCACCTCCATCGCCGATCTCAAGGGCAAGCAGGTCGCTTTCGAGGAAGGCACGACGAGCGACATCCTGCTCAAATACGCGCTCGCCAGGAACGGCATGTCGGTCGCCGATATCCAGCCGGTTCCGATGCCTGCCGCCGACGCCGGCGGCGCCCTGATCGCGGGCCAGGTGCCGGTCGCGGTCACCTACGAGCCGTACCTCACTGTCGCCATGGCGCAGAACAAGGACGTCAAGCTGCTGTTCACCGCCGGCGAGGATCCCGGCCTGATCAGCGACGTGCTGGTGGTGCGTGACGAGGTGATCAAATCGCGACCCGGCCAGGTGCTGGCCATGATCAAGAGCTGGGACGCCGCGCTCAAGGATTATAACGCCGACACCCCCGGCGGCCGCGCCATCATCGCCAAGGCGGTCGGTTCCGACGTCAAGGATCTCAACACCGCTTTCGACGGGGTGCGCTACTATTCGCTCGCCGAAAACAAGACGGCGCTCACCGGCGAGTTTACCACCAAGACATTCGCCGATGTCGAAGCGGCCGCCAAGAACGCCAAGCTTCTGCAGGCCGATGTGACGCCGGAGCAGATGATCGATCCGTCCTTCGTCAAGGCGGCGCAGTGACGAGATCCGGATCGCGGTGGTAACGCGGATGTCCGGGGAGCCTCCCGCGAAAACCGGCTTGGCCCGCCCGGCACGAGCGCCCGCCGCAACACAGGCAAGGCGACGCCGATCCTCTGGGATCGGCGTGCCCATCGCCCGGTCGCGTTTCCTTGCGATAGCGGTGGCCGTCTTTGTTGGCCTTGGCCTTGCCTGGTGGGCAGCGACCGGGCTGGGATGGGTGAAACCCATCTTCCTGCCGTCGCCGGGCAGCGTTGCGACCCAGATCGCCAAGCTCGCCGCCGACGGCACCTTGTGGCTCGACCTCAGGGCTTCGATGTACCGCATTTCCATCGGCTTCCTCCTCGCCTCGGCACTGTCCATACCGATCGGCGTGCTGATCGGCAGTTTCCGTTCCTGGGAGGCGGCCATCGAGCCGCTGGTCGATTTCATCCGCTACATGCCGGTTGTCGCCTTCGTGCCGCTCTCCATCCTGTGGGCCGGCACCGGAGATACCCAGAAATTCCTGATCATCTTCATCGGCACTTTCTTCCAGCAGGTGCTGATGATCATGGACAATGTGAAACGGGTTCCCGCCGACTTCATCGGCCTTGGGCGCACGCTCGGCCTGCCGGACCGCAAGATCCTGACGCGCATCGTCGTTCCCAGCGCCTTGCCGGGCATCTGGGACACGCTGCGCATCAGCCTTGGCTGGGCATGGACCTGGCTGGTGCTGGCCGAACTCGTCGCTGCGACATCCGGCCTCGGCTATCGCATCACCGTGTCGCAGCGCTATTTCCAGACAAACACCATCATCGGCTACATCCTGCTCTTGGGCGTGCTTGGCCTCATCACCGATCAGGTCATGAAGGCCCTGGAGAAGGTGCTGTTTCGGCAGGAAGGCCACCAGCAATGAGGAACCGCCGGTGACTGTTCCCACATTGCGCATCGCGGGTCTCGACAAGAGCTTCGGCACCGGCGAGCGGCGCACGCAAGTGCTGCGGGACATCAATCTCGACCTCGCCGACAACGAGTTCGTCTCCCTCGTCGGCACGTCGGGCTGCGGCAAGAGCACGCTGCTGTCGATCGTCGCTGGACTCCAGGATTTCGACGCCGGCGATCTCAGCATCGATGGCGCGCCGATCCTGCAGCCGGGCCTCGACCGTGGTGTTGTCTTCCAGTCCTATACGCTGCTCCCCTGGCTGACGGCGCGGCAGAACATCGAGTTTGCTCTCAAGGCCGCCGGCTATGATCGCGCCGCCTGCCGCGAGATCGCGCTCGAGCATCTCGATCTCGTCAAGCTCACGCAAAGCGCCGATCGCTTCCCGTCCGAACTGTCGGGCGGCATGAAACAGCGCGTCGCCATCGCGCGCGCTCTCTCCTATCGCCCCAAAATGCTGCTGATGGACGAACCCTTCGGCGCGCTCGATGCCTTGACCCGACACCAGATGCAGGAACTGCTGACCCAGATCTGGGAGGAGCACCGGCTCACGGTGCTGTTCGTCACGCATGACGTGGAGGAGGCCGTTTATCTATCGGACCGCATCGTCGTCATGGGGATCGGCCCGGGACGCATCATGCAGACCTTCAACGTCGACATCGAACGCCCGCGCCGGGAAGAAGTGATGGAAACGCCGGCCTTCATGGATTTGCAGCGCGGCGTGCACAAGGCGATTCGCGAGGCGTCAAGACGTCCCGAAATGGTGTAGTGCCAGCAACCTTCGTAGGCCCGCCGGCGGACAGGTATCATGGGCCGTGGGGACCGCACAGGCCGAGCGTCCACTGGATGGTTCCACAGAAGTCGTCGGCACGGCCCCGGTAGCTGCCGTAGCCATTGTAGTAGCTGTCCATCCAGTCGTTATTGTCGGCCGAATTCTCGCCGGTCCAGCCCCTGCCGACCCAACCGTGACGGTGGCCGCGTCCGCGGTTCGCGGCGTGCGCGTGGTCATTATGGGCGGCGTTGACGCGGACATAATGGTGCCTGGTGACGGCGGCATCGGCCACAGCGGCAAACGGGACGGCGCTCGCGGCCAACAGCACCACGAGGGAGCCGAGGAATACGCTTCGCTTTCTCATCAGCATGTCTCCTTGCCATTCGAGACATATGGGAAAGAACGCCCGGCTCGCTGCACACGTTCCTTCACGAAATCGGGACGGCGCTCGCTGAAATGGGCAGTGTTTGTCCGCGGCACTCGTGGTGCCGGTCAAGATTTGTTGACTTCCAGCGAAGCGGAAATGACTACCGCTCGCCGATTTGCCGGATCACAAGAGGGCCTGCGATCAGGCCCGGCTGGCCGGCAAGGCAATCTTGCCTTTGAACCGGGACAAGCCACTTTGGCCGGTAGAAGCCATCTGCATGACGGAATTGACCAGAGCATTGGAACAGCCTCAATTTGCCACCGAGCGCGACCCGAGGCTGCGGCTGATCATTCCGATCATCGTCGCCATCGCGTTTTTGATGGAGCAGCTCGATTCCACCATCATCACCACCGCGATCCCGGCAATAGCGCAAAGTCTCGACACGACGCCGGTCCGTCTGAACCTTGCGATCACCACCTACATCTTGACGCTCGCCGTGTTCATCCCGGTCAGCGGCTGGTTTGCCGACAGGTTCGGCGCGCGCAGGGTGTTCGCGCTGGCGCTTTTTACCTTCACCCTTGGCTCGGCGCTGTGCGGCATGGCCGACAGTTTCGGCATGCTGCTGGCGATGCGTGCCCTGCAGGGGCTGGGCGGCGCCATGATGACGCCGGTCGGCCGGCTGATCCTGCTGCGCAGCTTTCCGCGCAGCGGCCTGATCACCGCCATGACCTATATGACCCTGCCGGCCATCATGGGGCCGGTCATCGGGCCGCTGCTCGGCGGCCTGCTGACCACCTACGCGTCGTGGCGCTGGATATTCTATGTCAACGTGCCGTTCGGCTGCCTTGGTATCGTTGCCGCGCTGCGCTTCGTCGACGACTTCCATGGCGAGGCGGTGCAGCGTTTCGATGTCCCGGGCTTCCTGATGGTGGGGTTTGGCGTGGCACTACTGCAGTTCGGGCTGGAGAATATCGGCCGGCCGGTCATTCCCGGGTCCGCGACGGTGCTGGTGTTGGCCGCGGCCGCGTTGCTGCTGCTTGCCTTCGGGCGCTATGCGCGCCGCGTCGTGGCGCCGGCTATCGACCTGACGCTGTTTCGGTTCCGCTCGTTCTGGGTCGGCACGCTGGCGGGCGGCCTGTGCCGCGTCGGTCTCAACGGCGCGCCGTTCCTGGTGCCGCTGATGCTGCAGGTCGGCTTCGGCATGAGCCCGGTCACATCAGGCTCGCTGACATTCGTCGGCAGCTTTGGGGCGCTGCTCATGCGGCCGCTGCTGTCGCCGCTGCTGCGGCGCTTTGGCTTCGGTGTGGTGCTGGTCGGCAGCGCGCTCGTCGGCTCCGCCACCGTGGCGGGCTTCGCCCTGATGGGTCCCGATACGCCGCATTGGCTGATCGGTTTCTATGTCTTTCTGTTCGGCATCGTCCGCTCGGCGCAGTTCATGACATCCAACACCCTCTCCTACGCCGATCTGCCGGCCGACAAGCTCAGCCGCGCCACCAGTCTTGGCGGCGTGCTGCAACAGCTCAGCGTGTCGCTTGTGTCTCGATCGCCGCGATGCTGCTGGGCCTGATTGCGGGCGAAAGCCATGTCCTGACGCCGGAACGCTTTCATCAGGTGTTCCTGCTGACCGCGATCATCCCGCTGCTCTCGATTCCGGGCTTCCTGTACCTGCGCGCCGAAGACGGCGTTCAAGTTAGCGGCCACATCAAGGGATCTCGCAAATAGGTCGTGTCGGAGGCATCAGGCAATCCGTCGGCTCGCACCCTGCCGGCACCGGCTCAGGTCGCTTTGCCGACCGAAGCGTCCATTCCCATGGCTTCCTCGGAAATGTCGTCGAAGGAAGCGTAGTTCATGTTGTAGAGGCGGGCGTAAAGACCTTTTCTCTTCATCAACTGTTCATGGTTGCCGCTTTCGACGATATCGCCATTCTGCAGCACGATGATGCGGTCGGCGCCCCTTATGGTCGCCAGCCGGTGCGCGATGACCAACCCGGTGCGCCCTTCGAGCAGCTTGACCAATGCCTTTTGGATCAGCATCTCGGTGTAGGAATCGATGCTGGCGGTGGCTTCGTCGAGCACCAGGATCTTGGCGTCGGCCACCAGCGCCCGCGCGAAGCTGATCAGCTGGCGCTGACCGAGCGAGAGATTGCCGCCGCGCTGCTCGAGTTCGGTGTCGTAGCCGTCAGGCAGTTGCTCGATGAAGTCGTGCGCGCCGACGGCTTGTGCGGCGCGGACCACCTCTTCGCGGCTGGCGCCGGTCTTGTGATAGCGGATGTTCTCCAGCACCGTGCCGGAGAACAGGAACGGCTCCTGCAGCACCATGGCTACCTGATCGCCGAGCGAATCCTGCGTCAGGTCGCGCACGTCATGGCCGCCGACCAGGACCTCACCCGACCAGACATCGTAGAAGCGGTGCACCAGCGCCATCGAACTCGACTTGCCTGATCCGGTCGGCCCAACAAGCGCGACCGTCTCGCCCGGACAGACGCGGAAGGAGATGTTCTTCAGCACCGGCTGGTTAGGCCGGTAGCCGAAGGTGACATTCCGGAACTCGACCGAACCGTCCATGTCGCGCGACAGCGCCACCGCATTTTCCTTGTCGCTGACATCCACGGGCACGTCGAGCACTTCGGAAATGCGCTGGCCTGACGCCATGGCGCGCTGCATGACGCTGTATTGCATGGTGAGCGAGCGGATCGGGTCGAAGAAGCGCTGGATGTAGAACAGGAACGCCACCATCACGCCGATATCGAGACTGTGCGACAGCACCATCGACCCGCCGACGACGATCACGGTCGCCATGGCGATGCCCGTCAGTGTGTCGACGATCGGCACCATCACCTGCGCATATCTCGCCGACCGCAGATGGGCGTTGAGATTGGCCAGCACCTTCTCGTCATAGAGATCGAAATTGACGTGCTGGCGTTCCAGGCTCTGCACCGTACGCACGCCATGGATGCCTTCGGCCAGCGCCCCGTTGGCGATGGAGTTGGTCTCGTGCGCGGCCATGAAGGCGACCTTGGCGCGCGGCAGCCAGAACAGGCGCACGATGAACAGCGCCGGCATGGTCGACAGCGTCAGCAGCCCGAGCCGGAAGTCCAACCACAGCAGGACGGTGACGATGCCGAACAGAAGCACGATGTCGCCAACCGACATCACGGACGTCTCGAGGAATTCCTGCATCGAATTGACGTCGCCCTGCAGGCGCGACATCAGCCGGCCGACCTCGGTCTTGTCCATGAAGCCCAGAGAGACACGCTGCAGGTGGCTGAACATGGCGCGGCGCAGGTCGGACAGCACGTTCTCCGCCACCTTGCCGACGACGCTCTCCTGGACATGGCTGGCGGCGTAGTTGATGAGGATGATCACGGCAAAAGCGGCGATCGCGGTGATCATCACCGAACGGTCGAGCCTGCCTGGCGCCATGCCGTGATCGATGGCGTAGCGGATGACCAGCGGGATCGCCAACTGTGTCAGCGTGAACACCAGCACCGCCGCGACCGAGATGAAGATCCGGCCCCGATATGGTCTGACGAAGCTCCAGATGCGCCTGACGATTCGTGGATCGTAGGCCTTGCCGAAGACCTCTTCCTCATCGCGGTGCGAGCCGACGACGGCCTTGGTCGGGCGTCGGCTTGTATCTTCCTTCTCGTCGTCCTGCGTCGACATCAGGCGGCTCCCTCGAGCCGATCGTCGTCCGGCCGCAACTGCAGGTCGTAAAGCGCGCGGTAGCGTCCGCCGAGCGCCAGCAATTCCTCATGCGTGCCGCGCTCCACGATCCGGCCGCGCTCGACGAACAGGATCTGGTCGGCATGCATCAGCGAACTCAGCCGATGCGAAATGATGAGCGTCACGCGATCCCTGGCGAAGCGCTTCATCGCCGCCCGGATCCGCTGCTCGGTGCCGGCGTCGACCGCGGCCGTGGAATCGTCGAAGACCAGCACCGATGGTCTTAACATCAGGCTGCGCGCGATGGTCAGGCGCTGCCGCTGGCCGCCGGAAAGCGAGGCGCCGCGTTCCCCCACGACCGTGGTGTAGCCGGCCGGAAGCCCGATGATGTAATTGTGCAGCTGGGCATATTCGGCGGCCTGGCCGATGCGGGTCTCGCGCGCCCAGGGATTGCCGTAGGCGATGTTGTTTTCGATCGAGGTCGTGAACAGGAACGCATCCTGCTGCACGACGCCGACCGCCTTGCGCAGCGATTGCAGCGTGACCTTGCGGATGTCCTGTCCGTCGATGGTGATCGCGCCCGAGGTCACGTCGTAGAAGCGCGGGATCAGGTGCGCGATGGTCGACTTGCCGCTGCCTGGCGGCCCGACGATGCCGACGGTCTCGCCGGGCCTTGCTTCGAAGGAAACGCCGGAAAGCGTCGGACGCTCGCCCGCGCCCTGATAGCGAAAACCGACATTGTCGAAGCGCAGCACGCCCTCGGCGATGACGAGCTCCCTGGCGTCGGGCGCGTCCTCGATGTCGAGCTCAGCGTCGAGCAGTTCGAACAGCCGCGTGCCGCAGGTCGAGGCGCGCGCGAAGGAGTTGACCATCAGGCCGAGCTGGCGCACCGGCATCTGCAATATGGTCATGAAGGTGAGGAACTGGGCCAGCGTGCCGACGCTGATCTGACCCGCGATCACCTTCTGGCCGCCGAACCACAGCACCAGGCCCATGGCGGCAAGGAAGGAAAAATTCATGGCGCTGGTGTTCGAGACGCGGATGTCGACACGCTCATTGGCGAGGTCCAGTGCGTCCCGTTTGGCACGGTCGAATTTTGCCAGCTCATGCCGTTGAGCCGCGAAGGCGCGCACGACACGGATGCCGCCGAGATTCTCGTCCATCACCCGGCTCAGCACCGACAGTCGCTCCTGCAGCGTCAGCCAGGTGCTGCGCAGTCGGAGCTGCGTCACTGACGAGCGCCAGGCAACAAATGGCACGAAGCTGAGGCTCAACAACCCGAGCACGAGATCGGTGCTGATCAACAGATAGGCGCCGACACCGATCAGCACGCCAAGCAGCACCACGCGTAGGATACCGGTCGAAAAGAACATGCGCACGCCGTCGAGGTCGAGCAGCCCGAGGGTGATGAGATCGCCGGTATGGACCTTGTCGTGGAAGGAAAAGCTCAGCCGCTGGATCTTCTCGTAGAAGGCGAGCCGCAGCTCATAGCCTGTCCGGTGGCCGACGGCCTCGCCATAGTAATTCTGCGCCATGGTGAAGAGGCCTCGCAGGATGCTGACGACCAACAGCGTCAGCGCCGTATTCCACAGCGCCTGCTCGGCCGCGGTGCCGGCCCCCGCCGCCATCACCCCTTGCGCCTGGTCTATGGCGCGCCCCAGGAGACGCGGAATGAAAAGCTGCAGCGTCGCCGCGATAAATGTCGAGATGAGGGTGATTGCAACCTGCCAGGGATGGCGCAGCGTCATGCGCACGATGCGCAGCAAGGTGCTGAGGCCCTTGCCCCAGGAGGCCTCCGCCACATGGGCAAATGATTTGCCGCGCTTGGCCGCGCTGGTCGCATCCGTGTGCAAGGAAATACCCAGACCGATCCGAGCATTAGCCCGAACGAATGTAGCAGACTCAATCAGATAGCGCGATTTTACGCGCGTCCGACCTGCCCGTTCAAGGGGCCAATGGCGGCATCGCACTGTACCTGAAACCGGCAAGATCGTGTCGCAACTCGCCGCTGGTCTGCCGCCGGTGATCGATCTCGCGCCGTTCCCGGCGGATAGGTTCTGATTATTCAAAGCCTGCTGGACCAGCAGGACTCCGCTCTTGCACGAGGGAAATCGACGTGATCGCAAATGCCGACACCCGCGCCGTTGAACCGGTCGATCCGCAACGCGCCTACACCGTGCTGGTCTGCGATCTGATCGGCCTGCGCTTCGACGCCGACGGAAAGCCCGACCCGTCGGAGGTGCGTGCGCATATCGAAGCCAAGGGCGGCCGCTTTCATGCGGCTGCGCTTGGCGACAAGGCCGCTCTCGAATCTGGCCGCGTGCATTTCTTCTATCAGCCGGACCTCAGCACCCGCGAAGAGCTGATCGAAGTCGCCGGCGATGGACGCTATGATGCCGTCATTGCCGCCGCGACCTTCCTGCCCGCCGAAACCGTCTTTCCGCTCGCCGGCGTCCGCATCGGCGCCGGCACCGGCAATATGGGTTCGCACTCCTGGGGCGGCGGCAGCGGCGAAGGCGGTACGGCCGTGCTGATGAATACGCCCGGCATCAACAGCCGCGCCACGGCGCAGATGGTGATGAAGGCGATCCTGAAAGTGCTGCCGGATCTCCCGGTGGACTTGCTTCACAACCGGGTGGCGCGCGGCGCCTTCGACACCGGCAGGGAGCTGCGCGATTTCCCGACCGAAAAGCTCGAAGGCAAGACGATCGCGATCGTCGGCTACGGCAATATCGGCAGGGAGGTGGCCAAACTTGCCCAGGCCTTCGGCATGCGCGTGGTGATCCACGCACGGCCCCGGCATCGGGACTGGATAGAGGCCGAAGGCTTTGTCTATGCGGCGGATCTCCTCGATGCGGCTGATGGTGCCGATGTCTTGAGTGTTCATGTCGGCCTGGGCAAGCAGGATGCGCAGACCGGCCGCTACGCCAATGCCGGGCTCATCGGCGCGGATGTCCTGTCGCGCGTGAACAAAGGCGCGGTGCTGGTCAACTACGATCGCGGCGAGCTTGTCGACGTTGCGGCCCTCGGCGAAGCCTTGTCCTCGGGCAGGGTGCGTCATGCCGCGATCGATGCCGACCTGTTCAAGGATGCCGCGACCGGTCGCCTTTCCGGACCGATGCTGCCCTATCTGGGCCTCGTCGAGAAGCACAGCGGAAAACTCGAGCTTCTGCCGCATGCGGCAGCCGATACGGATCATCCCTCGCGCGTCGCCGGCGCCAAGCAGGCCGTCGACCAGATCTTCGATGTCATCTGCCGAAAGTCGGTGACGAACGCAAAAGGCAGCGTGCCGCCGGCCTATCTTTCCCTTGGAGCAACCACGCCTCCAGGCATTGGATTGGTGACCTCCGGCCAGCTCTTGAAACTGACCGCTAGCGAATGTTCCGAGCTGGCGGATCTCTGCGATCGGCAAGGCCGGTTGTGGAAGGCTCTCTCCGATAACTCGCCTGCCGAGCGAGGCGCCGTTGTCGCCGAGCAGGGCGAGGACCTTGTCCGGTTGATCGACCGCTTCTGCCTTCTGGCCGAGAACCTCAATCTCAGGGGACCTTTCCAGCGATAAGCCGGAACTCAGTCTCGGGGACCAGCCACCATCCGGGCGACCCGCGTCATGTCCGCGCTCATCTCGCGGTCGTCGTCGAGCGGGCTGACGAGCGCACGCACGGCGGCGTAGGTGCGCCGTGGTCCTTCGCCCATACTGTCGACGACGCCGCGCAACTCCACGCCCGTCGCCGCGAAGATCAGCTCCATCGCAACGAGATAGCGCAGGCGTTCGACAATCTCGGCTGTCTTGGCCACCACCCGTGGTGCCATCGACGACTGGTCCTCGATCCCGTCCGATACGGCAAGCGGGCTGAGCGACATCGGGTTGGCCAGATGCCGGATCTCGGCCTCCAGCGCGGCAAGCGGTTTCTGCAATTCGGCGTAGCCTTGGCGGCTGCCGCCCCTGGCCGACAGGAAGCGCGGCAGTTCCGCCACCGTCGGCGACATCAGCTTCATGCAGCGATTGGCGGTGCCCACGGCGCAATGCGCAAGCGCCTGGCCGAGCTGCTCCCAGGCCAGCGTCATCGCGGTGAGGTCGAAATTGCCGTTCGAGACGACGCGTCCGTCCTCGGGTAGGATCACCGGGTTGTCGCCGGAATGGGCCAGTTCGATCTCCGTTGCCAGCTTCGCCTGTTCGAACGCATGCAACAGGCCGCCCCACACCTGCGGCACGCAACGATAGCTGAGCGGATCCTGGAGCCGCCGCGCGACGTTCTCCCTCCAGAGCCCGCTTCCAGCGAGTTCCGCCCGCAGCCGCGCCCCGATCTCCCGCTGGCCGAACGCCGGTCGCGCCGACAGCGCAGCTTCATCGATGGCGGTGAGTGACGAGCGGAACGCTTCGTGGTTGAGTGCCACCGCGGCCAGCGACCAGTCGATGAGGTGGGCGACATCCTCCAGGCAGAGGCAAGCCGCGCCGGTCGACAGGCTGTTGGCGACGATGATGGCATGGCCGTCCTTCTCGCGCAGGTCGAGCCGTTCGAGCCCGGCGAGCGCGAGCGCCTCGGCCGACGGCATGATCCTGCCCTGGAACTCCGTCTCGCCGTCGCCGCGCAGCGCTCGCGCCATGTGGCCGAGATGGGCAAGGTCCGCCGCTCCGATCGATCCCCAGGTCGGGATCACCGGATGGACGCCGGCGTTGAGTGCCGCCACAAGGCCCATCACCACGCGTTCGGAAGTGCCGGTGCCGCCGGCGGCCATTCCCGAAATGCGCGCGGCCATCAGCGCGCGGACCGCCTCGGTGGGAAGGGCCGGGCCGATGCCCATGCTGTGGCTGAGCGGCACGCTGTGTTGGAAGGCGATCAGATCGGCCTGCGCGAGCGGCGTGTCGACGCAGGCGCCGAGGCCGGTGGTGACGCCGTACATCGGCTTGCCGAGTTGCGTCAGCTGCTCGATGAGCGCGCGGCTCGCCCGGATGCGGCGCATCGCCTCCTCGCCCAACATCAGCCGCGCATTGCGCCGCGCGATCTCGGCGACATCCTCGATGCCAAGCGGCTTGGCGTCGAGCAGTATCATTCGGGCTGTCATGTCTCGCCTGTATCCGTGACCGTATGCCCGGGCCGACGGCGCGGCGGGCGTCACCGTTTGTGGCGGCTTACCGGCTGGTCTGCAAGCCATTCCGATCGTGGCAGCAGCAGGCGAGGGGAGCTTCAGGCGAAATGCAGGTTTCGGCAGGTCACTTCGCGACGGCGTCGGGCACCACCACCAGCTTGCCGACGAAATCCTTGGCGACGAAATCGGCTTGTGCGCGGTGGAAATCGGAGAGTTTGTAGACGCCGCCGACAAGCGGCCGGATCTTGCCCTGTTCGATGTAGCGAACGATGCGGCGGAAATCGGCGCGCGTGCCCTGGCTCGATCCGTGCAGCTGCAACTGTTTCAGATACATGGTCCTGAGATCGAGCTGGACGACCGGACCTGCGATCGCGCCGGCCGTGGTGTAGCGGCCCTCGGGCCTCAGGATGCGCAGCAGGTCGTTGAAGATCGCGCCGCCAACGAGATCGGCGACCACATCGATCGGCTGGCCGCCGGTCGCCTCGCTCACGGCTTGCGGCAGGTCCGCGACGCCACGGGTGACGACCGCCTCGGCGCCGATGTCGAGCACCGCCTTTTCCTTGCCCTTGCCCACGACAGCAAAGGGAATGGCTCCACGCGCCCGCGCCAGTTGCACGATGCCGGAGCCGACGCCGCCCGACGCGCCGGTGACCAGCACGCGCTCGCCTGCCTTGAGGTTAGCCCGTTCCAGCATCTGTTCGCCGGTGAGATAGGCGCAGCAGAAGGTGGCGAGTTCGACGTCGCTCAAAATAGTGTCGACAACATGCGCGTTCTCGGCCGGCACGGTCTGATACTCGGCATAGCCGCCGTCGCGGCCATGGCCCATATAGTCGATGTCGGCCAGGGAATCGTCGTCGCGGTTGTAGATGGAGAAATCGACCATCACCCGTTCGCCGATTCGATCCGACGAAACGCCTTCGCCGACGGCAACGATGGTGCCGACAGTGTCGGTGCCCTGGATGCGCGGGAAGGTCAGCGTGTTGCCCTGGCGGCGCCAAGTCGAAACGGCGGCCGCGTCCTCTTCCGTGCCATAGGCGCCCTGGCGCACCCAGACATCGGTATTGTTCATGCCGCAAGCGGTGACTTTCACCAGCACTTCACCTGACGCAGGCGCGGGCACTTTCACATCGGTTCGGTAGACGAGCTTTTCCGGTCCGCCGTGCCCGGTGAGCAGCACGGCGGCCATGGTGGCGGGGAGGGTTTTGGTTATGGCATTCATGAGTCGGTCTCAGAGATTTGCAAATACGCTGTTCACGGCATCGGCGGTCTTGGCCACCACGATGTCGGCTTCCTCGCGGGTCAGGCACAACGGCGGCGCGAAGCCAAGAATGTCGCCCTGCGGCATGGCGCGGCCGATGACGCCGCTCGCGGCAAGGGCCGTGGCAATTTGCGGCCCGATCTTGAGCGAAGCATCGAAGAAGACACGGTCGTCGCGGTCTTTGACGAATTCCACCGCCGCCAGCATGCCGTCGCCACGCACCTCGCCGACATGTTTGTGACCCCCGACGGCCTTGGCCAGTTCGGCACGGAAATAGACGCCGGTCTCGCCAGCATTCCGCACCAGGTCCATCTCATCGATCAGTTCAAGATTGGCGACGCCGGCGGCAACGCAGATCGGATGCGCCGAATAAGTCCAGCCATGGCCGAGCGAGCCGAGCTTGTCGGAGCCTTGCACCAGCACCTGCCACATCTTGTCGGCCACGATGACGCCCGACAGCGGCGCATAGGCCGAGGTCAGGCCCTTGGCGATGGTGATAAGGTCGGGCTTCATGCCGTAATGGTCAGAGCCGAACATGGTGCCCAGCCGGCCGAAGCCCGTCACCACCTCGTCGGCGACCAGGAGCACGTCATACTTCTTCAGCACCGCCTGGATCTTTTCCCAATAGCCGGCGGGCGGCGGCACGATGCCGCCGGTGCCGAGGATCGGCTCGCCGATGAAGGCGGCGACGGTTTCGGGCCCTTCGGCGAGGATCATCTCCTCGAGCTTGTCGGCGCAATGCTGCGAGAACTGCTCCTCGCTCATCGAGCGGTCGACGCGGCGGAAATAGTACGGCGCCTCGGTATGCAGGATTGGTGCGCGCGGCAGGTCGAAGGCGTTGTGGAAGAGGTCCAGCCCGGTCAGCGAGCCCGTCATGACACCCGAGCCGTGATAGCCGCGCCAGCGCGAGATGATCTTCTTCTTCTCCGGCCGCCCCAGCACATTGTTGTAGTACCAGATCAGCTTGATGTTGGTTTCGTTGGCATCCGAACCGGAGAGGCCGAAATAGACCCTCGACATGCCCTTCGGCGCGCGGTCGATGATCATCTTGGCGAGCGTGATCGACGCCTCGGTGCCGTGCCCGACATAGGCGTGGTAATAGGCCAGGTTCTTCGCCTGGGTCGCGATGGCATCTGATATCTTCTGGCGGCCATAGCCGACATTGACGCAATAGAGGCCGGCGAAGGCATCGATGCTCTTCCTGCCATTGTTGTCCCAGACGGTGACGCCTTCACCGCCGGCCATGATCCGCGTCGGCGATTCACCGCGTGCGTGGGTGCCCATATGCGTTGAGGGATGGAAGAAATGGTCGCGATCCCATGCGGCGAGTTCGTTGGATTGGTCGAGCATTTTTAACTCCTTGAAAGAGATCCGGGTGCGAGCCTACGCCACATCCAGGCAAAGGTATTTGAGGTCGGTGAAAGCTTCTAGCCCGTGGCGCGAACCTTCGCGGCCGATGCCGGACTGCTTGACGCCACCGAACGGGATCGGCGCGCCGGTGATCTTCACACGGTTGATGGCGACCATGCCGTAGTCGAGCGCGCGGCCCATGCGCTGCTGGCGCGCGCCGTTCTCGGTCACCACATAGGCGACCAGGCCATATTCGGTCGCATTGGCGCGTGCGATGACTTCGTCCTCGCTGTCGAAAGGCGTGACGGCGGCGACCGGACCAAAGGTCTCTTCGCGCATGATCAGCGCGTCGTCGGCGACATCGGCCAGCAGCGTCGGCTGGTAGAAGAGCGGTCCGGCCTGATGGCGCTTGCCGCCGGCGAGGCAATGCGCGCCGAGGACCACGGCGTCGGCGACCTGTTCCTCGACCTTCTTGACGGCGCGCTCATGCATCAGCGGCCCGATGTCGACGTCATCGGCCAAGCCATTGCCGGCCCGCAGCGCCTCGACGCGCTTGGCGAAAGCAGCGCAGAAGCGGTCATAGAGCGGACGCTGGACATAGATGCGGTTGGCCGCAAGGCAGTCCTGGCCTGATGTGGCGAATTTGGCGTCGATGGCAATGGTCACCGCTTTGTCGAGATCGGCATCGGCAAAGACGATCAGCGGCGCGTGACCACCAAGCTCCATCACCAGCCGCTTCATCGTCGGCGCGCTTTGGGCGGCGATCAGCCGGCCGATCTCGGTCGAGCCGGTAAAACTCATGGCGCGCACGCGCGCATCTTCGCACATGCGCCCAACGATCGTCGCGGCCTTGCCGGTGACGATGTTGAAAACGCCGGCCGGCAGTCCGGCGCGTTCGCCGAGTTCGGCCAGCGCCAGCGCCGAAAGTGGCGTCTCGGAAGACGGGTGCGCAACGATGGTGCAGCCGGCGGCAAGTGCGGCGGCTGCCTTGCGGGTCAGCATCGCCGAAGGAAAATTCCACGGCGTGACCACGCCGACGACACCGAGCGGTTCGCGCCGCACCATCATTTCCGCGTTCGGCAGATGGCTGGTGACGCTCTCGGCGTTGAGGCGCTTTGCTTCCTCGGCATACCACTCGGCGAAAGAGGCGGCGTAGTCGATTTCGCCAAGCGACTCCTTGAGCGGTTTGCCTTGCTCAAGCGTCATCAGCAGAGCGAGGTCGTCTTTCGCTGCGATGATCAGCTCGAACCATTTTCGCAGAATTTTGGAGCGCTCCTGCGGCAGCAGCGCCCGCCAGGCCGGAAAGGCGCGCGCGGCGGCGTCGATGGCTTTTGTCGTCTGGCCGGCATCGAGCGCTGCGACGAAGGCCACGGTGGTGCCGGTCGCGGGATCGGTGACCTCGAAACTCTCGGCCGCCCCGCTTGCCGTCCAGTGGCCGTCGATATAGGCGAGTTCGCGCAGCAGCCGGCGGTCGGCGAGCCGGTCGAGCGCTTCGTGGCGATGCGAGCGGGCGAAATGCGCGGACATGGTCGAAGCCTCCCGGTTCGGTTTGATGCGGGGAGACTACCCATCACCGGCAGACAGAGAGGCTGTTTGGACGCCTGGCCGTAGAGAGAGTCTCTCTATTGCGGCGAGGGGGCAGTCGATCCGGTCTAGGTCGACGCCGGCAGCAGGTCCGCTATCGGCAGCGCGATGTCATCCTTCACCGTCTTGATGACGATGTAGGTGAAGTAACGGTCGATGCCGATCTCGCGATCGAGCAAGCCGTCGACCAGCCGCTGATAGGCGTCGATGTCGCGCGCCATCACCTTCAGCACATAGTCGACGCCGCCGCCTACCGACCAGCAGGCGACGATCTCGGGGATGTCGCGGATGACGCGCTCGAAGCGGTCGAAATCGGCCTGGCGGTGGCTGGCCAGCGTCACCTCCATCAGCACGGTGGCGACTGGCGCCACAACGCGCATGGCGATCCGGGCATGATAACCCGAGACGATGCCGGCCTTTTCCAGCTTGCGCAGCCGCATCCAGCACGGCGTCGGCGACAGCCCGACCTGCTCGGCCAACGCCAGCTTGGTGATGCGTCCATCACGCTGGATGGCGTCGAGGATTTTGAGGTCGATCGCGTCGAGTTTCGCAGCAGTCATCAGCGCTCACTTTCTCGTCGATCGTACCATGACGGCGCATTATTTCGATTGTCAATTGCACTGATTTCGATCTCTAATAAGTCATGACATTGTGGCACCCTGATCCCGCGCTCATCCGGCGGCCGGCCTATCAATCGTTGGCCGACCAGTTCGCGCGCGCCATCCACGACGGCCGCCTCGCCAACGGCACGCGGTTGCCGACCCATCGCCGCCTGGCCGACGACCTCAAGCTTTCAGTGCAGACGGTCAGCCGTGCCTATGAGGAACTGATCCGGCGCGGCCTGATTTCGGGCGAGATCGGCCGCGGCAGCTTTGTGCAGACGCAGCGCCGCGAACCGGAGCCGCCTTATCTGCCGGAGCGCCTGGGTGAAGTCATCGACCTGTCGATCCTGAAGCCGGTCTGCGAGCCGATGCACCTGGAGCGGATGAAGCAGGCGCTGGGCTGGCTCGCCGAAAACCTGCCTTCCAGTTCGGCACTGTCGTTCCGGCCAAACATGGTGTTCCCGCGCCACCGTGCCGTAGCGGTCGAATGGCTGAAGTTGTGCGGGCTGGACGCCTCCGCGCAGAATATCAGCCTCACCAATGGCGCCACGGCCGGCATGACGGTGGCGCTGATGAGCGTGGCGCCGCCCGGCTCCACCGTTGCCACCGAGGCGATCGGTCATCATACGCTGGTGCCGCTGGCGCGCTATCTCGGCTTCAATCTTCAAGGCCTGCCGATCGACGGCAATGGCCTGATTCCGGAAGCGCTGGACGAAGCCTGCCGGCTGTCCGACATCCGCGCCGTCTTCGTGCAGCCTTCGGTAATCAATCCCACGGCAACGCTCATGGATGCGGAGCGTCGCGAGCAGATCGCGGCGGTGGCGCGCAAGCACGACATCGCCATCATCGAGAACGACGTGCTGGGTCCCTTGGTCGAGGATCGACCGCCGCCGGTCGCCGCTTTCGCGCCGGAACGGACGCTCTACGTCACCTCCTTCACCAAGATCACCGTGCCCGGCCTGCGCATCGGCTATCTCGCCGCGCCCGATCGCTACGTTGCCGCTGTCGCCAACCGGCATCTAGTCTCGAACTGGATGGCGACACCGCTGGTGGCCGAGATCGCCACCAAATGGGTGACCGACGGCACCGCGATGGAGCTGGTGCGCTGGCAGCGCGCGGCGTTGCGGCGGCGACAGGACATCGCGGGCGAGGTGCTGGCCGGCGTCGACTACCGTGCCCGTCGCGACGGGTTGCATATCTGGCTGCAACTGCCGGCCGACCGTTCCGAGGAAAGCTTTGTCGCCCAGGCTCGGCTGCAAGGCGTGGCCATTGCGCCGGGCACCTCCTTCCGTATTTCGGATACGCCCTGGCATCCGGCGGTGCGCATTTCGCTGGGTTCGACCACCGAGGGGGAACTGCGCGCGGGTCTCGGCGTTGTCACCAAGCTCTTGCTTGGCGATCCGGAGCATCTGCTGCTTGCAATCTGAGCATGCCGCCCAATACACCAAGGCGTTCTGACAAAGGCATGTCCAAAAAGCCGGCTGGGATTGACCGGAAAATGTGCGCAATCAGAATAATTGTCATGATATTATTTTCCCAATTGACATGATTTGGCGCGTTCCGCATCGTTAGGGCACCAGGCTTCTCCAGCACGGGGAAATTCATTTGTCCGCAACCGCGCCCATCATCAAGATCGACAGCATCTCGAAGAGCTTTGGCAGCTTCAAGGTTCTGGACGGCCTGTCGATGCAGGTCATGCCGCGTGAGAAGCTGGCGCTGATCGGCCCCTCCGGCTCGGGCAAGACGACGATCTTGCGCATCCTGATGACGCTGGAGCGCATCGACGGCGGTCACATCCAGATCGACGGCGAGCAACTCTACCACATGGAGCGCAACGGTCAGCTGCTGCCGGCTGACGAGCGCCACCTGGCGCGAATGCGCCAGAAAACCGGCATGGTCTTCCAGCTGTTCAACCTGTTTCCGCACAAGAGCGTCATCGATAATGTGACCCTAGCGCCGATGCTGACCAAGGGCACGCCGCGCGCCGCGGCGCAGAAGCGGGCGATGGAACTGCTCGAGATGGTCGGCATGGCCGACAAGGCGAAGGCGATGCCGGCGCAGTTGTCAGGCGGTCAGAAGCAGCGCGTGGCGATCGCCCGTGCGCTTGCTTTGCAGCCGAAGATCATGCTGTTCGATGAGGTGACGTCGGCGCTCGACCCGGAACTGGTCGAGGAGGTGCTCAGTGTCTTGTGGCGGCTCTGCGCCGAGACCGACATGACCATGCTGCTGGTCACCCACGAGATGGGTTTCGCCCACGACTTCGCCGACCGGGTGCTGTTCTTCGATCGCGGCAGGATAGTCGAGGAAGGCAAGCCCGACGAGATTTTCCGCAATCCCAAGCAGGAGCGCACGCAAGGGTTCCTGAAGAAGATCATCGCGGCCGGACATCGTGTCTGACCGCATGCCAAAGGCGGCGATGCCGTCCCCATGGGCGGTTGAGCCGTCCTAAGATCACGCAAACCAAGACAAGAACAAGGAGTTGGGAACAATGAAGAAACTTGGAACTCTGGCCGGCGTCGCCGGTCTCGCGCTTTCGGCGGTTCTGGCCGCCTCGATCACGGGTTCGGCCGACGACAGCAAGCTTGAACAGCTGAAGTCGCAAGGCTTCGCTCGCTTGGCCATCGCCAATGAGCCGCCCTATACGGCTGTCGCCGCCGACGGCAAGGTTTCGGGTGCCGCGCCCGACGTCGCGCGCGAGATATTCAAGCGGCTGGGCGTTGCCGATGTCGCCGCCTCGATCTCGGAATATGGCGCCATGATTCCCGGCCTGCAGGCCGGCCGCTTCGACGTCGTCACCGCCGGCCTGTTCATGAAGCCGGAGCGTTGCGCCGCGGTTGCCTATTCCGAGCCGGTTCTGTGCGACGCCGAAGCGATGCTGGTGAAGAAGGGCAATCCGAAAGGCTTCAAGAGCTACGAGGATGTCGCCAAGGACACGTCAGCCACCATCGGCGCGCCGGGCGGCGGCACCGAGGAGAAGCTTGCGCTCAACGCCGGCGTGCCACGCGAACGCGTCATCGTCGTGCCGGACGGCCAGAGTGGCCTGAAGATGGTGCAGGACGGCCGCATCGACGCCTATTCGCTGCCTGTCCTTTCGATCAACGACCTGATGAAGAAGGCCGCCGATCCGAACCTCGAAGTCATCGCCCCGGTGCAGGGCGCGCCGGTCTATTGCGACGGCGCCGCCTTCAAGAAGGGTGACGAGGCGTTGCGCGACGCCTTCGATGTCGAACTCGCCAAGATGAAGAAGTCGGGTGAGTTCGCAAAGATCATCGAGCCCTACGGTTTCTCGGCGGCGGCGGCTATGTCGACCACGCGCGACAAGCTCTGCGCGGCGAAATAAGGGCGTCTTTCTTGCCTTCTCCCCGTTCACGGGGAGAAGGTGTCACGAAGTGACGGATGAGGGGCGGCGCCATATTTGGACAAGCTAGCGCTGCCCCTCATCTGCCTGCCGGCATCTTCTCCCCATAAACGGGGAGAAGGAAGCTGAAACCAACGTTGGAAACTTCAACTCTATGACCCAGTGGTCCGGCTATTTCGGCCTGATATTGCAGGGAGCGCTTGTCACCATCGAGCTGACGCTGATGGGGTCGGTGCTCGCCCTGATCATGGCCTTTCTCGCCGGCATGGGGCGCCTGTCGCGCTTCTTCGTGCTGCGGGCCCTGGCCACGGCCTATATCGAGTTCTTCCGCGGCACCTCGATCTTCGTGCAGCTGTTCTTCGCCTATTTCGTGTTGCCGCTGGTGGGTTTCGAACTGACCCCGCTGCAGGCCGGTGTGTTGGCGCTGGGCTTGAATGTGGGCGCCTATGCAGCCGAGGTGGTGCGCGGCGCCGTGCAGTCGATCGGCCGCGAACAGCATGAGGCCTGCGTCGCGCTCAATCTCGGCCGTTGGCAAGGCATGCGACACGTCATCCTGCCGCAGGCGTTTCTGGTGATGCTGCCGACCTTCGGCAACAACGCCATCGAACTGCTCAAGGCGACATCGGTGGTCTCGCTGATCTCGCTCGCCGACCTGACGTTCCAGGCACAGGTGGTGCGCGCCCAGACCGGCAACACCATGGTGCCGTTCACCACCATCCTCATCATCTATTTCATCCTGGCGCTGCTCATCTCGTGGGGTGTGCGCTCGCTGGAACGCCGCATGGCGCGCGGCCTCGACGGAGTGCGCGTCTGATGGCCAGAGCATTCCTGATGAATTGGGTCCGCTGATGGATTGGGACTGGGACTTTGTCCGGCAGATCCTGCCGACGCTGATCCAGGGGGTGAAGATCACCATCCTGGCGACGCTGCTCGGCTCGGTGCTGGCCGCGATCGTCGGTCTGGGCATCGCGCTGGCGCGCCGCTCGCCCAACAAGGCGCTGTCGCGCACCGTCGGTTGGGTGGCCGAATTCATCCGCGGCACACCGCTCCTGGTGCAGCTCTATTTCATCTTCTACGTCTTGCCCGACATCGGCATTCTCTTGCCGCCGCTGGTCGCCGGCGTCATCGGACTTGGCCTGCACTACGGCACCTACACGGCGGAGGTCTACCGCGCCGGCATCGACAATGTGCCGCGTGGTCAGTGGGAAGCCGCCAAGGCGTGCAATCTCAGCGCGCGGCAGACCTGGTCCCACATCATCATCCCGCAGGCTATTCCGCCGATGATCCCGGCGCTGGCCAACTATTTCATCGCCATGTTCAAGGAGACGCCGCTGCTCTCGGCGATCACAGTGCTGGAGCTGATGAACCAGGCGAAAAGCGTCGCCAACACCTATTATCGCTACCTTGAGCCGATCACGCTGGTCGGCGCCTTCTTCCTCGCCATCAGCCTGATTTCGGTCGTGCTGCTGCGCTGGCTGGAACGCCGCTACGGCAAGATCGAAAGATAAAAGATGAAGCTCTTGTCCGAGATCAAGCTTGTGCCCGACCGGCCAGCGCTCGATGAGCGTCCGCTGGAACGCCGTGTCGGGCTGATCATCCTGGCCACCGACCACACGACCGAGCCGGATTTTCGCCGCATGGTGGCGAGCGAACGGATCGGCGTCTATGTCGCGCGCATTCCCTACGCCAACCCGACGACGCCTGAGAACCTGCGCAAGATGCAGCCGGCGCTGACGGCGGGCGCTGCCTTGATCCTGCCCGACGAGCCGCTCGACGCCATCTGCTACTCCTGCACGTCGGCCTCGGTGGTGATTGGCGATGCCGAGATCGAGACGGCGATCCAGGCCGCCAAGTCAGGTATACCCGTTGTCACTCCTCCGATGGCTGGCGTGCGCGGGCTGAACGCCTTCGGCGTGCGCCGGATCAGCATCCTCACGCCCTATACCGTGGAAACCTCCAGACCGATGGCGACCTATTTCGCCGAACGTGGCTTCGAAGTCCTAAGCTTCAGCTGTCTCGGCTTCGAGGACGACCGCGAGATGGCGCGCATTGCCCCGGCAGCCCTCATCGATCTCGCGCGCCAGGCGACGCATCCGCAAGCCGATGCGCTGTTCGTGTCGTGCACGGCACTGCGCGGCGCGCTGGCGGTCACCGGCATGGAAGAGGCGATCGGCCGCCCGGTGGTGACCAGCAACCAGGCGACCGCCTGGAATTGTCTGCGCCTTTGCGGTGATGAGACAGCCCATCCCGAATTCGGCCGTCTGATGACGCTGCCCTTGCCGCGCGGTTGACGACCATGGCGACCGTCACCCTTGGCGATATCCGTGCCGCGGGCGAGCGAATTGCCGGCAAGATCGAGCGCACGTCGATCGTGCTTTCGGCAAGTCTCTCCGAAAGGCTGGGCGTCCCGGTTCAACTCAAGCTCGAGCACCGCCAGACCACCGGCAGCTTCAAATTGCGGGGCGCTTCCAACGCCGTCGCTTCGCTCAGCGCAAGGGAGAAGGCGCGCGGCGTCGTCGCGGCATCGACCGGCAATCATGGCCGTGCGCTTGCGCATGCGGCAAAGCTCGAGGGCATGCGTGCTGTGATCTGCATGTCTCGACTGGTACCCAGGAATAAACTGGACGAAATTCGCCGCCTCGGCGCGGAAATCCGTATCGTCGGCAACAGCCAGGACGATGCCCAGCACGAGGTCGAGCGGCTGGTGACGGAGGAGGGGCTTGTCATGCTGCCGCCCTTCGACCATCCGGCCATCATAGCCGGTCAAGGCACGCTCGGGCTGGAGGTGATGGACCAGGTCCCGGATGCAGCTCTGGTGCTGGTGCAACTGTCCGGAGGTGGGTTGGCCTCGGGTGTAGCGGCGGCCGTCAAAAGTGTCCGTCCCGGAACAAGAGTCGTCGGCGTGTCGATGGCGCGGGGCGCCGCGATGAAGGCCAGCCTCGATGCGGGCCGCCCTGTGCTGGTCGAGGAACTGCCGACGCTGGCGGATTCGCTCGGCGGCGGCATCGGCCTCGACAACCGGCTGACCTTCGCCATGTGCCGCGACCTGCTCGACGATGTCGTCCTGCTCAGCGAGGATGAAATCGCTGCCGGCATTCGCCACGCCTATGAACAGGAACGCGAGATCGTCGAGGGAGCCGGTGCGGTAGGCATCGCGGCGCTGCTCGCCGGCAAGGTCAAGGCGGAGGGGCCGGTTGTGGTTCTGCTTTCCGGCCGCAACATCGACATGCAACTGCACAGGAAGATTGTCTGCGGGGAAATGCCATCGATTTCGGAGCGCGCCGCATGAGCAGGATGACCATCCTCACCGAAGCTGAACTGCGCGCAATCGTGACGCTCGATCTCGACGCCGTCGCCTGTGTCGAGAACGCTTTTCGTGCGCTCGCCACGCTGCCGGTGGCGATGCCGCCGATCCTGCGGCTCGATATCCCGCAGCATCGCGGCGAGGTTGACGTCAAGACCGCCTATGTGCCTGGTATCGATGGCTTCGCCATCAAGATCAGCCCCGGCTTCTTCGACAATCCCAAACTTGGCCTGCCCAGCGTCAACGGCATGATGGTGCTGCTGTCGTCGAAGACAGGGTTGGTCGAGGCTTTGCTGCTCGACAACGGCTATCTCACCGATGTCCGCACCGCTGCTGCGGGAGCCGTCGCGGCCAAGCATCTGTCGCGGCCGGACTCGTCGGTCGCCTCGATCTTCGGCGCCGGCGTGCAGGCTGGGCTGCAACTGCAAGCGCTGATGCTGGTGCGGCCGATCACGCAGGCCCGCATCTGGGCGCGCGATGCCGCCAAGGCCGAAGTGACCGCGGCCACCTTACGCGAAAGGCTCGGCATCGACGTGCGCGCCGAGACTGACGCAGCCAACGCTGTTGCCGGTGCCGACATCATCGTCACGACCACCCCGTCGACCGAACCACTGATCAAGGCAGGGTTTGTCTCGGCCGGCCAGCACATCACCGCCATGGGTTCGGACGCCGAGCACAAGAACGAGATAGCGCCGGCGATCCTGCGCATGGCCGATCTCTATGTCGCCGACAGCGCGAAACAGACGCGGCGCCTGGGCGAATTGCACCATGCCATCGCGGCGGGCTTGATGGCTGGAGACGCGGAGGTGACCGAGCTCGGCCAGATCATCGCCGGCGCGAGGCATGGCCGGCGCTCGGCTGGCGACATCACCATCGCCGATCTGACCGGCACGGGCGTGCAGGATACGGCGATCGCCACGCTCGCCCGCGACCGTGCGCTGGCCGCGAAAGCCGGAACGATCTTTGAAAGCTGACGCCGGCCGCAGGAGCATGATCCGGAAAATGGCAACCGGTTTCCCCAGCATCATGCTCAATCAAAAAATTCCCTGGAGCCGGATTCAACGAGTTGAAACGGGCTCCAGCCCCAACAAACGAGGACCAACAAAATGCTGCCAAACCTGAAATTCTCGCGAAGCGAATATGCGGAACGCCTCGCCAAGACGCGGAAAGCCATGGAGGCGAAAGGCGTCGATCTTTTGATCGTCAGCGATCCCTCCAACATGGCCTGGCTCACCGGCTACGACGGCTGGTCCTTCTACGTCCACCAGGCGGTCATCGTGCCGCCATCGGGCGAGCCGGTCTGGTACGGCCGTGGCCAGGACGCGAACGGCGCCAAGCGCACCGCCTACCTCGCCCATGACAACATCGTCGGCTATGCCGACCACTATGTGCAGTCGACCGAGCGCCACCCGATGGATTTCCTGTCGAGTGTGCTGACCGATCGCGGCTGGGGCAAGCTCACCGTCGGCGTTGAGATGGACAATTACTGGTTCTCCGCCGCCGCCTTCGCCTCGCTGCAGAAGCATCTGCCCAACGCCCGTTTCGTCGATGCCACCGCGCTGGTCAACTGGCAGCGCGCGGTGAAGAGCCCAACCGAGATCGACTATATGCGCAAGGCCGCCCGTATCGTCGAGGCGATGCACCAGCGCATCGTCGACAAGATCGAAGTCGGCATGCGTAAGAACGATCTCGTCGCCGAGATCTACGATGCCGGCACGCGCGGCGTCGGCGGCATTGGCGGTGACTATCCCGCGATCGTGCCGCTGCTGCCCTCGGGCGCCGACGCCTCGGCGCCGCACCTGACCTGGGACGATAAGCCGATGAAGTCGGGCGAGGGCACTTTCTTCGAGATCGCCGGCTGCTACAACAGGTACCATTGCCCGCTGTCGCGCACCGTCTTCCTCGGCAAGCCGACGCAGGAATTCCTCGATGCCGAGAAGGCAACGCTGGAAGGCATGGAAGCTGGCCTTGCCGCCGCAAAGCCGGGTAATGCCTGCGAGGACATCGCCAATGCCTTCTTCGCCGTGTTGAAGAAATACGGCATCGTCAAGGACAACCGCACCGGCTATTCGATCGGGCTTTCCTATCCACCGGACTGGGGCGAGCGCACGATGAGCCTGCGCCCCGGAGATCGCACCGAACTCAAGCCCGGCATGACCTTCCATTTCATGACCGGCCTGTGGCTGGAGACGATGGGGCTGGAGATCACTGAATCCATCCTGATCACCGAAACCGGTGTGGAGTGCCTGGCCAACGTGCCGCGCAAGCTGGTGGTGAAGGATTGAGCCCGATGTCCAGTCTTCGCCCGTCGCCGGTCACGCCGACCGTCGATTTCGATCGTGACGGCGTCCAGCATGGTTTCCTGCGCCTGCCCTATAGCCGCGACGACTCGGCCTGGGGCTCGGTGATGATCCCGATCTGCGTCATCCGCAACGGCAAGGGGCCGGCGGCGCTGCTGACCGGCGGCAATCATGGCGACGAGTATGAAGGGCCGCTGGCGCTCTACGAACTCGCCCGCACGCTCGATCCCAGCCAGGTCAGCGGCACCGTCATAGTCGTGCCGGCGATGAACTATCCTGCTTTTCGGGCCGGCACGCGCACCTCGCCGATCGACAAGGGCAACATGAACCGCAGTTTCCCCGGCCGGCCCGACGGCACGGTGACGCAGAAGATCGCCGATTATTTCCAACGCGAGCTGCTTCCCCACGCCGACATCGTCTTCGACTTCCATTCCGGCGGCAGGACGCTGGATTTCGTACCGTTCTGTGCCGCCCACACTTTGCCCGACAAGGCGCTGGAGCAGAAAGCCTTTGCCGCGGTGGCGGCATTCTCGGCACCATTCTCGATGCGCATGACCGAGATCGATGCGATCGGCATGTATGACACGGCGGCCGAAGAGATGGGCAAGGTCTTCGTCACCACCGAGCTCGGCGGTGGCGGTACGTCGCGAGCCGAGACGGTGCGGATCGCGCGCCGCGGCATCCTCAACGTGCTGCGTCATGCTGGTATCGTCGCCGGGGCGGTCGAGACGGGCAGAACGCAGTGGCTGGACATGCCCTCGGGCGATTGCTTCTGCTTCGCCGAGGATGACGGCATGATCGAAACCATGGTCGATCTCGGCGAACCTGTCGAAGAAGGCGCGGTGGTGGCCCGCATTCATTCCACCGGCCGCACCGGCGTCGCGCCGCGGGAAATCCGGGCCAAAATGTCGGGCATGCTGGCGGCGCGGCATTTCCCTGGCCTGGTCAAGGCCGGCGACTGCGCCGCGGTGGTCGCCGTAAAGGTCGATTGACTGATTTCTCCGCCCGGACCATGCCGGGCGGACCCACTCTTCTGCTCGAGCTGTCGAATCCGGATTATCGCACCCGCTCGCAGAGCGAACACCGCGATCTGCTGACCGCCTGCCGCCGGCGCGATGGCAAGAAGGCGGTGAGCGTTCTGAGACAGCATCTTCGCGAGGGAAGCGACACGCTGGTCAACGCGACGGATGGCGGCGGTTGTCGCGAAAATTCTAAGCCCGAAGGGCAGGGGGCCGCCCGCAAGCGTGGCGCGTGGTTGCCACCGCGCCGGTTCGCTGCCACATATTGCAACATCAATGCTCGACACGAGGATGCCATGTCTCCCGTCAGCCGCCTGCCGGCACGTGCCCTTGCCCCGCGCCGCCATGACGAGATCCTGCGGCGGCTGGGCGCCCAGGGTTCCGTTAGCGTCGCCGAACTGGCTGGGTTCTTCGACGTCTCGCGCGAAACCATCCGCCGCGATTTGAAGCTGCTTTCCGACCAGGGCAGGCTCGGCATCGTGCATGGCGGGGCCGCCCGCTTCGAACCGAGCGAACCCGCGATGAGCCAGCGCAGCCAGGAAAATGCCCAAGGCAAGGCCGCGATCGGCAGGGCGGCCGCCGGGCTGGTCCGGGATGGCATGGTGGTCTTTCTCGATTCCGGCACCACCACTTTGGCCATCGCGCATGCAATGACGGAACTGCGCGATCTGACGATCTGCACGGCCAGCCTGAAGATAGCGCTGCACCTATGCCATGTTCCCGGCATGCGCGTGCACATGCTGGGCGGCGAAGTCGACCCGGGCGAGGAGGCGGCTTCCGGCATCGACACGCTCGATGCGATGGCGCGCTTTCGCGTCGATATGGCCTTTCTGGGTGGCGGAGCGCTGTCTCCGGTCGGCGAGGTGACCGATTTCACCCGCGCCGGGGCCGAACAGCGGGGCCGGATGATCAGCCTCGCCGGCAAGGCCTATTTCGTGCTCGACAGCAGCAAATTCGGCAAGCTGACGCCGCTCAGAATTCCGAATTTCGAACGTGCCGCTGGGGTAATCGTCGACACCGACCCCGAATTCGCGCTTGCCGAGGCGCTTTCGCACAGGGGGCCTGAACTCATCGTTGCAGCTTGATGTGATATTTTGTGATATTATGAGTTGATATTTGGTTTTCCCATGGTAATGTCTCGGCCATCCCTCAAATGGCGGAACGCTCATGGCACATGAATTTCCCACCCAGGCTCGAATTGTCATTGTCGGCGGCGGCATCATCGGCTGCTCGGTGGCCTATCATCTGACCAAGCTGGGCTGGAGCGATGTGGTGCTGCTTGAGCAGGGACAGCTCAGCGGCGGCACCACCTGGCACGCGGCCGGTCTTGTCGGTCAGCTGCGCAGCCATTCCAACATGACCAGCCTGATCCGGTACTCCACGCAGCTCTACAGCGAACTGGAGGCCGAGACCGGCCTCGCCACCGGCTGGAAGAACTGCGGTTCGTTGTCCGTCGCGCGCACCACCGACCGCATGGCGGTGTTGAAGCGCACGGCCGCGTCGGCGCGTGCCCAAGGGGTCGAGATCGACGTCATCTCGCCTCGCGAGGCAGCCGAGCTCTGGCCGGTGATGGCAACAGACGATCTGGTCGGCGCCGTCTGGCTGCCCGGAGACGGCAAGGCCAATCCCACCGATCTCACGCAATCGCTGGCCAAGGGCGCGCGCAATGGTGGCGTCAAAATCTTCGAGCGGGTGCAGGTCACCGGCATCACGGTGAAAAACGGCGTCGCCTGCGGCGTCGAGACGGACCGCGGCGACATCGCCGCCGAGATCGTCGTCAACTGCGCAGGCCAATGGGCGCGCAAGGTCGGGCTGATGTGCGGCGTCTCGGTGCCGCTGCATTCGGCCGAGCACATGTACATCGTCACCGGCCGGATCGAGGGTGTGCATCCGGACCTGCCTGTCATGCGCGACCCCGATGGCTTCATCTACTTCAAGGAGGAGGTCGGCGGTCTGGTGATGGGTGGCTTCGAGCCGCACGCCAAGCCGTGGGGCATGAACGGCATTCCCGAAAATTTCGAATTCGCGCTGCTGCCCGACGACTGGGACCAGTTCGAGATCCTGATGGAAAACGCGCTGGTGCGCGTGCCGCAGCTGGCGCAGGCCGAAGTCAAGAAATTCTACAACGGACCCGAAAGCTTCACGCCGGACAACAATTTCCTCCTCGGCGAGGCGCCGGAGTTGAAGAATTTCTATGTCGGCGCCGGCTTCAATTCGATGGGCATTGCCAGTGCCGGTGGCGCCGGCAAGGCACTGGCCGAATGGATCGTCAACGGCGCGCCGACCATGGATTTGTGGCCGGTCGACATCAGGCGCTTCGCCGCTTTCAACAACAATCCGCGCTGGCTGCATGACCGCGTCAAGGAGACGCTCGGCCTGCATTACGCCATGCCGTGGCCGAACCGCGAATTGGATACCGCGCGGCCGTTCCGCCGCTCGCCGCTCTATGATCGGCTCGCCGCCAAGGGCGCCTGCTTCGGTTCCAAGATGGGCTGGGAGCGTGCCAACTGGTTCGCGGCGCCGGGAGAGAAAGCCGGGAACGACTATGCCTTCGGTCGCCAGAACTGGCACGAGGCCGTGCGGCGCGAGATGAAGGCGACGCGCGAAGCCGTCGCCATCTTCGACCAGACCTCCTTCGCCAAGCTTCTTGTCCAGGGCCGCGATGCCTGTGCCGTGTTGAACCGCATCTGCGCCGGCGACATCAATGTGCCGGTCGGCACGTCGGTCTACACCGGCGTGCTCAATGCGCGCGGCGGTTACGAAAGCGATCTCACCGTGATGCGGCTTGGCGCGGAAAGATTCCTCATCGTTACCGGCTCCGCCCAGGCGGTCCACGATGCCGACTGGATCGTCAAGAACATTCCGGCCCATGCCCACGCCGTCCTGACCGACGTTACCTCTGCTTACGCGGTGCTGGCGTTGATGGGGCCGCGTTCGCGCGATCTCCTCTGCAAACTGTCGTCGGCCGATCTTTCCAACGCCGGCTTCCCCTTCGCCAGCATTCGCGAAATCGATATCGGCTACGCCACTGCCTATGCCAACCGCATGACCTATGTCGGCGAACTCGGCTGGGAACTGATCGTGCCGGCCGAATTCGCCGTCGGCGTCTACGAGGCGTTGCACGAGGCCGGCCGTGAATTCGGCTTGGCCGACGCCGGCTACTACGCGCTCGATGCCTTGCGCATTGAAAAGGGTTTTCGGGCCTGGGGTCGGGAACTGACGCCTGATATCAATCCCTGGCAGGCGGGGCTTGGCTTCGCCGTGGCGATGGACAAGCCAGGTGGCTTCATCGGCCGCGATGCGCTTGCCGTCGCGAAACCCTCGTCGTCGGCACCGGCAAAGCGTATCGTGCTCCTTACGCTCGACGACACCGAGCCGATGCTGTGGGGCGGTGAGTTGGTCCTGCGCGACGGCAGGCCGGTCGGCGAGGTCCGCTCGGCCGCCTACGGCCATACGCTTGGCCGGTCAGTGGCGCTCGGCTTGATCGAAAACGAAACCGGCGTGGATGCTGTGTTCCTGAGCGGCGGCCATTTCGAGATCGATCTAGCCGGCGTACGCCATGCGGCTACCGTGCATCTGCGCAGCCCCTACGATCCGAAATCGGAGCGGGTGAAAGCCGATGTGGTGGAGGTTCGTGCCGCGGCTTAATCCGTCGACATAGAGCGCGCCATGTCGAGAAAGGCGCGCACCAGTTTGCCGCCGCTGCGCTCGCGCAGGCAGATCAGCGCCTCGTCCATCAAGGTCTCGGGCGCGTCGATGGTGATTGGGACGAGCCGCGAATCCTGGCCGAATTCGGCCGCCGAGACAAAGCCGATACCGGCGCCCGAGGCGACGATTTCGCGCACGGCTTCGCGGCCTTCTGCCTCGATCACAGGCCTGAGTTCGACCTTCGACGCGGCGGCCAGGTCTTCGAGCTTCTGGCGCGTCTTCGAGCCGCGCTCGCGCATGACCAGGGATTCCTGTGCGAGCTGCGCGAGCGTCAGCGATTTCTTCCCCGACAGCGGATGATCGATCGAGGTGAAGGCTATGATCGGCGTCGAGTTCAGTTTCAGCACCTCGAAGTCGCGTCCGGCGGGCACCTCGCCCAGCACGCCGATATCGGCATCGTAGCTGTAGAGGCTGCTGATCACCGTCTCGGTGTTTCCGGCACGCACCGAGACCTGCACTCCGGGATAGCGGGCCCGGAAGCTGCCGAGAATGTGAAGCAGATGATGCGCGGCGTCGGCGACGATGCGCAGCGTGCCGGAGCGCAGCGCGCGCGACTCGGTCAGAAGCTCAAGCGCCTGCTGCTCGGTGTCGAACATGCGGTGGGTTATTTCGAGCAGTTTCTGGCCGGAATGGGTCAGCGTGACCTGCTTCTTGTTACGATTGAACAGCAGGACATCATACTCTTCCTCAAGCTTGCGCACCTGGTCCGATATCGCCGGCTGGGTCAGGAACAGTGCTTCGGCCGCCCGCGAAAAGCCGCCGGAGATCGCCACTTGATGAAAGGCCCGCAACTGAACATAGCGCATCTTCTTCGCTCCCGAGCCTCTCTGGTTACCAGCAGCCTATCATAAGCCCTGCTATGCAAAAGCCGGAGGCAAACGATTCGGTTTATGTCTTGGAATGGCCTGCCGGTTTCACGAAGCTGTCACGAGCGCCGTGCAGCTTCTGCTGTCTGTATCAGATCATCACTGAAATCGATACATCGATACAAAATAACGATTTTACAAATATATGCCGTCAGCCAACAATGGCGCCAGATCAAAAAAGCAGCGACCTGTCGGAGGACATCATGCTCGCCGAAACGAAATTTGCCGCGGAGCCGCTGGCCAGGCCGGCGCTGGGCGAGCCCTATCTGTTGACCCCCGGGCCGCTCACCACGGCCTATTCGGTCAAGCAGGCGATGCTGCGCGACTGGGGATCGTGGGACGGCGACTTCCGCGCCATGACATCAGACATGCGCCGCCGCCTGCTGGCGCTGACCGGCGACACCAACGGCGAGTTCGACTGCGTGCCGATGCAGGGCTCAGGCTCGTTCTGCGTCGAGGCGATGCTGGGGTCGTTCGTGCCTAGGGATGGCAAGGTTCTGGTGCTGGCCAATGGTGCCTACGGCCTTCGCGCCGCACAGACCATGCAGTATCTCGGCCGGGCCTATACGCTGATCGACAAGGGCGATTACCTGCCGCCGCGCGGCGACGAGGTGGCGGCAGCGCTCGAAGCCGACCACGCCATCACCCACGTCATAGCCATTCATTGCGAGACCAGCTCCGGCATTTTGAACCCGGTCGCCGAGATCGCCGAGGCGGTGCACACCAAGGGCCGCAAGCTGCTGGTCGATTCCATGAGCGCGTTCGGCGCCGTCGCGCTCGACGTCAACGAGATCCGCTATGAGGCGATGGTCTCGTCGGCCAACAAGTGCATCGAGGGCGTGCCCGGCTTCGGCTTCATCATCGCCCGCAAGAGCGAACTCGAGGCAGCCAAGGGGCGCAGCCATTCCCTGTCGCTCGACGTCCACGCGCAGTGGGCGCACATGAACAAGACCGGCCAGTGGCGCTACACGCCGCCGACGCATGTCGTCGCCGCTTTCCTGGAGGCGCTGCGCCAGCATGAGGCTGAAGGCGGCGTCGCCGGCCGTGGTGCCCGCTACACCAGGAACCGCGACGTCATGGTGTCGGGCATGCGCGAACTCGGCTTCGAGACATTGCTCAAGGACCGCTGGCTGTCGCCGATCATCGTCACCTTCTTCAACCCGGCCCACGCCAACTTCGCCTTCGATCGCTTCTACGAACTGATGAAGGACAAGGGCTTTATCATTTACCCCGGCAAGCTGACGGTCGTGGACTCCTTCCGTGTCGGCTGCATCGGCCAGATGGACGAATATGTCATGCGTCGCGTCGTCGAGGCGGCGGCGCAGTCGCTTGATGAAATGGGCGTCGACACCGCCGCTCCACCCGCCGCGGCAATCGCCGAGCGCGCCAAACTCGCCGCCTGAAGCGGCCGATTTCGAGGATTTTTGATGAACCAGATGTCTCCCATCAACGTCGCGGTCAACGGCCGCACCTACGCCTGGCCGCGCGTGCCGGCGATCGCCATCTGCCTCGACGGCTGCGAGCCGGCCTATCTCGATGAAGCGATCAAGGCCGGGCTGATGCCGGCCCTGGTCAGGATCAAGGAGAAGGGCACGGTGCGTTTCGCACACTCGGTCATTCCGAGCTTTACCAATCCCAACAATTTGTCGATCGCCACCGGTCGCCCGCCCTCGGTGCACGGTATTTGCGGCAACTATCTCTACGAGCGCGAGACCGGCAAGGAAGTGATGATGAACGACCCGCGCTTCCTGCGCGCGCCGACCATTTTTCAGGCCTTCTATGATGCGGGCGCCAAGGTTGCCGTTGTCACCGCCAAAGACAAACTGCGTGCGCTGCTCGGCAAGGGTCTGTCTTTCGACGAAGGGCGCGCGCTGTGCTTTTCGGCGGAGAAGTCCGATACAACCACGGTTGGCGAGCACGGCATCGACAATGCCTCGAAGCATTTCGGCCTGCCTGTGCCGGAAGTCTATTCGGCCGAACTGTCGGAATTCGTCTTCGCCGCCGGCGTCCAGTTGCTGCGGGAATTCCGCCCCGACATCATGTACCTGACGACGACGGACTACGTGCAGCACAAATACGCACCGGGCGTGCCGCAGGCCAACGCCTTCTACGAGATGTTCGACAAGTACCTGACCGAACTTGATGCGCTGGGCGCCGCGATCGTTGTCACCGCCGACCATGGCATGAAGCCCAAGCACAAGGCCGGCGGTGCGCCCGACGTCGTCTACGTCCAGGACCTGCTTGACGAATGGCTGGGCAAGGATGCCGCCCGCGTCATCCTGCCGATCACCGACCCCTATGTCGTGCACCATGGCGCGCTGGGCTCTTTCGCCACCGCCTATTTGCCTGATGGCGCGGACCAGGCGGGCATCATGGCGCGGCTGGCCAAGGTTGACGGCATCATGCTGGTCGTCGATAGCAGGACGGCCTGTGAGCGCTTCGAACTGCCGGCTGACCGCATCGGCGACATCGTGCTGGTCTCGACCGAGAACAAGACGATCGGCACATCGGAACATCGCCATGATCTGGCGGCGCTGAACGAGCCGCTGCGCTCGCATGGCGGGCTGACCGAGCAGGAAGTGCCGTTCATCGTCAACCGCGTGCTGCCGGATATGCCCAATGAGCCGGCGCTGAGGAACTTCGACGCCTTCTACTACGCCACGCTTGCCGCGGCGCTCGCGTGACGGATGGGTCGGGTGCCGGTAGGTGTCGCCTCCATGATGGCGCTGGTCGACCCCTCGCCGCGACGTACCCAAGAATCTGCCGGAGCAGAGCACATGACCAAGCTTGACCCTGCCATCAAAGTTCGCCACGAGCCGATGCGCATTGCCGGCAAGAAGGTCGATGCCGGTGGTGTTGTCGAGGTGCGTTACCCCTGGAACGACACCGTCATCGGCACCGTCCCCGCCGGCCGCGCCGAACACGCCCGCCAGGCGTTCGAGATCGCTGCAGGCTACAAGTCGAAGCTGACGCGCTACGAGCGCCAGCAGATCCTGTTCCGCACGGCGGAAGCACTGGCGTCGCGCCGGGAAGAAATATCCGATCTGATCACGCTCGAGCTCGGTATCTCCAAGGCCGACTCGCTCTACGAAGTCGGCCGCGCCTATGATGTGTTCACGCTGTCGGCGCAGATGTGCATCCAGGACGATGGCCAGATCTTCTCCTGCGACCTCACCCCGCACGGCAAGGCGCGCAAGATCTTCACCACGCGCGAGCCGCTGAAGGCTATCTCGGCGATCACGCCATTCAACCATCCGCTCAACATGGTCTCGCACAAGGTGGCGCCGGCCATCGCCACCAACAATTGCGTGGTGGTGAAGCCGACCGAACTGACGCCGATGACGGCGTTGGTGCTGGCCGACATTCTTTATGAAGCCGGCCTGCCGCCGGAAATGCTTTCGGTGGTGACCGGCTGGCCGGTCGACATCGGCAACGAGATGATCACCAACGAGAATATCGACTTGATCACCTTCACCGGCGGCGTGCCGGTCGGCAAGATGATCGCCCGCAGCGCCGGTTACAGGCGCCAGGTGCTGGAACTCGGCGGCAACGATCCGCTGATCATCCTCAACGATCTCTCCGATGACGATCTGGCCAAGGCCGCCGATCTCGCGGTCGCCGGTGCGACCAAAAACTCCGGCCAGCGCTGCACGGCGGTCAAGCGCATCCTCGTCCAGGAAAGCGTCGCCGACCGCTTCGTGCCGCTGGTGCTGGAGCGGGCCAAGAAGATCCGCTTCGGCGATCCGATGGACCGCTCGACCGATCTCGGCACCGTCGTGCATGAGAAGGCGGCGGCGTTGTTCGAAGCGCGCGTCCACATGGCGGCCGAGCAGGGGGCAGAGATCCTCTACAACCCGGGTCGTCAGGGTGCGCTGCTGCCGCCAATCGTCGTCGACCGCGTGCCGCACACATCCGAACTGGTGATGGAAGAAACGTTCGGGCCGATCATCCCGATCGTGCGCGCGCCGGATGACGATGAAGCACTGATCGCGTTGTCCAACTCGACCGCCTTCGGCCTGTCGTCGGGCGTCTGCACCAATTCGTTTCCCCGCATGCAAAAATACATCGCCGGCCTGCAGGTCGGCACGGTGAACATCTGGGAAGTGCCGGGCTACCGCATCGAGATGTCGCCCTTCGGCGGCATCAAGGACAGCGGCAATGGCTACAAGGAAGGCGTCATCGAGGCGATGAAGAGCTACACCAATGTGAAGACATTTTCGCTGCCTTGGTCCTGACCGGATCACATAAGCTGGCGGAACAAACCGAGGGAGCGTCCCACGCTCCCTCATTCGCATTTCGGAGACAATGATGGCCGCGATATCAGAGCTTGTGCATACCGAAGGCGATTCCAACACGACGGCGGCGCGCGGCCGCTGGGATACCGGCCAGGACGATCCCCGCATTCGCGGCCTGCTCGATCGCGACGCCGCCGCCTTCATGCACCAGAGCCTGTCCAGCCCCTGTCTTTCGACGATCGCTAGGGCGGAAGGCATCTGGATCGAGGATACCGCCGGCCGCCGCTTCATGGATTTCCACGGCAACAGCGTGCATCACCTCGGCTACGGCCACCCAAAACTGGTGGCGGCGATCAAGAAGCAGCTCGACGACCTCTGCTTCGCGCCGCGCCGTTTCACCTGCGAGCCCGCCGTCGAGCTGGCCGAAAAACTGGCCGCGCTGGCTCCCGGCGATCTCGGCAAGGTGTTGTTCACCACCGGCGGCTCCGATGCCATCGAGGTCGCGTTGAAGATCGCGCGGGCGGCCACCGGCCGTTTCAAGACGGTGTCGTTCTGGGATGCTTTCCATGGCGCCGGCTTCGGCGCGGCCAGCGTCGGCGGCGAGGCGACGTTCCGCTCGCATATATCAGGCCCAATGATGACCGGCACCGAGCATGTCGCGCCCTGGGATGGCTATCGTTGCCCCTATGGCCACGACACGCTGGAAGCGTCCGGGCTCGCTTGCGCCAACATGATCGCCTACGTTCTCGGCCGCGAGCAGGACGTGGCGGCTGTCGTTGCCGAGCCGATGCGCGCGACGCCCAATCCACCTCCGCCTGGCTTCTGGAAGCGCGTGCGCGAGGCCTGCGACAGGCACGGCACGCTGCTGATCTTCGACGAGATTCCGACCGGCCTCGGCAAGACCGGAAAATTTTTCGCCCATGAGCATGACGGCGTAACGCCCGACATCGTTGTCCTCGGCAAATCACTCGGCGGCGGCATCCTGCCGATCGCCGCCGTCATCGCCCGCCGCGACCTCGACGTCACCGGCGGCTTTGCCATCGGTCACTACACCCATGAGAAAAACCCCGTGACGACGCGTGCGGCGCTGACGACCATCGACATCATCCTGGAAGAAGGACTGGTCGAACGTGCGGCCGAGCTTGGCCGGCATATGCTGGGACGCATGCAGGATCTGATGGGGCGCTCGCCCCATGTCGGCGACGTCAGGGGCAGGGGATTGATGGTTGGCGTCGAACTCGTCGAGGACCGGGCCTCGCGCCAGCCCGCGCGCGATCTTGCCGAACGCGTCTTCTATGCCTGCCTCGAACAGGGGCTGAGCTTCAAGGTCAGCCACGGCAACGTGCTGACGCTGTCGCCGCCGCTGGTGATTTCGAAAGCCGATCTCGACCGTGCGCTCGACATCGTCGAACGCGCCGTGTTGACGGCCTGACCGTGAAAGCGGTCCGCACCGACCGCGAGCTCGAATGCCCAGGCATCGATGCCGGCTTGCGGGCAAGGGGCGTCGAGCTGGTAACGCTGCCGGATGGCATCCCCGAGGCGGAGCTCAAAGCCGCGATCGCCGACACCGATCTGCTCTTGATGTGCTACACGCCAATCACTGCGGGGGTGATCGACGCGGCGCCCAGGTTGAAGGGCATCGTCAAATATGGCGTCGGCATCGACGCCATCGATATCCCTGCCGCCATGCGGCGCGGTATCCCCGTCGTGAACGTGCCCGAATATGCCGAGGAAACCGTCGCCGAAGGCGCTTTTGCGCTGATGATCGCGCTGGCCAAGCGGCTACCCGCCATTGCCGCGGCGATGACGCGAGACGGCTGGATCTGGCCCGAACAGCGCTGGCTGGGACGCGATATATCAGGCGCCACGCTTGGGCTGGTCGGCTGCGGCAAGATCGGCCGCAGCATGGCGCGCATGGCCGGCCAGGGGTTTCGCGTGCGCGTCGTTGGTTTTGATCCCGGTGTCGATGCCGCGACGATGCGCGCCGCGGGCATCGAGAAGGCCGACGACCTGCACGCCATGTTGCGTGCCTGTGATTTCGTTTCGTTGCATTGCGTGCTGAACGACGAGACACGCGGCCTGATCAGCAAGCATGAGCTCGCCTGCCTCAAACCGTCGGCCATCATCATCAATGTCTCGCGCGGTGCGCTGATCGATGAGGCGGCGCTCGTCGAGGCGATCGTTGCCGGTCGCATCGGTGGTGCCGGGCTCGATGTCTATTCGGTCGAGCCGCTGGCGAGGTCTGGCCATCCGATGAGCGCATTGTTCGGTCGCGACAATGTGATCCTGTTTCCGCATCTTACCTTCTTCACCTACGAGGCGATGCGCCGGCTGGAAGACGACACGCTCGCGCGTTGTTTCGAAGTTCTCGAAGGCCGGCCAGTGACCATCCGCTCGCATGATCCGCGATTGCGGGCGCAGACCGCAGGCATTGTGTTCGGCCGATAACCTATATTTTCAAACGGATAGCCGCCATCGGCGCAGCATATTTGTATCCACGACATCGATGCGACAGTTCCATGAAAAATATCAGAGAAAGTTTGGCTCTCATAAAATAAATAGATTTTACTTATCGATGCCCAATCCCCAGAATTGTCACAACGAAGACATCCAACCGGCTCAACGTCCGCCAGAGACCCAAAGGCCGGTTGGTCCTAGTGCATCGCAGAATGTGCCTTCAATCAAAGGGGAACTGGTTATGAAATCAAGAAACGCAACCATGGTCGGGGCCTTCGCCGCATTGCTCGCGTCGGCGGCTCTCATTGGGCCGGCACTTGCCGACGGCGTCGTCACCGTCTACTCCGCCGATGGGCTGCATGATGGCAATGGCAGCTGGTACGAGACCGAATTCGCAGCCTTCACCAAGGCCACCGGCATCACCGTTCAGTATATCGAGGCGGGCTCGGGCGGCGTCGTCGAGCGCGTCGCCAAGGAAAAGTCGAACCCGCAGGCCGACGTGCTGGTGACCTTGCCGCCCTTCATCCAGCGCGCCGCCGCGGACGGTCTGCTGCAGGATTACAAACCCGAAGCCGCATCCCAGATCGACGGCGGCACCGACAAGTATCGGCCGCTGGTCAATAACTACATGAATTTCATCTACAACAGCGCCGTGCTGTCCGAAGCGCCGAAGAGCTATAACGATCTGCTCGATCCGAAGTTCAAGGGCAAGATCCAGTACTCGACCCCCGGCCAGGCTGGCGACGGGACGGCCGTCATGCTGCAGATCATCCATGCCTTTGGCGGCGAGGATGCCGGCTTCGAATTCATGAAGAAGCTGCAGGACAACAATGTCGGCCCGTCCGCCTCGACCGGCAAGCTGACCGCGCTGGTCAACAAGGGCGAGCTGCATGTGGCCAATGGCGACCTGCAGATGAACATGTCGCAGATGGCAGACAATCCCAACATCAAGGTGTTCTGGCCCGCTGGCCCCGATGGCACCCGCTCCACCTTTGCGCTGCCCTATGAAATCGGCCTGGTCACCGGTGCGCCAAATAGCGACAACGGCAAGAAGTTGATCGACTTCCTGCTGTCCAAGGAGGCACAGGCGACTGTAAGTTCCGTTGCCCTCGGCATGCCGGCCCGCAAGGACGTGACGCCGTCCGACGCCAATTTCGCCAAGCTGCAGGAGGCGATGAAAGGCCTGACCATCTGGTCGCCGAACTGGGACGAGGCGCTGAGCAAGCTTCCCGACTACGTCAAGAAGTGGAACGAAGCGACCGGAAGTTGATCCGCACGGGAAGCAATCCGGAGAACAATGCCATGTCGGCCGCCGCCTTCACGGGCCCTAGTGTCACGGACATCGACGCCGCGAAGGTTCGCGGCGCCGGCTCGAACGTCCACTTCGACAAGGTCGTTGTCGCCTATGGCGCCCATGTCGTCCTGCATCCGCTGACCCTCGATATCGCGCCTGGCGAAATCCTGGCGATGATAGGCCCGTCCGGCTCCGGCAAGACGACCGCTCTGCGCGCCGTTGCCGGCTTCGTGCGGCCGGCAAGCGGCCGCATCCGCATCGGCGCCACCGACGTCACCGATCTGCCGCCCTATGAGCGTGGGCTCGGTATGGTGGTGCAGAACTACGCGCTGTTCCCGCATATGCGGGTCGAGGACAACGTCGCCTTTGGCCTCAGGGCACAAGGCGCCGACAAGGCGCTGATCGGCGAGCGGGTGAAGGATGCGCTCGCCACCGTCGGCATGGCGACGTTTGCCCGGCGTTATCCGCGCGAGCTTTCGGGCGGCCAGCAGCAGCGCGTCGCGATTGCGCGGGCGCTTGCCGTGCGGCCGCGCGTGCTGCTGCTTGACGAACCGCTTTCGGCGCTCGACGCGCAGATCCGCCGCAACATGGTCGAGGAGATCGCCCGTCTGCACCGCAGCCTGCCGGGCCTGACCATCCTCTACGTCACCCACGACCAGACCGAGGCGCTGACGCTTGCCGACAAGATCGCCATCATGCGCGACGGCAGGGTCTGTTCGCATGGACCGACGACCGAACTCTATCGCCGTCCGCCAAACCGCTTCACCGCCGAGTTTCTCGGTCGTGCCAACCTTCTGCCGGTGACGGTTGCCGATGCTGCCGGCCCGAAAGGCTTTGCCATGGCCAGGCATGGCGATGCCGTGCTCGCCGGTGCCGGTCGCGGCGAGAAGGTTGGCGACAAGAGCCTGCTTTGCATCAGGCCGCAGCATCTGAGCCTGACGGCCGACAGCGAGCACACCAACCGCATTGTCGGCACGCTCAGGGAAGTGCACTGGCAGGGTGAACTCACGCATCTGGTGCTCGATGTCGACGGCACGCCGGTGCGCGTCTCGGCAACGAAACTGCCGATGGCCTTGCCGGAACCCGGCACAGAGGTGCCGCTGTTCTTTGCGCCGGCCGATACGTCGCTTCTCCCGGAAGACGCCGGTGTCTGAAGCGCTCGCCATTGGTATGCCGACGGCCAGAAAGCGAGAGCCGGGCCGGCTGTGGATCGTGCCGCCGGCGGCCCTGCTGGCACTGCTGTTCTTTTATCCGCTGGCGTTGATTGTACGCCAGGCCTTCCTCGACGACAGCGGCGTCGCCAATGTCGCGGAGATCGTCCGCGTCCTGCATTCGCGCTTCTTCCTCAACGCGCTGGTCAACACGGTGACGATCTCGGTCACGGCGACGGCCGGATGCCTGGTCGTCGGCCTGGTGCTGGCGCTGATCCTCGCCTTCGTGCCGTTTCCCGGCAGCGGCTTCATCGCCAGGCTGATCGACACTTTCATCGCCCTGCCGACCTTCCTGGTGACGCTGGCCTTCACCTTCCTTTACGGCTCCGCCGGCATGCTCAACTCCGGGCTGATGGAAGCCTTCTCGCTGCCGCTGCCGCCGGTCGACTTCCTTTATTCGACATGGGGCGTCGTGCTGGCCGAGGTCACGGTCTACACGCCCTTCATCCTGCGGCCGCTGCTTGCCGCCTTTTCGCTGGTCGATCGCGGTCAGATCGAAGCGGCAAGCGTGCTTGGCGCGCGACCGTTCCGCATTGTCCACCAGGTCATTCTGCCGGCGGCGGTGCCCGCGCTCATCGCCGGCGGCAGCCTCTGCCTGCTCCTCACCGTCAACGAATTCGGCATCGTCCTGTTCATCGGCGCCAAGGGCGTCATCACGCTGCCGCTGCTGATCTATGGCAAGGCGATCCAGGAATCGGCCTACCAGGTCGCCTGCATCATCGCCGTGGTCAACATAGCCCTGTCGCTCGGCCTGTTCGGTCTCTACCGGTTCGCTGCCGGCCGGTTGGGAGTCTAGCGATGCTGGTCTGGTCGCGTTCCGGTCGCTTCGTCATCTGGGTGATCTTCGCGCTGATCTTCGGCGTGCTGTTCCTGGCGCCGCTGGCGGTGATCCTGCTGTCCAGCCTCGCCGACCAGTGGAACGGCGTGCTGCCCAATGGCTTGACCACGGAGCACTACGCGGATGTCGCCAAGGGCGCGGCCTGGAACGCGGTCAAAGCGAGCCTCGTCACCGGCTTCGCGGCAAGCGCGCTGGCGCTGGTCAGCGGCACCTGGGCAGCACTTGCGCTGCGCATCCAGGGCGCCACGCTGGCGAGGGCACTCGGCCTCCTGTTCTTCATCCCGAGCGCGGTGCCTTCTGTGTCCGTCGGTCTTGGCCTGCTGGTTGCCTTCAGCCATCCGCCACTGCTGCTCAACGGCACGATCGCAATCGTCATGATCGCGCATTTCGTGCTGATCTCGGCTTTCACCTTCGGCAATGTCTCGGCCGGGCTTGCGCGGCTGTCGCCCGACTTCGAGCAGGTCGCGTCGAGCCTTGGCGCACGCCCTGCCTATCGGCTCCGGCACGTCACGCTACCCTTGCTCGCACCTTATCTGGTCGCGGCCTTCGGGCTGAGCTTCGCGCTGTCCATGGGCGAGCTTGGCGCGACCGTGATGGTCTATCCGCCAGGCTGGGTGACGCTGCCGGTGTCGATTTTCTCACTGACCGATCGCGGCGACATCTTTGCCGGGGCGGCGCTCACCATGATCCTGGTGGCGGCAACGCTGGTCTTGCTGCTCGGTCTGGAGCGCATCACCAAGCGCGCTACCGGCGCATAGCGGACATTGCCTCAGGCCGGCTGGCGTTCGACGATGTAGATGTGGTCGGCCGCCAGCACCACCTCGCCGCGCTGGTTGATCACTTCGCAGCGCTCGATCACGCGTCCGGAACCCGGTCGCTTGGGGTCGTTCTCCTTGGCCGCGATGGTGGTGCGTGTGCGGATCGTGTCGCCGATGAACACGGGCTTGATGAAGCGCAGCCGGTCGTAGCCATAGGAAAAAGCGACGGGATTGATGACCGTTGCCGTCAGCCCGATGCCGACCGAGAACACCAGCGTGCCATGCGCGATGCGCTGGCCGAACGGCGTTGTCTTCATGAACTCGGCGTCCACGTGGTGCGGGAAGAAATCGCCGGTGTGACCGGCATGGACGATGAAGTCGGTCTCGGTAATCGTGCGGCCGCTGGTCAGCCGCGTCGAGCCGATCTCGTACTCCTCGAAATACTGGATCTGTTCCATCAGGGCCTTTCCGCGATCGGCGTCGCCGGCGCCGCGCTCGAACGATAGGCGGCTTCCACCAGCGCCATTGTGTTCCATGCGTCCTCGACCGAACTGATCAGTTCGGCGTCTTCGCCGGATGCAAAGCGCTGGACATTTGCCATGCGCCCGACAAAGGCGTCGGGAAACCACTCGCCGGCCAAGGGCACCGCGATCCAGTCCGATCCGCCCTTCGGATAGATTTCCAGAATATCCGGCTCGCCCCGGGGATAATCGAGATTGAGACCGAGCTTGAGATAGGCGGCACCCTCGGTGCCGCAGACGCGAAATTCGCAGGCTTGATGCCGGCGCCCGAACTTGTGGTCGTGGTTGATCGATAGCGCGCAGCGCACGGTGTCGCCATAGTCGAGAATGGCGCTGGTGCGCGTCTGCGCCACGGAATGATTGGGATGGCCCAGCGTCTTGGCATGCACGCCCTTGGGGTCACCGAGCAACTGCCGGATCAGGTCGAGATAGTGGATCGAGTGCATGGCGATCTCGACGCGCGGCGCCTTGAGCAGGAATTCCCACAACTGCCACGGCGTCGCCAGCGCCAGCCAGGCGTCGAAATCGACGACCTCGCCGAGCCAGCCCTTGGCGATGGCGTCCTTCAGCGCCAGCATCATCGGCGCGAAGCGGAGCTGGAAATTCACAGCCGCCTTGAGCTTCTTGGCGCGGCAGATTTCGAGGATTTCGCTTGCCTCCCCGAGGTAATTGCCCATCGGCTTCTGGATCAGGGCGACCGCACCGCCGGGCAGCGCCTTCAGGATATCGGCGTGCCGCCCCGGTGGGGTTGCCAGATCGAAGATCGCGTCCTTAACTCCAGCGGCTTCTTGCACCGAACGGAACGCCGTCACGTCCCATTTATCGGCCAGGGCCTGCGCCTTGGCCTGGTCCGGATCGTAAAGACCGGCGATCGGAAACCCCGCTTTTCGGTAGGCCGGGAAATGCGCGTCGCCGACAATCGACCCTGCACCAAAAGTGACGATCGGTCGGGGTCGTGAGGGTTTGGCCCAGGCCTGGACGAGTGAGGCAGGGTCGAAACCGGCCTCAGTCATGGTGGAAGACCTCGTCCATCGAAGCCCACCATTCACCCTCCTTGCGGGTCGCAAGCGGCTCCTGGCAAGGTATGCAGACGGCCCACCATTCCTGCGTCCTCGGATCGGCCGCCATCTTGGCCATGTCGGCCTCGTAGTCGATGCCGTGGTATTCGAAGGTGCTGAACAGCAGGTTCTCCGGCCGCTTCAGGTAAATGGAATAGTTCTTGATGTTGCATGCCGAAATCATGGTCAGCACGTCCGGCCAGACGGCGGCATGGAGGCGAACATAGTCCTCGACCTTCTCCGGCTTCAGCCCAAGCACAAATCCCATCCGCTGCATATCAGCTCCTTATCTCGTAATCGCCGTGGTGAATTCGGCGATGCTCATGGCCTTGACCGCGTCCCAGTCCCAATCGATGCCGATACCGGGCTCGTCGGGCGCCAGCGCATGCCCATCCTCGATGCGCATGTGCTTGCCGGTCAACTGGTCGAGTTGCGGAATGTACTCGACATACCTGCCGTTCTGAACAGCGCAGGTCAGGCTGACATGCAATTCCATCAGGAAATGCGGGCAGACTGGAATGTCGAAGGCCTCCGCCGCATGGGCGATCTTGAGCCAGGGCGTGATGCCGCCGATGCGGCCGACATCGACCTGCACGATCGAGCAGGCGCCTTTCTGCATGTATTCGCGGAAGTGCCTGACGGAATAGAGCGACTCGCCGATGGCGATCGGCGTCGGCGTCGAATTCGACAGCCTGATATGCCCGTCCATGTCGTCGGCCGGCAGCGGCTCCTCGATCCAGGCGAGATCGAGTTCTCGAAGCCTCGCCGCACGCCGGATCGCCTCGTCGACGGAGAAACCCTGATTGGCGTCGGTCATGATCTCGTAGCCGTCGCCCACCGCCTTGCGCACCGCCGACAGCCGCGCGAGATCCTCGGAGCCATGCGGCCTGCCGATCTTCACTTTCGAGCCGCGAAACCCCTTGGCCTTGGCGGCCACCGCATCGTCGACCAGCGCCTGCGTCTCGATGTGCAGCCAGCCGCCTTCTGTCGTGTAAAGCGGGCAGCGGTCCTTGGCGCCGCCAGCGAGCTTCCATAGCGGCAGGCCCTGTTTCTTCGCCCTGAGGTCCCAGAGCGCTGTGTCGATCGCCGCGATGGCGATTGCCGTGATGGCGCCGATCGTGGTGGCGTGGGTGGCGAATTCGAGATCGTGCCAGATCGCTTCGATCATATCAGGATCGCGGCCGATCAGGCGCGGCGCCAGGTGGTCGGACAGAAGCCGCATCACCGACGAGCCGCCGGTGCCGATCGTGTAGCTGTAACCGGTTCCGACCGCGCCGTCGGAATCGGTGATGGTGACGATTGGCGTCTCTTGGCTGACGAAGCTCTGGATCGCGTCGGTGCGTTTGACCTTGGGCACAAGGTCGACCATGCGCAATTCTATCTTTTCGATCTTGGCCATGTCGGTCAGCTCCGCAATGTCTTTCCGGTCTCAGCGGCAAACAGATGCGCCTGCGACAGGTCGAGGCTCATGGCGACGCGCTCGCCTGGCTTCAGCGGCCTGGGGTTCAGCATGCGAGACACCCAGTCACTGCCGTTGAACTCGACGAACACCAACGTCTCGTTGCCGAGCGGCTCGGTGACGGTGATCGGCAGTTCGATCTGATGCACGTCGGCCGCGCCGCCGGAGCTGATACCATGGCCGGTCGGATAGATGTCGTCTGGCCGCAACCCGAACACGACCTTGGCGCCGCCAGCGACGTTGGCCTTGAACTGACCGGGCAGGGGCAGCTTGGCGCCGCTGGCGAAAACCAGCTGGCCGTCGTCGACCGTCGCCTCGTGCAAATTCATCGGCGGTGAGCCGATGAAGCCGGCAACGAAGCGCGTGGCTGGCCGGCGGAACACTTCATCTGGGGTGCCAACCTGTTCGATATGTCCGTCGCGCATGATAACGATACGATCGGCAAGCGTCATCGCCTCGACCTGGTCGTGGGTGACGTAGATCACCGTCGATTGCACCTTGGCGTGCAGCTTCTTGATCTCGGTGCGCATCTGCGTTCTGAGCTTGGCATCGAGATTGGAAAGCGGCTCGTCGAACAGGAAGACGTCGGGGTCACGCACGATGGCGCGGCCCATGGCGACGCGCTGGCGCTGGCCGCCGGACAGTTGCGATGGCCGACGGTCGAGCAAAGCATCGAGCCCCAGGATGGCCGAGGCCTCGGCGACGCGGCGATCCATGTCGTCCTTGGCGGCGCCGGCGATCTTCAAGGAGAAGCCGAGGTTTTCGCGCACCGTCATGTGCGGGTAGAGCGCATAGGACTGGAACACCATCGAGATGTTGCGCGAACGCGGCGGCAAATCGTTGACGACGCGCCCGCCAATCTCGATCGAACCGGCGCTGATCTCTTCCAGCCCGGCGATCATACGCAGCGTCGTCGACTTGCCGCAGCCGGAAGGACCGACCAGCGCGATGAATTCGCGGTCGGTGATGTCGAGGTCGATGCCATGCACGATCTCGATATTGCCGTAGCGCTTGGTCAGCTTTTTGAGGGAAACCGTTGCCATGAGATCAGCCTTTCACCGCGCCGGAGGTCAGGCCGCCGACAAGGTGCTTCTGGACGATGAAAGTGAGGGTGAGCGCCGGAATGATCATCACCACGGCGAGCGCGCACATGCCTCGCCAGTCGATGGTGAACTCGGCCGTGTAGTCGAGCAGGCCGACCGGCAGCGTCTTGGCGCTGACCGAGCGGGTCAGTTGGGAGGCCAGCGCGAACTCGTTCCAGCAGGTCAGGAAGGCGAAGATCGCGGCCGATGCGATGCCTGGTCCGGCGAGCGGGAACTCGACCTGCCAAAAGGCCTGCCAGCGCGTGCAGCCGTCGATTTGTGCTGCCTCGGCGAGATCCTTCGGCACCTGGCGAAAGAAGCCGTCGATCAGCCAGATGGTGAAAGGCACGTTGAGCGCGACATAGGCAAGGATCAGCCCGAAATGCGTGTCGATGATACCGAGCCGCACATAGAGGAAGAACAGCGGCAGCGACAGCGCGATACCGGGCACCGTGCGTGTCAGCATCAGGCCGAGGAAGACGCTCGATTTACCGCGAAAGCGATAGCGCGCGAAGGCATAGCCGCCCGCCATGCCGATGGCGACCGCGATCACCGTCGAAGTCACCGATATGATCAGCGAGTTGCGGAAATATTCGATGACAGGGATGCCGCCCTTGCCGATGCCTGAGAACATCGCGACATAGGCGTCGAACGAAATATCCTGCGGGATCCACACCGGCGGCTTGGCCATGATCTCGACCGTCGGCCGCAGCGACGACAGCACGATCCACAGGCCCGGCAGGCAGATGGTCAGCATCGCCAGGAACAGGCCGATGCGATAGACGATATCAAGCAGCCTGCGCTTAAGGCGGGCGGAAGAATTCTCGTCCATCTTCACCACTCCGCGCCGATTTGCGTGCGCGCCGCGGCGAGCTTGTTGAAGAAATAGACGGTGAAGGCGATCGACAGCAGGATCGAGAAATAGGCCATGGCGTTGGCCATGCCCATGCGCCCGTCGCTGTAGGCGGTGCGTGCGACCAGAGTCCACAAAAGCTCCGTGCGGCCGGCCGGACCGCCATCGGTCATGATCTTGACGATGTCATAGGCACGCGCCACGTCGAGCGAGCGGATGGTCATGGCGATGTAGGCGAAGGGCATGACGAACGGCCAGGTCACATAACGGAAGGTCTGCCACGGCGTGCAGCCATCGACGCGCGCCGCCTCGATCGGCTCTTTGGGCATGGCGAGCAGCCCGGCGAGGATCAGGATGGCGAAGATCGCCGTCGACGACCAGATCTCGGCAACCGAGATGGCGATGAAGGCGAGGTGACCCTCGATCAGCCACGGGATGGCGTCCCTGGTGATGCCAAGCGACTGCAGCGCATTGTTCACCAGGCCGATATTGTCGTTGAACATGAACTTGAACTGGAAGCCGACGAGGATCGGCGAGAACATCATCGGAAACATCATCAGCGTGCGCAGGATGCGCTGGCCGCGCGTCGCCTTCTCAACCAGCATGGCGAGACCAAGGCCAAGCAGCATTTCAAGATTGAGCGCGATCGTCAGCAACAGAACGGTACGGCCGAATGCCCACCAGAAATCGGTGTTGGCCAGGATCGACAGGTAATTCCTGAGGCCGATGAAGACGAAGAACGTCTCGGGCTTGGTCAGGCGGAACGGCGTGAAGCTTGAATAGAGCGACAGAAGCAGCGGCACCACGACGACCGCCGCCAGAACGACGATGGCCGGAAGCAGCAACAGGAACGGCGCGGGTGGCTTGAGGCCCTTCATCGGGCTCCTCTGGTGTCTGGCATTCAGATTTTGGCCCGAGGCCCGATATGATGAAACGGACAACGCCGGCAAAAGGCGATTACCTCCCCCATTGAGGATGAGGGAGGCAATCTTGTGAGCAATGCTTACAGTTTGCCTGCGTCTTGCAGGATCTGCGTCGCCTTGTCGGCGGCTTCGTCCAGTGCCTGCTTGGAGGTCTTGTCGCCGAGGATCGCGGCCTGCAACTCGGGATAGACGGCGTTCGAGATCTCGATCCACTCAGGCGTCTGCGGCACGGCGAAGGCGTGCTTGGCTTCTTCCTGGAAAGCCGACAGAACCTCCTTCTTGTAAGGGTCGTTGGCGGCTTGCTGCAGGTCCCAATCCCAGACCGCGGTGCGCGTTGGCAGCGGGCCGGCGGTGGCCTCGAGCTTCTGGCTGTCCTCGTTGGTCAGCCACCATACGAGCGATGCCGCTGCCTCCTTGTTCGGGCAGTTCTCGGTCACCGAGAAGCCATGGAAGCCCGACCAGCCGGTGCGCACCCCGGCGGAGCCTTTCGGCGCGACCTTGACGCCGACATTGCCCGCGACTTTCGACGATTTCGGATCGTTGAAGAAGCCGGCCCAGCCCGGCCAGTCCAGATTGATGGCGACGGTGCCCGAGGCAAAGCCCTGGCCGAGATCGTCCCAGAGGTAGTTGGTGGTTCCGGCCGGCACGGCCTTGGCCTTGTAGAGGTTGACGAACCAGTCGAGCGCCCGGATGCCGGCTTCGGAATTGAAGACCGGCTTGCCGTCCTTGTCGAGATATTCGCCGCCCTCGGCGACGACCATTTCGTAGAAGCGGCCATTGATCGCCTCTTCCTTGCCGGCAAACTGCGTGCCGTAGAAATTCGGCGGGTTGGCGAAGAACTCAGCCTGGTCGGTGACTTCCTTCCAGGTGTCCGGCGGCACCAGATCATAGCCGTATTTGGCCTTGAACTTGGTCTTGTTGTCGGCGTTCTCGTACAGGCTCTTCTGGTAGTAAAGCGCCGAGACGTCGAACTGCGCACGCGGCAGCATTTCCAGCTTGCCGTCGATGGTTGCCGCCTTGATCGTCGACGGCACGAAGGCGTCGATCTCCGACTTCGGCAGGAGCTTGCTGAGGTCGGTGTAGAGGCCGGTGTATTGCGGCGCGAAGGAGGAATGATTCCAGCCGACGCACCAGTTGGTGCTGCCCGAGGCGATGTCGGACTTCAATTCCTTGTCGATGTCGAAGCCGTTTTTTTTGGTCAGGATGTTGACCTTGGCGCCGGTCGCCTTCTCCCATTCGGGAATGCGCTCGTAGAGCTTTTCATATTGCTGGCCGCCGATCAGCTTCACGTCGACGGTCACGCCGTCGAACTTGCCGGGCAGGTCGCCGGCAACGGCGGTGCCTGCGCTTGACGCAAGCATCAATGCGCCGGCGCATACGCCGGAAAGCAGTCTGTTCATTGGTATCCTCCCTGGGTGCGCCTCGGTGGCGCCCGCAACTCGTCACGTGACAAGAAATGCTACATTCATATACAAACAAAACATTCATCCGTACGTCAAGGCGAAATTTGTTTCCGCCTGGCCGCGTTCCTGCGTATATGAAGAGTTGAATTCACTGGAGGGATGAGCCATGGACGACAGCGAAGACGAACGTTATCGCGCGCCGGCGCTCGACAAGGGGCTCGACATCCTTGAGCTTCTAGCGGGCGTGGACGGTGGCCTGACCCAGGCGGAAATCGCCAAGAAGCTCGACCGCAGCCCCAATGAATTCTACCGCATGCTGGACCGGCTGGTGCGGCGCGGCTACGTCACGCGGCTCGATGGCGACCGCTATTCGCTGACGCTCAAGCTGTTTGGCCTGGCACAATTGCACGCGCCGGTGCGGCGGCTGGTTTCCTATGCGACGCCGCTGATGCGGGAGCTGGCCGAGACCTCGCAGCAGGCCAATCAACTCGTTGTTTTTGATCGTGGTTCCGCTGTGGTGATAGGCCAGCAGGAAGCGCCAAACTACTGGGGGATTTCGATCCGGGTCGGCTCCCATATCAGCCTGTTCGACACCGGTTCGGGACATGTGCTGCTCGCCTTCCGTTCGCAGGAGGAGCGCCAGATGATGATCTCCGAACATGTCCGCAGCACCGACAATACGGCGCAGCCGCCCGAGTTCTTTGCCCGCCTCGACCAGATCAGGGAACGGGGATATGAGATGATGGCCTCGATGCAGACCGCCGGCGTCTACAATCTGTCGGCACCGGTGCGCAGTTCCGACGGCAAGGCCATCGCGGCGCTTTCAATTCCTTACATCACCGTCGTCAACGCTCCGTCCGCGCCGGACATAACGCGCACCATCGAGCTGCTGCTGGCAACGTGTGAGAAGCTTTCGCGTTTGGCCGGGTCGGCCGTCGGCTCATCGACATAATTCTTATTTGAATAAAGAATTCCTCCGTGAGATGATGTGAAAAATATAGGGGAGGAGCCCGCCATGATCATCGACACCCATTTGCATCTCATCGATCGCTCGGCGCTTCGCTACCCCTGGCTTGCCGGCGTACCGGCACTGAACCGCGATTTCTCTTACGAGGAGTACGCGGCGGAGGCGCGGCGGGTCGGTGTCGGGCGCGTGCTGCACATGGAAGTCGATGTCGACCCGGCCGACATCGAGGCGGAAACCGCCCGTGTCGAGGGCCTCTCGCGGCAAGCGGGCAGCATGCTCTCTGGGGCGATAGCATCCTGCCGTCCCGAAGACGCTGACTTTGCCGCTTATCTCGAGCGCCAGCGGACAAACCCCTTCGTCAAGGGTTTCCGCCGCGTCCTTCACGTCGTCCCGGACGATCTTTCGGAGGGCGCACTGTTCCGTGACAACATCAAGCGGCTTGGCGGCACCGGCCTGACCTTCGACCTCGTCGTGCTGCCGCATCAGATTCCCAAGGCGATCGCGCTCGCCGAACTGGCGCCCGACGTCCAGTTCGTCCTCGACCATTGCGGCGTTCCCGACATCAAGGGCGGAGCCGAGCATCCCTGGCGCGAACACATGAGCGAGATCGCACGGCGCCCGAACGTGATGGCCAAGATTTCCGGCGTGGTCGCCTATGCCGACGCCGCCAATTGGACCGTCGATACGCTGCGGCCCTACGTCGAACACACCATCAATTCGTTCGGCTGGGACCGTGTCGTCTGGGGCAGCGACTGGCCGGTCTGCACGCTCGGTGGCGGTCTCTCGACCTGGGTGGCGGCGACCCATGCGCTGCTCTCGGGTTGCAGCGTTTCGGAGCGTGACAGGCTGTTGTCGGGCAATGCCCGCAAGCTTTGGCGGTTGAAATAGCGACCTCGCTCAGCTCTCGCCAGGCGAGGGGGAACTGGCCCGGAACAGGCTGATGAGATCGGCGACGACCCGGCCGGCAGGATGGCCGGAGGTCAGGCCGGAATTGATGCGGTCTGACGCCGCCTGCTGGAACGCCATGTAGCCGTCATGGCGCGGCCGCACCCAGGCGCCCTCCAGCGTCGCGCGCGTGCCTCGATAGAAGTTGCCGACCACTTCATTGATAGTCTGGTCTTCCCAGGCAGCCGCATGGCCCGGCTGGCCGCCGGCGGCGGCATAGATGCCACGCTGGACATCGCCGCTGGCGACCCAATAGGCAAAATCGATCGCTGCCTCTTTAGCCTTGGAGAAGGCTGATACCGCTATGCCTGTGCCGCCGAGCGCCGAGCCGATCGGACCATTGGAACCGACCACCGGGATGTCGGCAAAAGCCAACCTGTTGGCGCGAAAACCCGGCGCCGCATAAGAGACGTAGCCATAGATCAGCGGCGCGCAGACAATGCGGGAACCAGCCTCGGCCATGCGTTCCGAAACGGCGATCGGGTCCATGTCGAAGCACGTCGGGTCGACCAGCGCGGCGATCTCACGCATCGTCTCGAAGACTTCGCAGCCCGTCTCGACAGCGATGAGATCGCCCGACGGATCGGTCGCGCAGGGATGCCCGAGATTACCGGCCAGCGTGTAGAAGGTCATCAGGCAATGCGGCGGTCGCAGCGGCAGCAGCACGCGGCCTTGCCGGGCGAGATCGAGCACTTCGCTCCACGTCGCTGCCGGCGCATCGAGCGCGTCCGGCCGCCAGGCCTGCACTTGGCTGGCCGCATCGATCGGAAACGCCCATTGCCGGTCTTGCCATGTGTAACTCGGATAGGACTGGCCAACGCTCCCCGACGCAAGCGCGGCGCGTTCCGCCTCGCGGCCGGCGACGTCGAGAGGCTCGAGGCAGCGCTCCGCGGTGATCTGGCCGACATGCGGATGGTCGATGACGATGAGGTCGTAGGCGCGCGCCAACTCCTCGACCGGGAAGGACTCGAAATCCTGCAGCGAACGCTTGTCCCATTCGATGGCAACTCCCGTCCGCTCGCGCCATAGCGCCGAGCAGGCAACCATGGGATCATAGCCACGCGGATGGCTCCAGGTCATACCCCTAAGCTTGAGGCTCACAGGTCGAACTCCTCGCGGATTTTTGCGCTGTGCTCGCCGATACGGGGTGCCGCGCGGTCGACCTTGGCCCTGATACCGTCGACCCTCAGCGGCGAACTGGTGGTGAGGATCGAGACGTCGTCCTCGCGCGTCACCGTCTGCAGCATGTCGAGGGCCTGAAAACCCTCGCTTGCCAGCATCTCCGGCCAGGTCAGCACCTTGGCGCACCAGATGTCGGCGGGTTCGAGAATGGCCAGCCAATCGTCGATGGTCTTGGTCGCGATTCTCTGGGCGATGATCGCCTTGATATCGTCGCGCGCGGTGAACCAGGATGCCGGCTTGTCGCGATAGGGAGCCAGTTCATCGAGCGACAAAAGGTCGGCCAGCTTGGGGATCGGCGTCATGGCGATGGCGAGGTAACCATCCTTGGCCGGATAGACGCCATAAGGCGCCGAGAGATAGGCATGCGCGCTGCGGAAGCTCGAGCGCCTGGGCAGGCGGCGCCCGTCATTGAGATGCGTGGTCAGCACCTCGAACTGGAAGTCGACCAGCGCTTCCAGAAGGCTGGTCTCGATATGGCTGCCCTGGCCAGTGATGCCGCGCCGCACCAGTGCGGCCAGGATGCCTTGCGCGCAGGCCGCACCCGCCAGCATGTCGCCGATGGCGAGGCCGAACGGCACCGGTCCCTGGTCTTCGTCGCCGTTCAGCCACATCACGCCGGAGCGCGACTGCGCCAGCAGATCCTGGCCCGGGCGCTTCACCCACGGGCCATCCTCGCCATAGCCGCTGATCGAGGCATAGACCAGGCGCGGATTGATCTGGCGGACGGTCTCGTAGTCGAGCCCAAGGCGCTCGATGACGCCCGGTCGGAAATTCTGGATCAGCACATCGGTCTTGGCCAGCAGCCCGCGCAATGTATTGAGGTCCGCCTCGTTCTTCAGATCGATGGCGAGGCTTTCCTTGGCCCGGTTGATGGCATGGAAGATGGTGGAATCGCCGCCGATCTCGGTGTCGCTGAGATAGAGCCGGCGCGACAGGTCGCCGCCGTCAGGACGCTCTATCTTGATGACGCGGGCGCCGAGATCGAGCAGCCTGAGCGAGCAGTAGGGTCCAGACAGGAACTGGCTCATGTCGACGACGACGAGACCGGCAAGCGGCAATTCGGCTGCTGCCGGCATTTCTACTTCTCCGTCTTGCCGACGAAATCGGCAGGGTTGCGGTACTTCACCGTCTGCAGATGCTCGCAATAAAGAACGAGCTCGCCTTCGCCCTTGAACACCTCGTAGCTGGCGCGGATCAGCCCCATCTCCTTGTAGCGGGAGTGTTTGTCGAGGTTGGAACGGATCGAATAGATCGTGTCGCCGATGAAGACAGGCTTTATGAATCGTAGCTTGTCATAGCCATAGGAAAAAGCGTTGACGCAGTTGGTGGCGACCAGCCCGAGGCCCGCCGAGAAGACGAACGCGCCGGCAATCAGCCGCTTGCCGAAAATGCCCTCGCTCTCGGCAAACATCTGGTCCTGCACGTAAGGATGGATGTCGAGCACCAGTGCGTTGAAAAGGTGACTGTCGCCCTCGGCCATGGTGCGACGCAGCGAGCGGATTTTCTGGCCGACCGGCCAGTCCTCATAGAACCAGTTCTCGGCGTTCCACACCGGGAGGGCGGCATGATCGGCGGGCATATTCCTGGGATGCGTCGAGACAACGCCAACGGTTGGCGCGAAATCGCTCATGGCGTAGTCCACCGGGCTCGCGAGAGCGCCCATCCAGCCATTCGAGCACGCTTCAAAGCGCCTGGGTGCACGACGTCTCCTCCCGTCAATCTTCTTTTGTAAATACTATTTTCACATATGGGGTTGCGTTGCAAGCGAGGACAAGCGAAATTTTGGCGGTCCCACGGTACTGAGCACCGGCGGGCAGGGAGGGAAAACATGCGCAAAGCCTGTCTGGTCTTCGTCGGCAGCCTGAACCGCGAAGCGCCTTATTTTCAGGGTGCGCGAGGCGTCGGCCTTGGTGTCTACGGCTTCGACGAGGAAACGCTGGAAACAAGAAAGCTGGCCGAGACGAATGATATCGCAGAGACCGCGCTCCCTCCGGGTGCCGACCGCATTTCGATCTTCGTCCGCGACGCCGGCAACGGCATGCTGACCGACACCGGGCGCAGCATCGAGATCGGCACGCCGATGTGTGTCAAGATCGTCGCGTGACCGCCGGCCAGCAGACTAGCCGGGCTCAAGCCTCTTGGATGGCCGAGAGCTTCCAGGTCGAGCCATTCTGGCGCGTGAACGTCCACAACTCGGTCGTCTCTGTCGGATGTTCTTCGTCGCCCTCGACGACCTTGCCGCTCGCCCGTTCGCGCATCACGTCGCGAGACTCGTAGCGCAACGCCGCGGTGGCGTAGTCGCGGTCATCCTCGCGCCAGCTTTCCGCGATGTCGGCCTGCAGCAGGGTGACGTCGGACACTTCGTTCCTGAGACCTTTCCGGGCATTGTCGGCCAGCTCTTCCGAGAGATAGGATACCATCTCGGGCGTGACCGACCGGCGCAATGCCGCATGGTCTTCGCGCCCGAACGCTTCCTGGACATCGGTCAACAGCTGCTGGAACGCGTCAAGGTCGGCCTGGGCCAGCGTGATCTCTTCGGATCGGGTGGTCTCGTAGCCTCCGCCCGATCCGCCGCCAAACCCGGGAATTGTGAAGGAGCCAGCGCTGCTCGTGTTCTGCTGTGCCGTTGCGCGGTTCTCGAACCGTGAAGCTTGGGCATCGCCCATGCCGGCGAGCGCGGGCGCGGGGCCACGCGCGGATTGCGACCGGAAGAACCTGATGGCCAGCATGATCGCGCCACCGATGAGCAGGGCCTGGAGCAGGAATCCGAACATGCCGGCGAGGCCGCCGAAACCTTGGCCAAGGAGCAGTCCGATCAGGCCGCCGATCAGCAGGCCGCGCATCATCGTTCCACCGAAGCCGCTCATGAAGCCGGGCCTCTGCAGGCCGGTCTGTGGTTGCCGGGCAGCATTGTTGACGCCGGCGTTGGGTGTCATCGAACGCTCGACCGGAGCGGTCGGCGCCGGCGCGGTCCGGGTCGGCGGTGCCGATTGGAACGTGCGTGTGCCGCGGCTGCCGAAACTGCCGCCGCGCCGCGCCTCGGCATGATCGATCGCGACCATGGAGAATGCAAGGAACAGGCCGGCAAAGAGGGTGACAAATCGGCTTGTGCGGGAAATCATCGGGGTGACCTTTATCGCTGTGGTTTCGGGCGTTTTCGGCAAAGGGCCGGCCTTGGAAAGACCGGCCTCATGGTCAATCGAACAGCTCTTCGAAAAATGATTTCTTCCGCTTCGGATAGCGGTGGCCATGCGAGCGGGAATAGTCGCCATCGCGGTCCCGGCTGTGTTGCGGCTGGGCAAATGGCGCCGGCTGTGGCTGCGGCGCGGGAGACGCGTCCCTGGTGGACCGTTCGATGATCTTGTCGAGTTCGCCACGATCGAGCCAGACGCCGCGGCACTGCGGACAGTAGTCGATCTCGATCCCCTGGCGTTCGCTCATCACGAGGGCGACGCGGCAGGAGGGGCAAACCATGCCGAGGAGGGAAGATGTCATGTGGGGCTCCTAACCAGAAAGTAATGAGCCCACTTAACCGAAAGGAATGGAAACGGGCCCGTTGAAGCGGTCCGACATCACGGTCGCCAAAGCGACAGTCAGAGGGGCCCGGCCCGCACACGGGAGTTAGGAATGCGGGACGAAGCCTTCAAGGGGCAATGTTGCCGGTGAGAGCGATTTGCTGCTCAAACAGTCACCACGATCTTGCCGAACTGCCCGTTCGATTCGAGATAGCGATGCGCCTCGACGATCCGGTCGAAGGGAAAGATCCTGTCGATGATCGGCCTGAGCGCGCCGTCCGCGAGGCCTTCGAGGATGAATGCCTTGGCCGGCTCCAACTTCTCCGGGTTGCCGGTGATCTCATGCACGAGATAGCCGCGCAACGTCAGTGTCTTGCCCAGTACCGCAGGCAACGGGAACGGCGTCGGCTGGCTGCTGAGGCCGCCATATTCGATCAGAATGCCGCCTCGCGACATCGCCGCAGTCAGCGGCTCGAAGATCGGCCCGCCGATCGCATCCAGCACCACGCGCACGCCTTGCGGCCCGGCGATCTGGCTCAGTCTGTCGGCAAGTTCCTCTTCCTCAAGGACCACGACATGCGCCGCGCCGGCGTCGAGCAGAGCCTGCCTCTTCACCGATGTCCGCGTCACCGCGATTGCTATCGCACCAACGCTGTTGGCGATCTGGATCGCTGCAAGCCCGACGCTGCTCGAAGCCGCCGTGATGACGACGACCTCTTCGCGGCGCAGCCTGGCGATGTCGATCAGGGCGCCGTAGGCGGTGAGGTACGGCATCCAGACCGCCGCCGCGGTTTGCCAGTCGAGGGACGCCGGATGCTTGACGATGAGCCCCGCGGGAAAGGTGACAAGCTCACCGTAAGCCGGCCAGCGAACCATCGATTGCGGCGGGATGACGCTCACGGCGTCACCATGTGCCAGCCCCATCACGCCTTCGCCAATTGCCTCGATGACGCCCGCCGCTTCCAGCCCAAGCCCGGAGGGCAGGACGGGTGTCTCAATGTAGCTGCCCGCGCGCAGCAGCGCCTCGGCGCGGTTGAGGCCGAGCGCCTTGACGCGGATCTGAACCTCGCCCGGGCCTGGTGGCGGAAGGTCGACCTCCTCGATGCGCAGGACCTCGGGACCGCCATGCTGGTGGAAGCGAATGATACGGGCCATTTGGCTCACTCCAAAATATTTGACACTGAATGAGCTATGACGCGAAAGCTTTGTGCGATAAACGGCTGTTTGGATTGTTCAGTAGAAACCAGGAGTTTCGAATATGGATAGGCTCGAGAGCATGGCCGTGTTCGTCAGGGCGGTCGATCTTGGCTCGTTCGCGGCGGCGGCCACCGCGCTCGATCTATCCGGACCGATGGTCGGCAAGCATGTCCGGTTTCTCGAGGAGCGGCTTGGCATGCGTCTGATTAACCGGACCACGCGCCGCCAGAGCCTGACCGATTTTGGCCGCGCCTATTATGAGCGGTGCCGCCTGGTGCTGGCCGAGGCCGAAGCGGCCGATGCGCTCGCCGCCGACCAGCTCGCGGAACCGCGCGGAAAACTGCGCGTCACCATGCCGGCGCATTTCGGGCGCCATTGCGTCACCCCCGTGCTGCTGAAGCTGGCAGGGCAATATCCAATGCTGCAACTCGACCTGTCGCTCAGCGACCGCTTCGCCGATCTCGCCGAGGACGGTTTTGACCTCGCCATCCGGACCGGCGGTCTGAACGACAAGGCTGGCGTGATCGCGCGTCGCCTTGCACGCCAGGACATGGTCGTCTGTGCCGCGCCTTCCTATCTTGAAATTCATGGCGAGCCACGGCGGATCGAGGACCTCGCCGATCACCAGGCGATTGTCTACCGCCGGCTCGGCATGATCGTTCAGCCGTGGCTATTTCCGCGCGAGGGGCAGACTGCGCTCGAGGTAACCCCAAACGGCCGGCTGCGGCTCGACGATCTGGATGCCATCGCCGATGCCGCCGTCGACGGCATGGGGCTGGCGTGGTTGCCTTACTGGCTGGCTCGCGAGCGCATCCAGGCCGGCACGCTGGTCGAGCTGTTGCCGGACCAGCCGCGCTATCCCTACGATTGCCATGCGCTCTGGCTTCGGACGCCGCATCTGTCGCTCAAGGTCCGGCTGGCCGTCGACGCATTGGCGGCCGCCTTGCCGAAAATGATGGCGTGATCGCCAACAGACGGCTTGCGCTCTTTGAGGCGTGACGTTCCGGTGCCATATGAAGGTGGCTGATGGGTGTGCGCATCGCAGGAGAGACGGTTGATGACCAAGGGTTCGGATCTGTTCGTGGCGGCCCTCGAAAATGAAGGGGTCGAACGAATTTTCGGCATTCCGGGCGAAGAAAATCTCGACATCGTCGAATCCATCCGCCGCTCGTCGATCCAGCTGATCCTGACGCGCCACGAGCAGGCGGCGGCCTTCATGGCCGCCACCTATGGCAGGCTCACCGGCAAGCCGGGTGTGTGCATCACAACACTTGGCCCCGGCGCGCTCAATTTGACCACCGGCTCTGCCTATGCGCTGCTCGGCGCGATGCCGATGATCATGATCACCGGCCAGAAGGGCATCCTGTCGTCCCGGCAGGCGCGCTTCCAGATCGTCGACATCGTCGCGGCGATGAAGCCGCTGACCAAGCTGTCGCGCCAGATCGTCTCGCCTAGGATGATCCCGTCGCTGGTGCGCGAAGCCTTCCGCGTCGCCCAGGAAGAGCGCCCCGGCCCCGTGCACCTCGAACTGCCGGAAGACATCGCGGCGGCGGAATGCGAGCCGATCGCGCTGGTGCCGACGCATCCGGTCGAATTGCCCCTGGCCAGCGCTGGCGCGCTCGATCGCGCCGCCCGCATGATCATTGAGGCCAAGCGTCCGCTGCTGATGTTCGGCGCCGCGGCGTCACGGCCGCGCGTGACTCCCGATGTCGCCCAGTTCGTGCTGCGAACGCAGATTCCCTATTTCACCACGCAGATGGGCAAGGGCACGGTGCCCGGCGGCACCGAGCTCTACATGGGAACGGCGGCTCTTTCGGAACGCGACTACGTGCACGAGGCCATCGAACAGGCCGATCTGATCATCACCATCGGCCACGACACGGTCGAGAAGCCGCCCTTCATCATGGGGGCGAAAGGACCGAAGGTTATTCATGTCGGCTACCAGACGGCTGATGTCGAGCAGGTCTATTTCCCGCAAGCCGAGATCGTCGGCGACCTCGGCCCGTCGCTGGCGCTGCTGGCGGACCGCATCGAGGGCAGGATTCCCAACGCGCAGGCCCTGCTGCCGCTGCGCGAAGGCATTTTGAGCCGCATCGCCGCGCGCGCCACCGAAGACCGTTTCACGCCGCAGCGCATCGTACATGATGTGCGCGCCGTGATGCCGGCGGATGGGATCCTCGCGCTGGACAACGGCATGTACAAGATCTGGTTCGCGCGCAACTACCGCACGCGCATGGCCAACACGCTGCTGCTCGACAATGCGCTGGCCACCATGGGTGCCGGCCTGCCGTCGGCGATGATGGCGGCACTGCTCTATCCCCAGCGTCGTGTCATGGCTATCGCTGGCGATGGGGGTTTCATGATGAACAGCCAGGAACTGGAGACTGCTGTTCGGCTCAAGCTCAACCTCGTCATCCTGCTGCTGGAAGACCACGCTTATGGCATGATACGCTGGAAGCAGGCTGTCGACGAATTCCCGGATTTCGGCATGACCTTCGGCAATCCCGACTTCGTCAAATACGCCGAAGCCTATGGCGCCAGGGGCACCAGGGTTGGCGCGATAGCCGACCTGCAACCGGCGTTGGAACAGGCCTTCGCCGGCGGCGGCGTGCATCTCGTCGTGGTGCCCATCGACTATTCCGAAAACACCAGGGTGCTCGTCGACGAATTGCGAGAGCGACTGCCGGCGCCAAAGGCACCCTGACGGCAGCGGCAAAGCCGCCGTCAGGATCGGTTGATGCCTACAGCTTGCAGTAAGGCGTTACCGGCGCGATCGTGCCGAAATCCTTGACGATCTCGTAGCCGATGCCGTCCGCCGCCGCCTTGCCGACATAGGAATGGCAGAGCGTGTGGTTGTTGCTGGCATCGACCCGGATCTTGCCTTGTGGCGCATCGAACTCGATCGTCGGCAGCGCCTTGAGCACATCGTCGTCCTTCAGCGAGCCGGCCTTCTCCGCCGCCAGCGCGTAGAGATGCAGGCCGTTATAGCCGGCCTCGCCGATGCCATTGACCATCTTCTCCTGGCCGAATTTTTCGCGGAAGTTCGCGATGAACTTCTTGTTGACCGGGTTGTCGAGCGCCATCCAGTAGGGCTGCGGCGCGTAGGTGCCGGCGGCGACGCCAGGCGGCAGCGCGTCCTTGTTGAAGACCTCGTCGAGCGGTGCGATCAGAGGCTGCTTGATGTCGAAGCTGCGATACTGCTTGAGCTGCGTGACGGCGTCGTTGCCGACCACCATCGACCACACGACGTCGGGCTTCAGCGACTTGATCTTCTGGAAGGCCGGGCCGAAATCCGTGGTGCCGAACGGATAATAGTCGGCGCCGACAATCTTGCCGCCGGGCTTTTCATAGGCGGCTGTGATCGCCTCGGTCATTTTCTGCGGCCAGGCATAGTCGGACGCCATGATGTAGATGGTCTTGCCGAGGTTTTCGGCCACCCACGGCATCATCGGGTCTACCTGCTGCATCGGGATAGGTCCGGTGGCGACGAAGTAGCGATTGCATTCGCCGCCCTCGAAATTGGTCGGGTAGAAGAACAGCTTCTTGGCCTTCGAGGTGACGGAAAGCGTGGCGCTGCGCTCGGGCGAAATGATCGTTCCCATGATCACGTCGACCTTGTCCTCGTTGAGGAGCTTGCGCGCCTTGTCGATGGAGCCCTTGGTCGTGGTCTGGTTGTCCTCGATGAAGAGCTCCACCTGGCGCCCGCCAATGCCGTTGGCGGCGTTGAGTTCGGCGGCGGCGAGCTTGTAGCAGTTGAGCAGCGTCTCGCCGAGGATCGCCTGCAGCCCGGTGATCGGGATCGACAGCCCGACCTTGACCGTGTCTGCGGCGCGCAGGATTCCCGGCGCGCCGACCATTGCGAAGGCGGCCGCGGCGCCGCCGGATTTCAGAACAGTTCTTCTGTTTATCATTGTTGTGTTCCCTTCCAGTCCAGGCGCGCCCCATGCACGCCTTACAAAGCCAAGAGGTCCTTCAGCAGGGTCTCGTCGGCGAATGCTTCCGGCGTGCCCTCATGCACGATCCTGCCCTTCTCCATCACCAGGCAGCGGTCCGCCGCCTTAAGGACGAGATCGAGATTCTGCTCGACCAGGACGATGGCGATGCCGCGCTCGCGCGCGATGCGCGGCACCAGCTCGGCGATCGACTGCACGATGTTCGGCTGGATGCCTTCCGAAGGCTCGTCGAGCAGCAGCACCGACGGCAGGCCGCACAGTGCGCGGCCTATCGCCAGCATCTGCTGCTGGCCCCCCGAGAGCGTACCGGCGGTCTGCGCCTCGCGCTCGCGAAGGATGGGAAAATAGCCAAAGATGTCGGCTGGAATGTCGCCGTCGCCACGATCCTTGGCGGCGCGCGTGCCGACTTCCAGGTTCTGCCGCACCGTCAGCTGGTTGAAGATACCGCGGCCCTGCGGCACATGGGCGATGCCCGCCCGCGCGCGGCGGAAGGCCGGGGCGTTGGTGAGATCCTGGTCGCCGAGAACCACCGCACCGCCGCTCGCCTTCACGCCGCCAGCGATGACGCGCAGCAGCGTTGTCTTGCCGGCGCCGTTGCGACCAAGCAGGCCGATGACCTCGCCTGATGCCACGCTGATGTCGATGCCGTTCAGCACCGGGAGCAGGCCGTAGCCGGCCGACACGGCAAGTGTCCGCAGCATGGTCAGCGCCTCCCCAGATAGACGTCGCGGACCATCTCGTCGGCCTCGATGTCGTGGAAGGGACCGCTGCGAAGCCGGCGACCCTGGTGCAGCACCAGCGTTTCGCAATTCAGCGCCCGCACGAAGCGTATGTCGTGCTCGACGGCGACGATCGAGAACTCGCCCTTCAGCCGCAGCAGCATTTCGGCCGTCGCCAGCGTCTCCTGCGGCGTCATGCCGGCGGTTGGCTCGTCGAGCAAAAGCAGCCGTGGCTCGATGGCCAGCGCCATGCCGATCTCCAGCCATTGCTTCTGGCCGTGCGCCAGTTCGCCGGCCAATGTGGCAGCACGATTGGTCAGCGCGACCAGTTCCATCAATTCACCGATTGGCCGCGCCGGGGAGGGGGCACCCCATCGTGCGACCTTGAGGTTGTCCTCAACCGAGAGGCTCGGGAAGACCGACGGGATCTGGAACTTGCGGGCAATGCCGAGCCGGGCGATGCGATGCAGCGGCAGGCCGGCAATGTCGCGGCCGAGGAAATGGACGCTGCCGCTGGTCGGGCGCAACGTGCCGGTCAGCACGTTGAGGAAGGTACTCTTGCCGGCGCCGTTCGGTCCGATGATGCAGCAGAGCGCCTTGTCGCGGACCGTCAGGTTCAATCCTTCGAGGGCCTGCAACCCTCCGAAGCGGATGCCGACATTTTCGGCTTGGAGCAGAACGTCGCTCATCAGGCCTGGCTCCTGCCTTTGAACAGGCTCTTCAGCCGCGCATAGATCGACAGGATGCCGTCCGGCAGGACAAAGACGATGATGACGAAGACGCAGCCCAGCAGCAGCGGCCACAGGCTCGGATTGAAGCTGCTGATCGTCTGCTGTGCGCGCTGGATGAAAATTGCGCCCAGCACTGGGCCAAGCAGCGTGCCGCGCCCGCCGACCGCCACCCAGACAATGACCTCCGTCGACAGAAGCAGTCCGGACAGATCGGGGGCAACCAGCCCGGCCATGCAGACATAGAGCGCGCCAGCAAGCCCGGCGATGGCTGCCGAAAGGATGAAGGTGACGAGCAGCCGTAACGGCGCATTGTGGCCGAGTGCCGCCGCCCGGACCTCATTGTCCTGAATCGCGGTCAGCACCGTGCCCCAGCGGCCACGGCTGATCGACCACAGCGACAAAACGGCCACCGCCACGATGGCTGCGACGAACATATAGCTCGACAGGTCCTGGCTGAGATCGACATGCCGGCCGCCAAAATCGAATTCGATCGGCGGGATCCCGATCAGGCCGCTATCGCCGCCGGTGACCGAACTCCAGGAGATGGCCGCCTGCTGGCAGATGACGCCCATGGCCAGCGTGACGATGGTGAAGTAGCTGCCGCGGATGCCGCCGAAGAACAGGAAGTAACCGATGATGGCGGCGACGAAGGCAGCCCCCGCAATGGCGCCCACGATGCCGAGCAGGCTGCCGAAAGGAATCGCGTCATTGAGCGTGACCAATGCCATGATGTAGCCGCCGATGCCAAAGAAGGCGGCGTGGCCGAAACACAGGATTCCGGTGCGGCCCCAGAAGAAGTCGAGGCTCGCCGCGAACAGGCCGAAGATCAGCGCGTCGCGGATCACCGTCAGTTGGTAGCCGTCGGCGAGGAAGGGATAGAGGATCGCGAGCGCCACGCAGACGGCGAAGATCAGCAGCCAGTTGCGGTCGCGGGCGATCATCGCGACGCCCCGTTGAACAGGCCGTTGGGCCGCACCCGCACGGCGACGATGGCCGCCAGCAGCACGACCGCCTGCGCCAGCGATGGCGAGATCTGGTAGTTGAGGATGCTGGTCAGCCCGCCGACGAAGACGCTGCCGGCGACGAGGCCGCCAATCGAGCCGACCCCGCCGACGATGACGACGAAGAAGGCGTTGGCGAGATAGTTCACCCCCATCTGCGGCAGCACGATCGCCAGGGGCGCGACCAGTCCCCCAGCCAGCCCCGCGATTGCCGCGCCGAAGGTGAAGGCAATGGCGTAAGTGCGGCGCGTGTTGATACCGACGCCCTCCGCCATTTCGCGGTTCTGGATGACGGTGCGGATGTCGAGCCCGAACGACGTCCGGCTGATCAGCAGGATGACGCCGAGCAGGGTCAGCATGGCGATGGCAATCAGGATCAGCCGGTAGGCCGGATAGACGGTGAAGAAGAGGTCGAGCGTGCCCTCGACCGGCGGCGTCACCGGCTTGGCGCCGAGGCCAAAGGTCAATTCCAGCCCTTGCTGCAGGATGAGGCTGACGCCCCAGGTGGCAAGCACCGTCGACACCGGCCGCGAATAGAGGTGGCGAATGACGGCGAATTCCAGGATGCAGCCGACCACGGCGCCGGCGATCGGCGCCGCAGCCAGGCCCAGCCAGAACGAGCCGCCCATACTCTGGATGAAGTATACCGCGAAGGCGCCGACGGTGACGAACTCGCCATGCGCCAGATTGGTCACGTTCATCAGGCCGAAGCTGATGGCGAGCCCGAGCCCGACCAGCATCAGGATGCTGATCAGCGTCAGCGCATTGAGCAATGTCGTGATGGCGAAATCCATCGCTTCAGGCCGCGCTGGCGAGGCGTTGGCGCAAGCCCGCGAGCAGGCCTTCAGCGGCATCGATCACCGCCGCCTGATGCGGCTGCAGGTCCTGCCCCGCCCACTCGTCGATATGGTCCGACAGCGGGTCGACCACCTCGGTGCGGTGATTGGCCAGCGTCTCGATGACGGCGTGGCCGCAGAATGGCACATAGCCCTCGGAATAGCCGCCTTCATGGCTCATCATCAGCCGTCCGTTCGAGACTTCGGCCGCAAACGCCACCATGCGCGCGGCAAGGCGGCGAAAACATTCGCTGTTGAGCATCATGCGGCCGAGCGGATCGAAGCCGGACGCGTCGAAACCGGAAGCGACGATGACGAGGTCGGGCTTGAACGCGCGCAAGGCAGGACCGATGACGCGGTCGAACGTGGCTTCATAGGCGCCTGTGCCGCTGCCGGCCGGCAGCGGGACGTTGATGTTATAGCCTTCGCCGGGTCCCTTGCCGTTGTCGACGAGCGCGCCGCGTCCGGTCGGGTATAGATTGTCCTGATGGAGCGAAATCGTCAGCACCGACGGATCGGAATAAAACACCGTCTCGGTGCCATTGCCGTGATGCACGTCCCAGTCCACCACGGCGGCACGGCCGAGCAGGCCCTCGTGCTGCAGCCGCCGCACGGCGACGCCGATGTTGGAGAACAGGCAATTGCCCATGGCCTGGTCGGGTTCGGCGTGGTGCCCGGGCGGCCGCGCCAGCGCATAGGCGTTGTCGACGCGGCCGGTCAGCACCGCACGCATCGCGGCATAGGTGGTGCCGGCGGACAACAGCGCGATGTCGAAACTGTTGAGGCCGATCGGTGCCTGAGGCCCGGCGAAACCGGATCCGCCTTCGCTCAGCATCCTGATATCATCGACGTGGCGTTGCGTGTGGACGCGCAGCAGGTCTTCCACCGTTACCGGTTCGGCAATGATCGGAACCAGATGGCGTGCCAGGCCACTGACCTGGATGAGATTGTTGAGCCGTCGTTTGGATCCAGGCGATTCCAGGTGGCGTCCAGGTTCCACGAAACGGCCGGGAGGCATCATGTCGGCGCTGGAGCCGGTATCATGCCACATCAGCTGTTCGTGAAAAACGTAGCCTGTCGCCATCCGCGGCATCCTCTAAAAACCAGACGCTAGCAGGCTAACAATCGCCCGGCCCGACCCTAAAGAGGGGCCATGTCAGTCATCTATGCCCCTCCTTTCGGAGGGGTGCGGAGGTTTGCGGCGACCTGCGCGGCGCGCACTGCCTGGACGCGGTTCGATACCGAGAGCTTGCCGAAGATGTTTTTCAAATGCCACTTCACCGTCGTTTCGCTTACCGACAGTGCAACGGCGATATCGCGATTTGACATGCCTTCCGACAGAAAGTGCAGCAGCTCGGACTCGCGCTGGGTGAGCTGTTCTTTCTCGACCGTCGGGGCGGCTGTTTTGCGCGTCGTCACGGGCATCGTCTGCGCGGCATCGATGATGCGCGTCGCATAGGCCGACAGTGACGGGTCGGCCTTTGCCTGGGCCGCCCGGAGCCGCATCAAACCCTCGACGACAGACTTGCCTTCGTCGACGAAGGAGCGGATGAAGCCCGAGGGTTGCGCAAGGCGCAATGCTTCGTGCAGATGGCGGTCTGCTTCCCGCTGGTCATGGCCGGCGCTCTTGGCGCGCAGGATCAGCGCCAGTATGTGCCGGCGCATGCGCCCGCTGCTTTTCGTTCGCTCCAGCAGCGCGTCGAAAATCGCCGCCGCCGCCGCGTAGGATTTTTCCGCCGTAAGCAGCCGGCCTTCGGCGAAGAACTCGAATTCATTGGCGACGGTAGAGGCGGTTTCAGCGCTTTCGCGGCGATGCTCGTCGAGCAGCGCGCGGGCTTCCGGGGTGCGGTTCTGGTCAAGAAGCAGCCGGATGCGATCGTGCACCAGCACCGAAGCGAGGCGGCGGTAGACGGAGCCGCGCACGCGCTGGTAGACGCGCTCCAGCATGTCGAGGGCGGCTTGGCCGCGACCGGTCAGCTGCAGCACCCGGGCATAGGTCGGCACGCTGGCCAGGGGATAGACAATGACCGCTGCGCCCTCGATCAGCGGCCCGAGATTCTCGACCAGCGCCAGTGCTTCGCCGGATGCGTTGGTCTCATAGGCGAGTTCGGCAAGCAGCGTTCCGGCGAGGGCCTCGGCATAGGAGTTGGCGCCGATCCGCGTCCTGGCCTCGATGATCGCGTTGCGCAGCAGCCGTTCGGCCGCGGGCAGGCGGCCGGCCGACCGCTCGATGACGGCCATGTAGCAGTTGGCGATGGTGACGCCGAGCAGGCTGCCGCTTCGCTCATGGGCCTTGCGCGCCGCATCCACAGCAGCGCGTGCCCCCTCAAGGTCGCCCAGCGCGTATAGATTGTAGCCGATGACGTTTGCCGTCGCGCCTTCCATGAACCACGCATCGGGGGCTATGATGCGCAGGGCCGCCAGTGCGGTGTCGCGCGCGTCCTCGAACTGTTCCAGCGTGCTGTGCACGGCCGCTGCAAGGACCTCGAGTTCCGCCTCGATGGTCGTGCCGGTCAGCGTGCCCGGATCCTTGCTATCGGTCGGCCCGGTTTCGACGAGCTGGCGCGCATTGGCGAGGGTCTGCTGGGCAATCTCGGGCTGGCTGCTGTGCACCGCAAGCCACAGCACGACGAGTTGCAGCCGGATGCGCTGGTCGATCAGTTTCCTTGGCAGCAGCGCCAGCAGCTGGCGCACATAGAGAAGCTGGCATTGGGCGATGAGTTCGAGCGCGTTGTTCTCGATGAACACCGCGGCGCGGGCTTCGTCGCCGGCGGCGAGCGCATGGCCGATGGCCTCGGTCAGCATCTTGCGTTCACCGAACCATTCCGAAGCCGCCAGGTGCAGCGGTGCGATCATCTCCGGCTCGCGCCGTTCCATTTCACGGCTGAGGAAGTCGTGGAAAAGGTGATGATAGCGGAACCAGCGCCGTTCCTCGTCGAGCGGCACCAGGAACAGGTTGCGGGTCTCGATCTCGGTGATGGCAACCTCGGCGTCCGCCGCCCGCATCACCGCCCGGCAAGCCTCGGCGCTGAAGCGCTCGAAAATCGAGGAATAGAGCAGGAACTTCGCCAGCGCCGGCGGCAGTTCCAGGAACACTTCTCCCATCAGGAAGTCGGCGACGTTGCGGTTGGCGCCGGTGAAATTGCCGATGACTGTTTCGGGCGCATGGGCCGCACCGAGCGACAGCGAGGCGAGCTGCAGGCCGGCGGCCCAGCCTTCGGTGCGCGAGCACAGTGTTTCCACCGTGCCGCTGCTGACAGAGAGGCCAAGCTTGTCGTTGAAGAAGGCTTCGGCTTCCGACGAGGCGAAACGCAGATCGTCCGGGCCGATTTCAAAGATATCGCCGAGCACCCTGAGCTTGCCGAGCTGCAGCTCGGGCAGGTTGCGCGAACCGATGACGAAGACGACATTGGTTGGTGCCTGCCGGGTCAGCCGTTCCATGAACCGCTTCACCGCCGGTGCATCGATGGCGTGATAGTCGTCGAAGAACAGGGTGATGTCGGCGTGGCGTGCCGCCAAACCCGACACGAGTGCCGCAAGCACCACGTCGAGCTGCGGGATGGGGCTCGACTGGAAGGCGAGGTCGAGCTCGGCCGGGTTCTGGACAAGATGGCGCAACGCCCCCACCAGATGCGACAGGAAGGCGCCTTCGTCATTGTCCGTCGCCTCGCAGGACAGCCAGGCCGTCAGCCGGCCGTGGCGCGCGACTTCGGCCGCCCATTGCGCCATCGTCGTCGATTTGCCGAAGCCGGCGGGCGCGGCGAACAGCACGATGCGCGTGTCGACATGCCGCTCCAGCCTCGACAAGATGCTCTCGCGCCGTACCCACCGGCGATGGTGAGGCGATGCCGGGCTGGCGGGTTGCGACGACGGTCTCATCTGGCGCCGGGCACCCATTCCGTTTCGATCAGCGGAATTTGCGGCGCGCAATCGCGCGGCAGGGTGCCCTTGATCCTGGGATCATCGGTGATTTCGAAACCGGTTGCATAGGGTTCAAATCCGCAAGCCCGGTAGAAACCGATAACGCTGTGATGATCGAAGCTGCTGGTGTGCAGCCAGATGCGGATGGGGCCTAGGCGCCATGCCTGGTCGAGCGCGCCCGCCATCAGCCGTTTGCCGAAGCCTTGGCCAGTCAAGGAGGGAAACAGGCCGAAATAGGTAATCTCGATCTCGTTGCTGCCGGCGACCGAGAATTCGACCATGCCGACATGCCGCCCACTCTCATCATGGCCGTAGTAGAGATGCTGACGTCGGTCGGCGAAATGCGCCGCGATGTCGGCGTCCGACATTTCGGCGGCGCGGTCCCAGAGCCAGGGAGCGCCGATCTCGAGGAAGACTGCGCGGTAGACGGCGGGATCGGGCTTGGTGACGCGGGTCATAGCTAGCGGATGCGCGAGACCGGGCACCGGGGCACGCGCCTCCATCCACGTCACCGCATTGATGATTTTGCCTGCCGGCACGCGCCGGTAGCCCGGGACGAGATCGGTGGTTTCATCCGGCAATGAGCCTTCAGTGACTTGCATCTGTCCTCGGTCTTCCGCCGCGCAGCCTGGCCGGCATGTCAAGAAGCTGATGCCAACTCTGCGGCCGCCTGCCAAGTGGCTCCAGAGGTGGGCCATGATTTTGACCCGCCTGTCGCCTTGCCTTTTCGGAGAACGGCATATGAGATATGATACACCATCCATGGAGAAGCGGAATATCATGCCTGAACGAATAACGGACGAGGCCATCTTGCGGGCGGTCGACGATGGCTTCGACCGCCAGCTCGCCTTCTTGGCGGACCTCGTACGCTTTCCCTCGCAGCGTGGTGAGGAACACGCCGCGCAATCCTTCATGGCGGCCGCCTATGAAGCCAATGGCTATGCGGTCGATATGTGGCGTGTCGATGTCGATGCGATCCGCGACCTGCCTGGATTCTCGCCCGTAGCGGTTTCCTACGATGACGCGTTCAACGTCGTCGCCACCCACACGCCGAAAAACGTCACCGGTCGCTCGCTGATCCTCAACGGCCATATCGATGTGGTGCCGACCGGACCGCTCGACCGCTGGGTGCGAGATCCCTACGATCCGGCGATCGAGGATGGCTGGATGCATGGCCGCGGCGCCGGCGACATGAAGGCCGGCCTGTCGGCCTGTCTCTATGCGCTGGCCGCCTTGCGCGGCCTCGGCTATCAGCCGGCGGCGAAAGTGTTCCTGCAGTCGGTGGTCGAGGAGGAGTGCACCGGCAATGGCGCGCTTGCTTGCCTGCAGCGCGGTTATCGCGCCGACGCCGCCTTCATTCCCGAACCGCTGGAACCAAGACTGATGCGGGCGCAGGTTGGGCCGATCTGGTTCAGGGTCGAGGTCGACGGCGATCCGCAGCACGCGTCGGGCGCCTTTTCCGCCGGCGCCAATGCCATCGAGAAGGCGTTTCTCATCATCCAGGCGCTGAAGCAACTCGAAATCGTCTGGAATGCCAGAAAGGTTGACGACAGGCATTTCTGTAATCACCCGCACCCGATCCGATTCAACCTCGGCAAGATCGAAGGCGGCGAATGGACATCGAGCGTTCCCGCCCGCTGCGTCTTCGAGATGCGGGTCGCGACCTATCCCGGCCAGAAGCTCGAGGACGCCAGGGCCGAACTCGAGGCCTGCATCGCCGATGCCGCCCGCGCCGATCCGTTCCTCGCCAATCGCCCGCCCAGGATGACCTATAACGGCTTCATGGCCGAGGGCTATGTGCTGGAAGGCGCCGACGAGATGGAAGCCGTGCTGCGCCGCAGCCACACCGCCGTGTGGGGTGAGCCGTTGACGGAACATGTCACCTCGGCCACCACCGATGCGCGCTTCTTCGGCCTTTATGCCGACACGCCGGCAATCGTCTACGGCCCGATCTGCCGCATGCCGCATGGCTATGACGAGGCTGTCGATCTCGATTCCGTGCGCAAGGTCACCCAGACCATTGCGCTCTTCATCGCCGACTGGTGCGGCCTCGAACCCATCGATGCCGAGGTCAGGCCATGAACGCGGCCGCATCGGATGCTTTCGGCGAGACGCTCGCGGACGATGCGCCCGACGTCTCGATCGCCGAGGCGCTTGCCCTGTTGCGTCGGCACTATGGGCTCACTGGCAGCGCGCGCACGCTGCCAGGCGAACGCGACCACAATTTTCACATCCAGACGGAAGGCGAGGGCGAATTTGTCCTGAAGGTCTCGCATCCGGCGGAAGAGGCTGATTTCACCGATTTCCAGAACAAGGCGCTCGACCACATACTGATCGTCGACCCGGCTTTGCCGGTTCCCTCGGTGCGCAAGAGCCTTGAAGGCGAAGCGCAGTTCATGGTCGACCTCGGCGGATCGGTGCCGCGCATCGTGCGGCTCGTCACCTATCTGCCGGGCCAGCTGCTTTCGCGCTCGCCCACCTCATCGGCACAGGATCGCAATCTCGGCATCTTCCTCGCCCGGCTTGGCCGGGCGCTGCGCGGCTTCTTCCATCCGGCCGCCGGCAGCGACCTTTTGTGGGACATCCGCAAGGTCGCCAAGACGCGGCCCATGCTGGCGCATATCGTCGATGCCGGCCACCGCGCCATGGTCGAGCGCGCCATCGACGCCTACGAGGAGCACGCGGCGCCGGTTATTCCCGGACTGCGCGCCCAGATCGTCCACAACGACATGAACTCCTACAATGTGGTGATGGACGCTTCGCGACCGGAAATGGTCAACGGCATCCTCGATTTCGGCGACATGATCCATTCGCCGCTGATCTGCGATCTCGCCATCGGGGCCGTCTATCGCTGGCCGGCCGAAGGTCATCCGCTGGCGCCCGCCGCGCGCTTCGTCGCCGGCTATCAGTCCGTGCAGCCGCTCGAGATCGAAGAACTTGGCATCCTCTTTCACCTCATTCGTGCCCGCCTCGCACTCATCGCCAACATCGCCAGCTGGCAGGCCGAGCGTTTTCCAGCCAAGCGCGACTATGTCCTGCGCCTCATCACCGAGGTCTGGGCCTCGCTTGAGCGGCTGGACGGACTGTCGTCCGCGGACGCCCGCCGCTATTTTCTCGACCATTCCAAGCCGGAGTAGATGCCGTGTCCCTGTCCTCGCCACATCCTGCAAATGTCGATTCGGCGGCATCCGAGCAAGCGCTGCTCGAACGTCGCGCCAGATTGCTCGGGCCGACCTATCGCGCCTTCTACCGCAGCCCGATCCATCTGGTGCGTGGCAGCGGTATCTGGCTCTACGATGCCCAAGGCCGAAAATACCTCGACGCCTATAACAACGTCGCCTCCGTCGGACACTGCCACCCGCGCGTCGTAGAGGCGCTGTCTGGGCAGGCCGCCACGCTCAACACGCACACGCGCTATCTCAGCGAGATCATCCTCGACTACGCGGAAAGACTGCTCGGTACGCTTCCCTCCCATCTCGGCCATGCCATGTTCACCTGCACCGGCAGCGAGGCCAACGATCTCGCCATCCGCATCGCCCAGCACTCGACCGGCAACAGCGGTGTGATCATCACCGACTTCGCCTATCACGGCGCCACCATCGCGACGGCACAGCTGTCGCCGGCGGCGGTCGGGGCAGCGGGCGTGCCCGCGCAGCATCGGGTCGTGGCGGCGCCGGACACGTTCCGCGACGGCGGCCGCGCCGCGCATGATTTCGCCAGAAATGTCGCCGCTGCCATCGAGGATATGCGCGCGCAAAACATCCGCCCGGCGGCGCTGCTGCTTGATTCCGCCTTTTCTAGCGACGGCATCTTCTTCCCCGACGCTTCCGTCATGCGCGAGGCGGCCGATCACGTCAGGAAGGCGGGCGGCATCGTCATCGCCGACGAGGTCCAGTCCGGTTTCGGCCGGCTTGGCCAGGGCATGTGGGGCTTCGCCAACTATGGCCTCGCGCCTGATATCGTCACCATGGGCAAGCCGATCGGTGACGGGCATCCGATGGGCGCGGTGATCGTGCGGCCGCAGCTGGTGAGCTCGTTCGGTTCGAACACCGGCTACTTCAACACTTTCGGCGGCAATCCGGTCGCCGCCGCGGTCGGCATCGCCGTGCTCGATGTGATCGAGGGCGAGGGGCTGATCGAGAACGCGCGGACGGTTGGCGCCTATACAGGAGAATTGCTGCGCGCCTTGCAGAGCCGGCACGGCATGGTCGCCGATGTCAGGCACAACGGCCTCTATTTCGGCGTCGAGCTGATGGCGGAGGATGAGGCCACTGCTGCTGCCAAGACTTCATCCGTCGTTGAAGCCATGCGCGAGGACGGCGTGCTGATCTCGTCGTGCGGTCCACGCGGCAATGTGCTGAAGATCAGGCCGCCGCTGCCCTTTGCCAGGGACAATGCCGAGCAGCTGGCCGAGGCGCTCGATCGCGCACTGTCGAACTGGTGAACTGAGCGGCACGCATGCTGAAGCTCGAGCATCAAACCCTCAATGACCGGGCCTACGGCGCGCTCAAGCAGGAGTTGATCTCGGGCGGCTTCAGCCCGGGCCAGACACTGGTCATCCGCAAGCTTGCCGAGAGCTTTGGCATTTCGACGACGCCGATCCGCGAGGCGCTGCAAAGACTGGTCGCCGAGCGACTTCTGGAAATGCAGAACAACCGCTCGATCATCGTGCCCTTGCTCTCCGCGCCCGCCTTCTCGGAACTGACGCGCATCCGCATCGCCGTCGAGGGACTGGCGGGCGATATGGCCACGTCACGGATGACTGAAAGCGGGCTGGCCGACATCCAAGCCGCGCTCGCCGGCATGCAGCGGGCTATCGAGGCGCAGGACGCCACGGCCTATCTGGCCCTGAACGAAGCCTTCCATTTTGCTATTTATGAGCACGCCGGCGCGCCGATCCTCTTGAACATGATCCGCGATCTCTGGGGGCGCGTCGGACCCTATCTCAAGCTCCTGATGCGGGCTGATCGCTACATTCCGCAATCCAATGACGCACACCGCGGGATCGTCGCCGCGCTGGAACAGCGCAACGGTCCGGCCGTTCGGGCTTCCCTTGAAGAGGATATCTCCGTGGCGGCCGCGGTCCTCTCCGACAATCTTCACATGGCGCACTGATCGCGGGGCAGGCCCGGTCGGCCTATGCCGTCTCGTCCATCCGGTCGCGCAGGATGCTCCAGCCGAGCAGCATGTTGGGCGCGTGCCGCAGCAGGGCATGGAACGGAATTGGCGCCGGCGGTGCGAAGGGCAGCGGCAAATCACGCGCTTCGGTTCCAGCGGCCCAGTCGGCCAGCACCTTGCCCATCGCCGTGGTCATGGCAATGCCGCGTCCATTGCAGGCGCGACCGGCGATCAGCCCCGGCCCGAGGTCCAGGACATGCGGCAGGAAATCCGGTTCGACCGCCGCCATCCCCGACCAGTTGTAGGCAATCGGGGGCAAATCAGGCAGGTCGAGGTGCCGGCCGAGCCGTCGCCAGATTGTTTGCGACACGCGCGTATCGGCGCCGGCGCCAAGAATATGCATGCCGCCGCTGATCAGCCGGTTGTCGGCGTCGAAGCGAAAGGTGAAGAGGTTGCGCCTGGTGTCGCCGACGCCTTGTCCGCCAGGCAGCAGACGCGTTCGGATTTCATGCGGCAGGGGCGCGGTCGCGATCTGGAAGACCTTCAGCGGAATATAGGTTCGCCGCAGCAACGGATCGAGCGACCCGCCATAGGCGTTGGTAGCGATCAGCACCTTGGCCGCGCGTACCAGGCCCAACCGTGTTTGAAGTGCCCAACCATCGGCGACGCGATCGATCGAGGTGACCGGCGTGTGCTCGAAAATCTTCGCGCCGGCCTTCTCCGCCGCATCGGCGAGCCCCAGCGCATAGGCGACCGGATTGAGCACGCCGCTGGAACGATCCATCCAGCCACCGACATAGCCGCGTGCGCCGGTCAGCGCTTCGACCTCTTGCCGATCCAGGGTTACGACAGGCCGGCCGCGCCGCGCCCATTGGTCCGCGCGGGATTTGACCTTCTCCAGGGCCGCCGGCGAGTGCGCCGGCTGGATCCATCCGTTCTGCACCGCGTCGCAGTCGATGCCGTGCCGCCGGATCAATCCGAAGACGAGGTCGGCACTGCCGGCGGCAAAATCGATGAGGCGTTCGCCGCGCTCGGCGCCGAGATGCGCGAGGATGCTGCCGGGGTCCATCCTGGCGAAGTTCGGCACGACGAAACCGGCATTCCTGCCAGTCGCGCCCCAGGCGATGATCTCGGCTTCGAGCACTGCGACCGAGATGCCTTTTTCGGCGGCGTGCAGCGCGGTCGACAGACCGGAAAATCCACCGCCGACAATGGCAAGGTCGACATCGAGGTTGCCACTCAGCGCAGGCCGCTTGCGGCGATCGCGTCTGATGGCATGCCAAAGCGAAATGCCGTTCGCACCCTGCCGGACCGGGGCATTCATGAACCGGAACTGCTTTTGTCCGTGGCGATCCGCGTGCGCTTGCCGAAGCGCGTCCGCAGCGGCCTGTCGCCGAACAATCCGTTCGGCCGCATCAGCAGGATCACGCAGAGCATCACGCCGATGGCGACGATCTGCAGCGAAGCGGCGCGCGCCTGCTGCTCGGGCGGGAAGAACACGCTGGTCAGCGTGCCCGATCCGGCCCAAATCCCCCAGACCAGGACACTGCCGATGACCGCGCCGAGATTGCTGCCCGAGCCCCCGACGATCAGCATCACCCAGACCTGAAAGGTGAGGATCGGCAGGTAATTGTCCGGCGCGATGAAGCCGGTGAAATGCGCCTGCAGCGCGCCGGCCAGCGCCATGATGGCGCCGCCGACGGCAAACGCCTGGACGCGGTAGAAGCGCGCGCTCTTGCCCAGCGAAATCGCGGCCCGCTCGTCCTCCCGCAGCGCCTTCAGCACACGCCCCCAGGGGCTGCGCGACAGGTGTTCCAAGGCGAGATAGGCAATCAGCGTCACAGCGCAGACGACGGCAAGGTTCGACAGGTTGAACAGCAGCGGCGTCTCCGCCAGGCCGCCGAAGGGGCGCGGGATGAAGCCGATGCCGAACGGTCCGCCGGTCAGGTTCTGCGCGTTGAGTGCGACCAATTGCACGACGACAGCCACGCCGAAGGTGGTGATCGCCAGATAGTCGGATCTAAGACGCAACGTCGCCATGCCGGTAAGCGCGGCCGCAATGCCGCCAACGATCATGGCACCCACCCAGCCGGCGAGGATGGGCAGGCCAAAGCCGCCGAGCCGCGCGGGATCGTCCGGTGTCGTCAGCAGCGCCGAGGTGTAGGCACCGATGGCGACGAAGCCCGCCAGGCCGACATTGAACAGGCCGGTCAGGCCCCATTGCAGGTTGAGCCCCAGCGTGACCAGTGAGAAGATCAGCGCCGTGGTCAGGAAGAAGGCGCCGTATCCGACCAGATCGATCATCTTTCCCGAACTCCGAAAAGGCCGATCGGCCGCACGAACAGCACAGCCATCAGGATGATGAAGGAAACGGCGGCGCGCCATTCGGGGCCGATCAGCTGCACCGCGCCGGCTTCCGCGAGACCGATGATCAGGCCGCCGAGCACCGCGCCCGGGATGCTGCCGATGCCGCCGAGGATGGCGGCGGCGAACATCGGCAGCAGCATGTCGAAGCCCATGAACGGGCGGATCTGCACCAGGATGCCGATCATCACGCCAGCCACGCAGGCGAGCGCGCCGCCGATGATCCACGTCACCCGCACCACGCTGGCAACGTCGATCCCGACGACGCGGGCCAGTGCCGCGTTCTGGCTCAAGGCCTGCATGGCGCGGCCAGTCTGCGTGCGCGTCATCAACAGATGCACGCCGAGCACGAGTATGGCGGTCAACACGAGCAACGCGATCTGGTCGGGCGTGATGCGGATGCCGAAGCCGACCGGCATGGCGATCTGGATCGCCCGGCTGAAATAGGTCGGCCGTGAGGTGAAGGTGAATTCGAGCAGGCTGCGTAGCGCCATCGAGGCCCCGAAGCTCGCCATCACCACGATGATCGCCTGGCCCTGCGAGCGCAGCCGCGAAAACAGGATCTTGTCGAGCAGCAGTGCGAGCAAGGCGGTGAATGCCATGCCGACGATCAGGGCAACAAGAAGCGGCCAGCCGAAGGATAGCGGCCCGATCGGTGCCACCTTGCCGAACATCGCACCGATGGCACTGACCACGGCCAGCGTCGCATAGGTGCCCCAGGCCATGAAGTCGCCATGGGCGAAGTTGGAGAAACGCAGGATTGAATAGGTGAGCGTCACGCCGATTGCGCCGAGGCCGATCATCGAGCCGGTCAGCAATCCGTCGACGATGAATTGCAGGCTCATGCCGCGCCTCCCTTACCTGCGTGAGAAGGGCGCTGGCCAAGATAGAGTTCGGCGACGACAGGGTCGTTCCACAATTCGGAGGCTATGCCTTCGTGCCGGTCCTTGCCTTCGGCCAGCACATAGGCGCGGTCGCCGATGGCAAGCGCTGCCTTGGCATTCTGCTCGACCAAAAGGATGGTGACTCCGGACTTGCGGATGCCGGCCAGCATCTCGAATACCATCGCGACGAACTTCGGCGACAGGCCGGCGGACGGCTCGTCCAGCACCAGCACCTTGGGATGGACGATCAGCGCCCGCGCCACGGCAAGCATCTGCCGCTGGCCTCCCGACAGATTGCCGGCGGCGGTGCGGCGCTGGCGGACAAGGTCGGGGAAGGCGGCGTACATTTCCTCGATGCGGGCCGGGATGTCGCGCCGCTCGAGGATGCCGCAGGACACCTTGAGATTGTCCTCCACCGACATCAGCGGAAAGATGTTCTCGGTCTGCGGCACGAAGGCGAGGCCAAGCCGCACCATGGTGTGGGCGGTCGCGGCGGTGATGTCCCTGCCGTCCAGCAGCACCGTGCCGCCGGTGATCGGCACGAGGCCGGCGATCGCCTTGATGAAGCTCGACTTGCCAGCGCCGTTGGGGCCGAGCACGACGACGATCTCGCCTCTGTCGACGGTGATCGAGGCGCCGCGCACGATCGGCACGCCGGGCTCATAGCCGGCTTCGAGGTCGCGCACATCGAGGACGGTCTCGCTCATGCGGTGCCTCCGAGATAGGCCTCGATGACGCGCGGGTCGCGAGCGACCTCTTCCGCCGTGCCTTCGCTCAGCAGTTGGCCGCTCGCCATGACAAGGACACGGTGACAGAGCCGCGTCACCATGTCGATGTTGTGCTCGATCAGCAGGAAGGTGATGCCGCGCGCGTTGATGTCGCGGATGCGGTCGATGATGACTTCGAGCAGCGTCGCGTTGACGCCGGCGGCGGGTTCGTCAAGCAGGATGATCGCCGGGTCGGCCATCATGACCCGGGCAAGTTCGAGCAGCTTGCGCTGGCCGCCGGACAGCACGCGCGCCGGCTCATGGGCGAGATGGCTGAGGGTGACGAGTTCGAGCAGCTCGAGGGCTTTCGTCCGGGCGGCTTTTTCCTGTGCCGCCACCCGCCACGGCGTGAGGAAGTTAGCCAGCAGCTTTTCGCCGGCCTGACCCTGTGCCGCGAGCATGATGTTTTCGATCAGCGTCAGATTGGGCAGCGGGCGCGGGATCTGGAAGGTGCGGCCGAGCCCTCGGCCGATGCGCAAATGAGCGGCTTCGCCGGAGACGCGCGTGCCGTTGAGAAGGATGTCGCCGCTGGTCGGCAGGATGCTGCCTGCGAGCAGGTCGAACATGGTCGTCTTGCCGGCCCCGTTGGGTCCGATCAGGCCAAGGATTTCGCCCGCTTTGACATGAAACGAGACATTGTTGACGGCGACAAGGCCGCCGAACCGCCTGACGACGTTGCTTGCCGTCAGAACCGGGACAAGGGTCTCCTTCCCCTGCCTTTCCGCTGCCTCGCTCATCAAACCCTCTGGCCGAAGACGGTCGTCGCCGTCTTCTGATTATGATTTGTGATCACACTTGCTTTGATCACGCTATTCGGCTTTAATTTCATCTGCAAGCCGAAAACCCGCCGAGAACGGAATTCCATGCAAAAGGCTGCCATCGAAAAAAACAACGAGGCGATCGCGGCCCAGCTCGCGCCGGTCGGCCGCGAGACGGTGCAGGATCGCGTCTATTCCGAACTGCGTCGCGCCTTGATCGGTGGCCTGTTCGAACCAAGCCAGGTGCTGACCATCCGCGGTCTGGCCGATGCGCTGGTCACTTCGACCATGCCGGTGCGCGAGGCGCTTGGCCGCCTGATCACGGAGAAGGCGCTGGAGGCGCTGCCCAACCGCTCGGTGCGCGTGCCGCCAATCACGCTGGAGCGCCTCGACGATCTCTTGCGTGCCCGCGTCCTGATCGAGGGCGAGGCGATCGCGCTGGCTGCCGCCCGCATGGGACCGCGCCAGATCACCACCATCGAAACCATTCTCGGCGAGTGGGACGAGATGCGGGCGCTGAAACACAAGAAGGATGTCGACCGCGAAGTGACGCTCAACCAGAGCTTTCACTTCGAGATCTATCGCTCCTGCGGCTCGGCCGTGTTGATCCCGATGATCGAGAGCCTGTGGCTGCAATCAGGTCCATGCATCCGCGTCGCCATCTACGCTTTCTCGGAAGCCGGCGAGGTCGACACCGCCCAGTATCACCGCCGCATCGTCGAGGCGCTGGCCACGCAGGATGCTCGGGCGGCGCGCGAAGCACTGGTCGCCGACATCAGCCGGCCCTTCACCTTCCTGCGCAGCAAACTGCAATCCGCCGCCGCGAAAGGCCAGATATGACCTCCATCAGGATCAGCGAGCCCCGCTCCAAGCTTTCCGTCACTGCGCTGCTGCTGCCGGAAAAGGCGCCGGAGAATGCGGCCTTTCTCACAGCCTATCTCGCCACGCCACGTGTCGTCCCCGCCATTCACGCCATGTGGACGGGACCTGAGATCTCCTCTCCGGTTCCATCAGCCGATCTCGAGGGGCAGGCCTATGCCCAGCCGCTGCCGGCGGAGAACGCGACCCTGACGCCGCAGCCAGGTGACATCGTGTTGTCCTACGTGCCGCCGCGCATGTGGGGCGGCCACCCCAACGCCATCTTCGACATCGGCCTGTTCTACGGGCAGGGCGCGCGTCTGCTGTTCCCGATCGGCTGGCTGGCCGGCAGCGTCGTCGCGCAGGTGAAGCCCGAGGAGCGCGATCAATTCGCGGCTGCCTGCGGCATCATCCGCCGCAACGGCGCCTGCGACATCACCTTCAGCCTGGTGGAGGCCTGAAATGGCTGACGACAGTTTCGAACTCTTCGATCTCCGCGTCGAGGCGGTCATTCCGCGGGGCAAGCCGATCTATTGCGGCGCCAGGGCCGGCGACTATTTCGAGCTCAAGGGCGAGATGCTGTCGATGCCAGCCGGGCAGGGCTTTTCGATCTATTCGATCTCGGCGGTGCTGCCGCTCCTGGCGGCGAAGCAGCGCCCGACCCACCCGAACGACTGGATGACCTCGGACGCGGAGATCGCCTGTCCCGATCCCAACTGTGCCAGCAGGCTGCGGATCGTCAGACTGGCCAAGCGGCGATTCAGCCATGCCGAAACCACGGCCGTGCCGCTGCCGAAAGGGAATGACCTGACATGACCGCCAAGACATTCGAGCTCAGCCCCGGCCACGCGATTTCGCGCGTCATACGCGGTGGCTGGCAACTGGCCGGCGGCCATGGCGCCATCGATCGCAGTCAGGCCGTAAGCGACCTGATCGCCACCTTCGATGCCGGCATCTGGACCTATGATTGCGCCGATATCTACACCGGCGTCGAGGAATTGATCGGCGCCGCGCGCTTGCGGCTGGCCAATGAGCGTGGTCTCGATGCAGCCGCCAAAATGAAGGTGCACACCAAGCTCGTGCCCGACCTTGAACGGCTCGCTACGATCAGCCGCGACTATATCAGGGGCATCGTCGACCAGTCGCTGCGCAGGCTTAAGACCGAGCGGCTCGACCTCGTGCAGTTTCACTGGTGGGATTATGCGCAGCCGCGCTATATCGAGGCGATGGGTTGGCTCAACGAGCTTCGGCGCGAGGGCAAGCTGCGCAATCTCGGCACCACCAATTTCGATACGCCCCGGCTTGCCGAAATTCTGTCAGCCGGCATCCCGCTGGTCAGCCAGCAGCTGCAATATTCGGTGCTCGACCAGCGTCCGGCGAACAGCCTCGCCGGGCTTGCGGAGGAAAACGGCGTCAGCTTTCTCTGCTACGGTTCTGTGGCCGGCGGCTTTCTCAGCGACAAATGGCTTGGTGTCGCCGAACCCGGCACGCCGCTCGAAAACCGCTCGCTGGTCAAGTACAAGCTGATCATCGACGATTTCGGCGGCTGGGACCTGTTCCAGCAACTGCTTCGCGCGCTGAAGGCGGTGGGCGACCGCCACGCCGTCGACATCGCCACCATCGCCAGCGCCTGGGTGCTGGAGCAGCCGCGAGTGGCCGCGGTCATCGTCGGTGCCCGCAACCAGGCGCATGCGCTGGCCAACGCCAAGATCATGGATGTCGTACTCGACGCCGATGACCGTGCGCGGATTGCAGCCGTGATAGCGAGGGGCAACGGCCTTGAGGGAGATGTCTACACGCTGGAGCGCGACCGCCACGGCCGCCACGGCTCGATCATGCACTACAATCTCAACGCGGGCCGGATATGAAGACCATGGACGACAGGTTGTTTTCGCAGGCCAGCGCCGAAGTCGTCGATCTGCATCGCTTTTTCGTCGACTGGTTCGTCGCCTCGCGCGCCGACAAGGTGGATTTCGGCCGCTTCGAAGCCGTCATGGGCGAAGGCCTGACCATGATCGCACCAGGCGGCCAGATCCTCGACCGCGATGCCGTGATCGACCATGTGCGCTCCAGCCGCGCCACTTGCGACGACGGCTTTGCCATATCGATCGAGGACATCCGGCCCGGCTGGCAGGATGGCGACACGATCGTCGTCCTCTATGTCGAGGCGCAGCTGCGCGCGGGCAAGCACGGCCGCCGCCAGTCGAGCGCGGTCTTCACCACCCGTTCATCGGCGCCCAACGGCGTCCAATGGCGGCATCTGCATGAAACCTGGCTGCAGGTGCCGGAACACTGAGAATTTCCAGACGTCAAATCAGTTCGTGTAACTCAAGGGGAACAACAATGAGAAAGACGATACTCCAGCTCACCACGGCACTTGCTCTCGTGACGATGGCGGGTGCCGCACAGGCCGCCGACTGCAAGATCACCGTCGGTCTCGTCATGGAACTGACCGGTCCGGCCGGTGAATACGGACAGGCCGGCGCCAAATCGGTCGAAATGGCCTTCCGCGACATCAACCAAGCCGGCGGCGTGCGCGGCTGCGATCTCGTCACCGACACGCGCGACAGCCAGAGCCAGGGCAACATCGCGGTCGATGCCGCCACCCAGCTGGTGCAGGTCAAGAAAGTGCCTGTGATCATCGGTGGCATCATTTCCTCGGTGTCGATCCCGATCCTGACCTCGGTGACCGCGCCGGCCAAGATCGTCCAGGTCTCGCCGGCGTCGTCCTCGCCGACACTGACGACACTCGGCCGCGACGGCAAGACCAACGGCATCTTCTTCCGCACCATCACCTCGGACGCGCTGCAGGGCGTGGCCGCCGCCAAATATGCCGTCGACAGGGGTTTCAAGAAGCTGGCGATCATCCACGTCAACAACGACTTCGGCGTCAACATGGTGGCCGAATTCTCGCGGGCCTACAAAGCGCTCGGCGGCACCATCGTCTCCGACACCCCCTACAACGAGAAGCAGTCGAGCTACGCCTCGGAAGTCACCGCGGCGATGGGTGGCGAACCGGATGGATTGTACCTGGTCAGCACGCCCGTCGACGGCGCCACCATCGCCCGCACCTGGATTTCGCAGGGCGGCGTGCAGAAATTCCTGCTCAATGACGGCATGAACAGCCCTGATTTCATCGAGTCCGTCGGCGCCGATTATCTGAAGGACGCCTATGGCACGTCTTCCGGCACCAGCCCGACCGCCTCGACGGAGTATTTCACCAAGAACTACAAGGCGTTTTCCGGCATCGAACCGTCAAATCCCGCGGCAGACCGCTCCTATGATGCCGGCGCCATTGTCGGGCTCGCCATCGCGATTGCCGGCTCCGAGGACCCGGCCAAGATCAAGGACGCCATGTACAAGGCAGTCGATCCCGCCGGCACGCCGATTTATGCCGGCAAGGAAGAATTCGCCAAGGCGCTCGGCCTGATCAAGGACGGCAAGCCGATCCGCTATGAAGGCGTCATCGGTCCCGTGGTCTTCGACAAGTTTGGCGACATCACTGGCCCGTTCCGGCTGTGGAAGATCGCCGACGGCAAGGTGACGACCGATGGTGAAATGACCACCGACGACGTCAACGCGCTGCAGGCCAAGCTTCAGTAAGCCGTCGCTGTACTTCCGGCATCGATCTCGCCCATCGCGATCGATGCCGGCATAGTCTGAGGCAGCTCGATATCGCTTGCACGACAAGCGGGCGCGATTAGGATTGGTCGGCTGCAATTCAGGGGATGGCGAGCGTGCTGGACAAGGATACTCATCGGGCGATCCGGTTGTTGGACGCTGATGATGCGCCCTGTCACGCAGGCGCCTGAGCCGGATGTCACCTGAAATACAACGGCTGCTCTCCGCGCTTGGCAACAGGCTGGGCGCGGGCGGCGTGCTCGCCGGCTCCGACGTGGACCAGCGCTATCGTGACGATCCCGACGGCAAGCTCGGCGTGCTTCCCGAAGCCGTGCTGCGCCCGCGCGATGCCGAGGGTGTCGCGGCGGCACTCGCCGCGTGCAACGCTCTTGGCCAGCCGGTCGTCGTCCAGGGCGGGCGCACCGGGCTGGCCGGTGGCGCGCGCGTCCAGCCGGGCGAGGTCGTGCTGTCGCTGGAACGCATGACCGGCCTTGCCGCCCCGGATTGTCAAGCCGCCACCATCGTCGCCGAAGCTGGCGCGACGCTGCAATCGGTGCAGGAAGCGGCCGACGGCGCCGGGCTGATGTTCGGCGTCGATATCGGCGCGCGGGGCTCCGCCACGGTCGGCGGCAACATCGCCACCAATGCCGGCGGCATCCGCGTGCTGCGTTATGGCATGTACCGGGCACAGGTGCTGGGGCTGGAGGCGGTACTCGCCGATGGCACCGTGCTGACGTCGCTCAAAGGCCTGCCCAAGGACAATTCCGGCTACGACCTCGGCCAACTCTTCATCGGCGCGGAAGGGACGCTTGGCGTCGTCACCCGCGCCGCGCTCCGGCTGCATCCCAAGCCCGCATCCGAGGTGAACGCCTTCTGCGCGCTGCCTTCGCTCGATGCGGCGATTGGCCTGCTTGGGCTGCTGCGGCAAAAGCTCGGCCCGCTTTTGTCCGCCTATGAGGTCAATATCGCGCCGCTCTATGACGTCATGGTCGCCAGCATGGCCATGCCGGCGCCGCTTCCGGCCGGATCACCCGTCTATGTGCTGGCCGAAATCCAGGGCAGCGAGCCAGAACGTGACGGCGAGCGCTTCGCCGAGGTCTTGATGCAGGCGGTCGAGGACGGCGTCGTCGACGATGTTGTCGTCTCCCAATCGCCGCGCGAATTCCGCGCGCTGTGGGATGTGCGGGAGGACGCCAACCGCGTCCTGTTTTCGATGAAAGGCCTGATCGGCGTCGACATCAGCATCCCGTTGGCGCGAATGGGGGCGTTCCTGCAAGAAGCGGATGCCGCCATCCGCGCGGTCGATCCCGGTGCCGACATCTACGTCTTCGGCCATCTCGGGGACGGCAACCTGCACTATCAGGTGCTGACGGCGGACCCGGCGGCGGCCTACGGTATCATCTATCGCGGCGTGGCGGCGGCCGGAGGTGGCGTGTCGGCCGAGCATGGCATCGGCCTCGATAAGAAGCGGTGGCTGAATCTGGTGCGCAGTGACGCCGAGATCGCCACGATGCGGCGGCTGAAGACGGCGCTCGATCCGAAGAACATCCTCAATCCCGGACGAGTCTTCGACCTTGACCCAACCGCTTGAAACTCAGGTACGTTCCGTCGCCATTTGCCTGGGAATGAGAAAACGGGCGGCGAGCACGCACAGCAGCACGGTGAACATCAGGATCAGCGCCACCAGCGCATTGATGTCGGGCGAGAAGCCTAGACGCATCATCGCCCACAGCCGGACCGGCAGCGTGCTTTGCGTGCCGGTGACCAGGATGGTGATCATGGTCTCGTCGAACGACAGCGCGAAGGCCAGGATGGCGCCGCCGACCATGGCGCTCGACAGGTTCGGCAGGATGATGCGCCAGAAGGTCTGCCAACCGCTGGCGCCGAGATCGTAGGATGCTTCGACCAGCGTGCGGCTCATCGACTGCAGCCGCATCAGCACAGTGCGGTAGACGATCGCCAGCACGAACACGGTGTGGCCGATGACAACCGTCAGCAGCGAGCGTTCGAGGCCGATCTCGCGGAAGAAGATCAGCAGCGCCAGGCCGCTGATGATAGGCGGCATCAGGAATGGCAGGAAGATGATGAACTGCAGAACCGAACGTCCCGAGCGGCGGCCGTGATAGTAGAGCGCCAGCAGCGTCCCGCTGACCACCGACAGGATCACGGTACAGACGCCGACGATCAGCGTGGTGCGCAACGCGGTCAGGATGTCATGGTTTTCAGCCAGCGCCACATAGGTCGAAAAGGTCGGCGACGACCAGTCGACATTGCCATGCGAAATGGTGAAGAACGACGACACGATCGGCACGAACAGTGGGCTGTAAAGCAGTACCGCGACCAGCGTCGTAATCGCGGCCAGGAAGACAGTGGAAGGCCGGGGCAGCGCGCTCATACCGACGTCCCCCGGCTGCGCCCGAACCGTTCGCCAATGAGAATGGCGGCGATCACCACGATCGCAAGCGCCACCGACAGCGCGGCGCCGAACGGCCAGTTATAGGCCGTGCCGAACTGGCTGTAGAGGATGCGGCCGAAGGTGAAGCCGCTGATCCCGCCGACCATCTGAGGCGTCAGGAAATCGCCGATCGCCAGTACGAAGACGAAGCTCGCCGCCGAGGCGACGCCGGGCAGGCTCAGCGGCAAGGTGATGCGCAGGAATGTCTGCAGGCTGCTGGCGCCCAGGTCATCCGAGGCGCGCAGCAAGGTCTGCGGGATCCGCTCCAGCGACAGGAAGATCGGCAGGATGGCGAACGGGATCAAAAGCAGGCTCAGCGTCAAGAGGATCGCGTTCATGTTGAAGACGAAAAGCGTCGATGGCTGATCCAGGATGCCGAGCGCCACCAGCGCCTTGTTGAGGAAGCCGTTGAGGCCGAGGATGCTGCGGATCGCGTAGATCTTGATGACGTAGCTCATCAGCAGTGGCACCAGCAGCAACATCAGCAGGGCATAGCGCCACCGCCCTTTCAGCGTCGTCAGGAAGTAGGCGGCGGGATAGGCGAGAAGGATACAGATGACGGCCACCGATACGCACAGCACGATGGTGTTCCAGAACACCGGCAGAAAGATCGGGTCGGTGAAAAACCTGACATAGTTGCCGAGCGTCGGTGCATGGACGATCGTACCCTGGTCGACGCTGAAGAAACTGTAGACCAGGAAGATTGCCAGCGGCACGAGGACGAAGATAACCGGCAAGGCGAATGCCAGCACCGTCACCAGCCCTGACAGTCGCCGTTGCGCGGCGTGTGTCGAGCCGGTTCCGCTCATGCCAGCACCAGATGGCCTTCATGCGGCGCAAACGAAAGCGAGACCGTCTCGCCGGATTTCAAGATGCTGCCGTCGATCCGGCTCGGCATGCGCAGCCGCAGGCGCTGCGCGGCATCGTCCGCCCCCGCCATGATCGTGGCGACCGTCGACGAGCCGGCAAAGGCGAGATCGACAATGGCACCGGAAAAGCGATTGGCGCCATCACGGGCGTCCGCGAGATGCAAGGCTTCGGGGCGGAACGCCGCGAAAGCCGCGGCGCCATCCGGGGCAATCTTCAGATGCGGCTGGTCGCCGATCGAGCAGACCAACCGTCCGAGTGCCGTCTCGATCGGTCGCTGCTCGCCTTGCACCGGACCGAGCTTTCCGGCCACCAGATTGTTCTCGCCGAAGAAGCGCGCCACGAATTCGCAATTCGGCTTGTAGTAGAGCTCATGCGGCGTGCCGAGCTGGCGGATATGGCCGGCCTGCATGACGCAGATCCGATCGGCCATGCCGATCGCTTCTTCCTGGTCGTGGGTGACGAACAGGAAGGTGGTCTTGATCTCGCGCTGGATGGATTTCAGGAACTCCTGCATCTGCCGGCGCAATTCGAGATCGAGTGCCGCCAGCGGCTCGTCGAGCAGGATCAGGCGCGGCTGGCAGATCAGCGCCCGGGCGAGCGCGACACGCTGGCGCTGGCCGCCGGAAAGCTGTGCCGGAAAGCGCTCGGCGAAACGTCCGAGCTGCACCAGATCGAGGGCTTGCGCCACGCGGCTGGCGATCTCCTTGCGCTTGATATGGCGCACCGAAAGCCCATAGCCGACATTGCCGGAGACGGTCATATGGGGGAACAGCGCATAGTCCTGGAACACCGTGTTGAACGGCCGCTTGTTGATCGGCATGCGGCTGATGTCCTGGCCGTCCAGCCGGATCTCGCCTGACGTCAGCGGCTCCAGCCCCCCGATCAGCCGCAGGACCGTCGTCTTGCCCGAACCCGACGGTCCAAGGACGGTGAGGAACTCACCGTCCCGGAGCGACAGGTCGATGTCGTGCAGCACGGGAACCGTGCCGTAGGATTTCGAGACGGACCGCAGCGTCAAGAGGTCGGTGTTCTGGCTCATGGGATATTCTCGCATACGCTTCGGCGGTCCGGAACGTCCGGACCGCCGGGTCCTTCGAAGTCAGGCGCGGAAGGGATCAGGGCGTCGCCTTGACCTCGTTCCACAAGTCCGAACGCTTGAGCGGATCCTCGACATTGTTGAGCCAGACCAGCTTGTCGTTGCCGCCCGCACTGCTCGACTCGACCACCGTGTTGCCGAATCCGGTGCGCTCGGAAAGCGCGCCGCTGACCTTCTTCGTCAGCATGAAGTCGATCCATTTCTCGGCCGCGGCATTGTCGCGGACACCCTTGGAGATCACCCAGTTGTCGAGCCAGGCAAGCGCGCCTTCGCTCGGATTGACGTAGGCGACATGGGCGCCGATCTTCTGCAGTGCCTTCACCTGCTGCTGGCCATAATTGGCCCAGATCAGCGCAACGTCATTGTTTTGATAGATCTGCTGCGCCTCGTCGGCGGTGGTGTAGAAGCTCAGCACATTGCGCTTGAGCTCGACCAGCTTGGCCTTGACCGCCGCCATTTGTTTTTCGTCGAGGTTGAACGGATCCTTGTAGCCGAGCGTCAGCGCGGTGAACGAGAAATTGTGCTCGCCATTGTCGTAGGCGAGGATCTTGCCCTTGTAGGCCGGATCCCACAGGACGGACATCGAGGTCGGCGCCGGCTTGACCTTGTCGGTGTCGTAGATCAGCCCGATGGAATCGAAGCAGAACGGAATACCGTAGACCTTGCCGTCCTTGGTGTCGCCGCTGACCTGAGACAGATCGCGGAAGCGCGGCAGCACGTCCTTCTGGTTCGGCAGCTTGGTGATGTCGATCGGCGACACCAGATCGGCCTTGATGTAGCGCTGCAACTGGGCGGTATTGACGGCGAAGACGTCGAAGTCCTGCCCTTCGCTGCCCTTGATCTTGGCCCAGATTTCGTCATCGCTGCCGATGAAGACGACATCGACGCCGATGCCGGTGGCGGCGGTGAAGTCCTTCACCCAGTCCGGGTCGGCATAACCGTCCCAGGCCAGCACGCGAAGGTTCGCGGCCAGCGCCGCCGACGTCATCAGGCCGATGCCGAGCCCGATGGTCGCTAGTCTCAGAAACGCTTTCTTCAGTCCCATTTTTAATCTCCCATTGTCGTTCTGGTGGACCGTAATTTCCGGGGCTATCGCCGTCACAGCTGGGTGACGGCGACCAGTCCCTCGTCCGGCACCGACACCATCCGGTTGCGCAACGGCTTGCCGAATGTCTGTGCCTGGATTTCATACTCGTCGCCGGAAGCCGTCTTGACGCCGGAGGCGTAGCTCATCACCGCCGCTCCGAAGAAATAGGCGTGCAGGTCGCCCGCCCTGCGGTGCATCGGGTAGCGGAAATGGAAGTGTTCGAGATTGGCGATCGAATGCGACATGTGCGCTTCGCCCGACAGGAATTCCTGTTCCCAGATAACAGTGCCGTCGCGCAGAATGCGGGAATGGCCACGCACTTCTTCGGGCAGGTCGCCGATCAGAAGCTCCGGTCCGATCGAGCAGGAGCGGAGTTTCGAGTGGGCGAGATAGAGGTAGTTCTCGGCCTCCGTCACATGGTCGGAATATTCGTTGCCCAGCGCATAGCCGATGCGATAGGGGCGGCCATCCGGCCCATTGAGGTAAAGGCCGACGATCTCGGCTTCTTCGGCGCCGGCTTTCGCGAAGGCAGGCATCGGCAGATCGGCGCCAGGCGGCACGACACAGGTGCCGACGCCCTTGAAGAACCACTCGGGCTGGATGCCGATCTTGCCGGCGCCGGGCTTGCCGCCTTCCAGGCCCATGCGGAAGATCTTCAGCGAATCCGATTCCTCGGCGTCCTCGCCATGGGTCAGCACATGCATCTTGTCGCGCGCGGCGGCACTTCCGGTGTGGGTGAGGCCGGTGCCGGTGACCAGGAAGCGCGCCGGTTCCGGATGGTCGACGGGAGCGAGCACGCGGCCATCGCGCAGCAGTTCGCCATAGTCGATCGTGGCCGCACCCGTCCGCTTCTCGACCAGCGCCGCGATCGATGCACCCTGGGCGATCGCCGCTTCGGCGAGCTCCAGCACGGTGCTTGTCTTGTCGAGTGGATGCAGGCGATTGCCGTCATCGGAAACGCGGCCGACCCGCCTGCCGCCATCGATCGTTGTGTACTGAACAAGACGCATGAAATACCCTTCTTCCCTAGAGGCCGTACGGGGTCACACCCAGCCCGCGTCGACGATGAACTGTTGACTCGTGCACATCAGGCTGTCGTCGGCGGCGAGGAACAGCGCCATGCGCGCAATGTCGGATGGCTGCAGCCGGTCGGGCAGGCACTGCCGCTCCGCGATCTGGCGTTCGCCGGCGGGGTTCAGCCATAGCCGCATCTGGCGCTCTGTCATCACCCAGCCAGGCACCATGCAGTTGACGCGGATGCGCTCGGGGCCGAGTTCGCGGGCCAGCGCCCGCGTCATGCCGTAGACAGCGGCTTTCGCGGTGACATAGGCAGGGCAGTCGGGATCGCCGACCATCCAGGTAATGGAACCGAAATTGATGATCGAGCCGCCGCCCAGCGAGCCCATTTGCGGGCGCACCGCCTGGGCGGCGAAGAACTGGTGGCGCAGATTGACCGCCATACGGTCGTCCCAATAGGCCACCGTGACGTCCTTGGTCTGGTGGCGGTCGTCATTGCCGGCATTGTTGCACAGCACCTGGATCGGGCCGTTGTGCCGCATCGCCTCGACGGTCGCCGCCTGCAGCTGCTCGACATCGCGCAGGTCGCAGGGAATGAATAGCGGCGCGGCATGCCCTTCGGCCGCGATCGCATCGACCAGGCGCCGTGAAGGCTCCTCGGCCAGATCCACGAAGGCGACGCGGCTGCCTTGCGCGCAGAAATGGCGCACCAGGCTTTCACCGATGCCGCTGCCGCCGCCGGTTATGAACACGCTGCGGCCCTTCAGGCTGGGGTAGGTCGCGTAGCTGCCGATCTGATCCGTCATCGCGCCCCTCTCTAATGGGAATGCCGGGGAATGCCGGCATCGCGCCGACCGACGAGAAAGTCGAAGTCGCAGCCCTTGTCGGCCTGCAGCACGCGCTCGACATAGAGGCTCTGGTAGCCACCCTGCGGCGGCTCCGGCGGCTTCCAGTCACGGCGGCGGATCGCCAGTTCCTCGTCCGAAACCAAAAGCTCGAGACGGCGGCCGGCGACGTCGAGCTCGATGAGATCGCCGTCGCGCACCAGGGCCAGCACACCACCGGCCGCGGCCTCCGGCGCCACATGCAGCACCACCGTGCCGTAGGCGGTACCGCTCATGCGCGCGTCCGAAATGCGCACCATGTCGGAAACGCCTTCTCTGAGCAGCTTGGCTGGCAGCGGCATGTTGCCGACCTCGGCCATCCCGGGATAACCGCGCGGTCCGCAATTCTTCAGCACCATCACCGAGGAGGCGTCGATATCCAGCTCCGGATCGTCGATGCGGGCATGGTAATGCTCGATGTTCTCGAAAACGACCGCCTTGCCGCGATGCTGCATCAGTTCGGGCGTTGCCGCGGACGGCTTGATGACCGCTCCGTTGGGCGCCAGATTGCCACGCAGGATCGAGATGCCGCCCTCCTTGGTCAGCGGCTCGCGCAGCGGCCGTATGACCTCACGGTTATAGTTGGGCGCGCCGTCGATCAGTTCACCGATGGTCTTGGCGCTGACGGTCATGGCGTCGCGATGAAGAAGCCCCACTTCATCAAGCGACGCCATGACCGCAGCTAGCCCCCCGGCATAGTAGAAATCTTCCATCAGGAACCGGCCCGACGGCATCAGGTCGACAATGGTTGGCACGCCGCGGCCAAGGCGGTCCCAGTCATCGAGGCCGAGATCGACACCGACCCGGTTGGCGATGGCGATCAGATGCAGCACCGCATTGGTCGAGCCGCCGATCGCGCCATTGACGCGAATGGCATTCTCGAAGGCTTGCCTGGTAAGGATCTTTGCAATCGTCACGTCGCGGTGGACAAGATCGACGATCTGCCGTCCGGCCAACTGGGCAAGCACGCTTCGGCGCGAATCCACCGCCGGGATCGCGGCGTTGTCGGGCATGCCGATGCCGAGCGCCTCCACCATGCTGGCCATGGTCGAGGCGGTGCCCATCGTCATGCAGCTGCCGGCCGACCGGCTCTGGCCCTGCTCGGCGGCAAGGAAGTCGGCGACCGGCATGCGGCCGGCCTTGACCTCCTCGGCGAATTTCCAGACATGCGTGCCCGAGCCGATATCCTGTCCGCGGAACTTGCCGTTCAGCATCGGCCCACCGGAGACGGCGATGGTTGGCAGGTTGCACGAGGCAGCCCCCATCAAGAGCGCCGGCGTGGTCTTGTCGCAACCGACAAGCAGGATGACGCCGTCGATCGGATTGCCGCGGATGGATTCCTCGACATCCATGCTCGCCAGGTTGCGAAACAGCATGGCGGTGGGGCGCATGTTGCTCTCGCCCAGCGACATCACGGGAAATTCGAACGGCAGGCCGCCGGCCTCATAGACGCCGCGCTTGACGTGATCGGCGAGCGCCCGCAGATGCGCATTGCAGGGGGTCAGTTCCGACCACGTGTTGCAGATGCCGATCACCGGGCGGCCGTCGAAAGCGTCAGCGGGAATGCCCTGGTTCTTCATCCAGCTGCGGTGCATGAAAGCGTTCTTGCCTTCACCGCCGAACCAGGCTTCCGACCGCAATTTGCGTTTGGTCTCGGTCACGATTGCAGGCCCCGCTCGTTGCGGCGTTTGTTGCGGTTCTCGACGCTGCGGCGCACGTCATCCTCGGCATTGTCGATAAGCACCAGCAATGCCTTTTGCGCGCCGGCGGCGTCGCCGTCGGCAATCTTCTCGGCGACTTCCCGGTGCAGCGGCAAGGAATGGCGCTGCCCTTCCGGATTGTCGTTGGAGAGGCGAAAGCTCATTACCAACGCGGTCTCGACCAGTGCGGCCAGCGAGCCGATCAGCTCGTTGCCGGTCATGCGCAATATGGTCTGGTGGAACACCAGATCGGGCTTAGCGAAGCGGTCTCCGTCATCGCTCAGTGCTTCCATTTCAGCCAGCGCTGCATGGATCTCGGCGATCTGAGCCGGCGTCGCACGCTGCGCGGCAAGGGCCGCCGACATCGGCTCGATGGCGCGGCGCAGTTCAAACAGCGCCCGCACATCCTCCGCACTGACACCGCCGGTATAGCGCCAGGACAGGACGTCGGGGTCGAGGAAATTCCAATCGGCGCGAGGACGCACCCGCGTGCCGGTCTTCGGCCTGGATTCGACCAGCCCCTTGCCCGCCAGCACCTTGATCGCCTCGCGCAGCACGGTGCGACTGACCCCCAGCATCTCGCTGGAATCGTCGGCATTAGGCAGCGCCTCGCCGGGCAGGAAGTCGCCCTGCACGATGCGCAGCCCGATCTGCTCGACGACCGTGGCGTGCAGCGCGGTGGAACCGCTGGAAACCGCGACCGCGACTCGTGACGTGCGGGCTGTGCTGAATGATTTTCTATTCTTCATACTATTCATATGATATGTCTTATAGGCGTGGGGATTGGAGTCAAGGGATTGGGGGAGTGCCGATGACAAAGAATTTCGCTGTGGCCGTCGCGCAGCACACGGAACTGGTCTCGATCAGCGACGGCATCGCGACGGTCGAAATTGCTCCCGCCGCTGGTGGAGCGCTGGCGTCGTATCGATGGTGGCGGGATGGTTCGGCCGTGGATTGGCTGCGTGCGGCTCACCCGGCGGCGATCGGCCATGGCGATGCCGGCGCCATGGCCTGCTTTCCGCTCGTGCCCTATTCCAACCGCATCAGGAATGGCCGCTTTGAATTCGCGGGGCGCCCCATTCAATTGCCGACGGTCCCGGACGATCCACATCATGAGCACGGCCATGGCTGGCGTCACCCGTGGGCCGTCGTGAGCCATGAAGCGAGCATGATCGTCCTGCGCTATCGCCACGCCGTCGATTCCTGGCCATGGAGCTACGAAGCCGAGCAAGTGATCTCGCTGGCCGAAGGCAGGCTTTGCATGACCATTACCATGCGCAACCTGTCGGACGCGCCGATGCCGGTTGGCCTCGGTCTCCATCCTTACTTCCCGTCGACACCGTGGACGCATGTCCAGGCACGGGTATCAGGCATGTGGGAAACCGATGCGGAGGTGCTGCCCATCCGGCATGTCCCGCCGCCCGTGGGGGCCGATCCATCCATCGGCTTTGACGTATCGGAAGTGGAGTTCGACACGGTCTTCACCGGATGGGCGCGCCGCGCCCGGATTACCTGGCCCGAACACGGGCGGCAGCTGGACATTGAGGCAGAGGCGCCGCTCGACTTCCTCGCCCTCTACACGCCGCCGGGCGAACCGTTCTTTTGCGCCGAGCCGGTCAGCAACATTACCGATGCTTTCAACCGGAGGGGCGACAAGGAGATCGACACCGGTTGCATTGTGCTGGCCCCTGGCCAGAAACAATCCGCAAGCGTCCGCTTTATACCGTCGCTGGCTGTTTGATCTTCGCCGCGACTTGCCCGAAGCGAGGCCATTGCAGAACGGATAGTGCTGGCCCGGGTCCTCGATCGTCACGCGGCGCAAATCGGTGAATTCGGCGATCGAGGCCTTGCCGCCGAAGCAACCATAGCCGGAGCCCTTGACGCCGCCGCTGACGCGCATCGCGATCTGGCGTTGCGCCGCACCACGCGCGCCCTGGTGCCACAGCCATGAAAGTCGGGATCAGCCGGTTGCGCTGGCATAGATGTCGAGAACGTCCGTCACGCCTGCGATGAGGAGTTCCCTGGCCTTTGGCGCGACGGATCCGCTCGCTACCGCGCTGTCGAGGCGGCCGAGATACTGGCTGATCAGGGGTGAGGGGATGTCGCGCTCGCCCAGCGCCTGCATCAGCGCGTTCACGGACTGCCGCGCCGCCGGCGCAGGCCAGTAGTAGCGGATACGGTCGCTGTAGGAAAAATGCCGCTCGATCCGCTGCTCGGCCTCGGAGCCGTGATAGTAATTCTTCCAATTGCCGGGCGCCGCCAGCATGACGCGCTCCATGGCCGCCGGCAGGCTTTCCCGCGATGGATCGGGAACCAGAATGTCGGCGATATGGCTCAGGCCGTAGAGGGCTTCCCGCAGCGCGAAGGTCAGCCAGGGCCCGACCTTGAGTATGGCAAAACCATCGTCGACCAGCGCGCTCAACGCCGCAGCGGGCTGGTAGTCGGTCGAGTGGGCCTCGAAGACGAATTGCGGCAGGTCTCGCAGGGTGCCGGCAAGCGCCCGGGCGCGTTCCGGCCGGTAGGTGATGACCTCGGCATTGCCGAATTCGACGCCCGGCTGCACGACGACGCCGATCGCCCGCGAGAAAGCCTGGTCGAGGCCGCGCCGTCTAAAGGCATCGTGGTGGATGCGAACCGTCTCACCCGCAGCCTCCGGTGTCGTCACCGCCAGATGGTCCATGGCCTCCTGTGCGCCGCCCGGCACCGGCACTTCCGTGCCGATGACATAGACAGGCCTGGTGCCGCCTGTTCGTTCAACCGCGGCCTCCGCCACCTCGGCCAGTTCGGCGGCGCGCGCGGCGATGGTGGCGTCGGGCGATGCCGCGCCTTCGCCGGCGCAGCCCATGCTGGCGTCCAGGTGGATCTTTGTGAAGCCGGCCTCGGCATAGGCATCCACCATGCGTGCGGCTTTTTCCATCGCCTCGGGCGCCGGCAGGTGCTTCCAAGGATTGGGGCCCAGATGGTCGCCGCCGAGCACCAGCCTGTCCAGGGGAAAGCCGGCCTTTCCGGCGATCGTCTCGACGAAGCGGCGGAAATCGCGCGGTGTCATGCCGGTATAGCCGCCCTCGTGGTTGACCTGGTTGCAGGTGGCCTCGATCAGCACATCGGCGCCGCGCGCCTTGCCGTGGCGCAGCGCCGCTTCGACGACCAGCGGATGGGCCGAGCAGATCGAGGTGATGCCACAGCGTTCGCCGGCCGCACGGCGCGTGGCGATGCCAGCCAGTCGATCGGTCGCCTGGCTCATGCCGGTGCTCCGGTCCGGGCGGTCTCGATGAACGCCTCAACGGTGGCGAGCGAGGCGATACCCTCCATCGGTCCCTTCTTCGTCACCGCCAGCGCGCCGCAGCCATTGGCTATTCGCAGTGCCCTTTCCGGTGCCTCTCCACGCAGCCAGAAGGAGACGAAGGCCGCGGTAAAGCAGTCTCCGGCGCCGGTCGGATCGATTTCCTCGACGACGAAGCCGGGTGAGGCTGTGCGCCCCGACTGGTCGTAGTGGACGGCGCCCTGCGCGCCCTTCTTGACGACGATAGTGGAGATGCCGCGGTCCAGCATTTCGCGTACCGCACTTTCCTCGTGGTTTGCCTCGGCAAAGGTGAAGAGTTCCGGCCCGCTCGGCAGGAACACGTCGGTCTTTGACAACACGAAGAGCAAGGCGTCGCGCATGCCCGGTAGATCGAGCATCTCCTTGCGGATGTTGGGGTCGAAAGAGACCGTGCCGCCGCGCGTCTTGACGGCTTCGATCCCGTTGCGGGCAATTTCGATCACCTCGGGCGAGAACAGAGATGTCCCCATGACGTGAAAATGGTCGGCGCCGGCCAGCAGCGCGCGCGCTTCCGCGCCCATCTCGATCAGGCCGGCGGCACTCTGCTTGATGTTGTAGACGAAGTGCCGGCTGCCATCGCTCTCATAGGTGACGAAGGCGGTTCCGGTCGCGGCACCCTGATGGACGGTGATGGCCGAGATGTCGGCGCCGTCGGCACGCAGGCGCTCGATGTTCAAATGGCCGAAATCGTCGTCGCCCACTGCCGCGATCAGCCCCGCCGGCTGGCCGAGCCGCGCCGCCTGATCGACGAAGATGGCGGGAGCGCCCGAGGGAAACGGACCGACCAGCGGGCCGGGAGCGCGAAAACTCTGGCCGATCCGCTCGGCCATGATCTCGACCAGGATCTCGCCGGCACAAACCAGTTTCTTCATGTCCTCACCATCTGCCGGACGGACGGCCTCCGCTTGGCCAGAAATTCCTTTATCCGTGCATGTTCAAAACCTAAGTTGTCGTTTTCGGAGCGTCAATAAATAATTTGACGTGCGCAATGCTTCTGCGTTGTACTGGAAACCGTGGAAATTTGACTGAATAAGTTGGCTCAAGCAATGCTGCCTCACCGCGACGATCGCAAGACTGATTCTCGCCAGAGCGTTAAGGCTGGCATCGAGGATAAGGGGCCTGAAATATAGATGGCGGAAAAGACCCACCGGACGATGGATGATTTCGCCAGGGCGTCCGGCGTTTCGCGGCCGACCCTGTCGAAGTATTTCGACGATCCGGCCAGCGTGAAGCCGGCGACCCGGGCGCGCATCGAGGCGGCGCTTAGTTCGTCCGACTATCAGCCGAATGTTTTTGCCCGCAACCTCAACCGCAAGCGCACCCGCAATGTCGGCATCGTCGTACCGGCGATCACCGATCCGTTCTACGCCGAGATGGTCAGCCGCATCGAACGGCGCTGTCGCGACGAAGGGTTTTGGCCGATCGTCATCTCCTCGCACGGTTCGCCGAAACTGGAGGCGGAATCGGTCAGGACGCTGATGTCGCTGAAGGTCGCGGGTGCTATCGTCGCGCCCTTGGGCTTGGTCTCCGAACCCGGCGTCTTCGAACGGATGAGCGAGGACATCCCGATCGTCTATTTCGACACCTATATCGAAGGCGACACGCCATTCGTCGGGAATGACAACCACCAGAGCACCTCGACCATCGTCGATTATCTCTGCCGGTCCGGCGAACCGCCTGTCTATGTCGACATCCCGCACGTCAACCACAATTCGGGCGAACGCCTGCAGAGCTATATCGACGCGATGCAGGCCGCGGGCCTGGAGCCCACCGTTCTCAAGGCGGCGGGCGACTATAGCTGGGACTTCGAGCGCATCGGCCACGAATGGATGGACAGGACGCTGGAGAAAGGCGGCCTGCCGGCCCGCACGCTGCTCTGCGCCAATGACCGTCTCGCCTTCGGTGTGATGGCGGCCGCCTTTTCGCGCGGGCTGAAGATCGGCCGCCGCGCCGATTGCGATTTTCGCGTCGCCGCCCACGATGATCATCCGTTGAGCCGCTACACCTGTCCCGCGCTGACCACCATGGCACAGGACTTCGCCGCCATGGCCGGCCGCAGCGTCGAGATCCTGCTGGCGTTGCTGGACGAGGCCGATCCGTCCGGCCATGATCTGGCGCGCAACGTCAAGCTTGGCGCCACCCTGGTGATGCGTCAGTCGGCCTGAGTGATCGGCTCCGGCGTCTGTAGGCGGAGCCAGGCCGCCGCCTCGCTTACCGTTTGCCGCGCGGCCAGGATGTGGCGGCCCATCGAGACGAAGCCGTGGATCTGACCCGGCCAGTGTCGCAACGCCAGCGGCACTCCGTCGGCGCGCAGGCGCTCGGCATAGGCCGTGCCTTCGTCGGCAAGGATGTCGTGGCCGGCGATCACGACGAAGGCCGACGGTGCGCCGGCGAGGCTGGAGGCCAGCAGCGGCGATACGCGCCAGTCCGCGATATCATCGGGCGTTCGCACATAGTGGTCGCGGAACCAGGCCATGGTGGCGGCGGTGAGTCCGAAGCCTTCGCCGAAACGCCGGTAGCTGTCCGCCGTCTGGCGGGCATCGGTGTTGGGATAGATCAGGATCTGGGCGGCGAGCGGCGGCGCCAGCCTGTCGCGGGCGAGCAATGCCAGCACGGCGGCAAGGTTGCCGCCGGCACTGTCGCCAGCGACGGCAATACGGGTAGGGTCGATGCCGAGTTCTCCAGCGGCCATGAAGCGCAGCGCTGCCGCGCAATCCTCGAGCCCGGCGGGAAACTTGTGCTCCGGCGCCAGCCGGTAATCGGGACAGACGACGACGGCGTTGCCGAGATTGGCCAGCCAGCGGCAGATATCGTCATGCGAGGAGAGATTGCCGATCACCCAGCCGCCACCATGCAGATAGAGCACGGCGCGCGCCCCCGTCCGCGGCGCGCCGATACCGCGATGGATGCGGATCGTCACCGGGCCGTTCGGCCCGTCGATCTGCTGCTGCTCGGTTGCCGCGACCGGCTCGTGCTCGCCCTGCAGCGTCGGGAACGAAGCGTTGTACGTGGCCCGCGCCGCCGCGACGCTGTCATTCTCGAAGGGTTCGCCGCCGGCGGCACGGCCGATTTCCAGGGCACGCAGCGCATCTGGGTCGAGCGTCATCGTCATCTCCGTCAAAGCAATTCCAGGAAAAGTGTGCAGCGGTTTTCCGTCCGGAATTGCGTGAAACAAGGAACGCTTAGGCGAGCAGGCCGCGCGCCTCGTCTTCGCCAAGCAGGGCCGGCTGGACGACGTCACCTGCTATGGCGACCGGACTTTTCGTCTCGCCCGAATGCAGGATCGCTTCCATGATCTCCAGCACATGCAGCGCCAGATTGCCGGAAGCGCGGGGCGTCGCGCCTGTCTGCAGCGAACGCACCAGGTCGGCGACGCCGAGCATGCGGTAGTTGGCGCGGTCGGGCGCCGCGTAAGGCCAGTTGCAGGCGCCGTAGAGTTCGCCTTCGCTGGCGAAATCCTTCCAGTCGGCGCCGCGTTCCGACAGCGACACCGTGCCGCCGAACGTATCCGGGTCGGGCAGCCGCAGCGAGCCTTCCGTGCCGTGCAGTTCGATCGGATGATTGGAATGCCTGAAGACATCCCATGACGCGCCGAAAGTGACGGTCGCGCCGGAGCGGAATTCGAGCAGCGACAGCACACTGGTCGGCGTGCCGACCTTGAATTTGGTGTTCTTGAACGGCCCTTCGGCCGTGATCAGGCGTTCCTCTTGGCCGCGTGTCACCATCGCCATGACGCGTGCGACCGGGCCGAGCAGATTGACCAGCATGGTCAGATAATAGGGACCCATGTCGAACACCGGGCCGCCGCCCGGCTGATAATAGAATTGCGGGTTGGGGTGCCAGCGCTCCATGCCGCGCCCCATCATGAAGGCGGTGCCGGTGACAGGGCGGCCGATGGCGCCCTCGTCCATCAGGCGGCGCGCTTTGCGTCCGGCTGCGCCAAGGAAAGTGTCCGGAGCCGAGCCGAGCAGCAGGCCGCGTTTGGCCGCCTCCGCCACCAGGCGGCGGCCGTCGCCGGCCGAGGTTGCGAGCGGTTTTTCAGTGAAGACATGCTTTCCCGCCGAAAGGGCGGAGAATGAAATATCGAAATGCGCCGCCGGAATGGTCAGGTTGAGGACGAGGTCGATCTCGGGATCGGCCAGCAGCGCATCGACGTCAAGGGGCCGGATACCGTATTCCTTGGCTCGCAGCGCCGCCATCTCGGCTGAAATATCGGCGCAGGCGCGCAATTCGATGCCGCCGAAAAGCGCGGCATTGCGCAGGTACGTCATCGAGATGTTGCCGCATCCGATGACACCGATGCCGAGTTTGGCTTGTGAGTTTGCCTGCATTCTGTCGTACCTCCCAATGCGATCACGTCTGCCCGATCGTCGCGACGGTGCCGGATCGGGCTCGAAATGGCTATACAACGTTTTAAATATTGACGCGCGTAAAATTTTTATAGAACATGCGGAAATGCTGGTGCGGTGTCGGGAGGCTGCTGGCCCTGGGAGGAGAAAATGACGGACATGAAAACCGGCCGATCGCGGGCGCCGAAGCCCGCGGGTCATTCGGCCTCGGATATTTCGAGGGCGGCCAGGAATCGCGACGGGTTCAGGCATAGATCACCATGGCCCCGATCCTATCAAGCTGGCTGCGTATTGGACCGGGCAGGCCATCGTCGGTGATCACCACATCGACGCCCGACAGCGAAAAGGCCTTGGAGGTCCCGCTGACGCCCCATTTGCTCGAATCCGCCAGGAGGACAACGCGCCGGGCCATGCGCACGAGGATTCGCTTCGTTCGCGCCATGTCTTCGTTCACGTCGACCACATCCAGTGACGAGTCGATCGCATGCGCTCCGACAAAGACCTGATGCGCTACCAAGCCGCCGAGAGCCGTGTCGGCATCGGTAATCAGCGTGCTCACCGTGTCTGGATAGACCCGGCCACCGATCATGTGAACGTCGAGCCCGGGCCGATGCATCAGATGCTGCACGATATTCATCGCCGTGGCCGCGACCACGACATTGTTGAGCGGCGGTAGCTGCATGGCAACCTGCATCAATGTCGAGCCGCCGTCGAAGATGACCGACTGGTTGTCCTCGAACAGCTCTACCGCTGCCCGGGCGATGCGTTTCTTCGCATCGAGGTTGGTTTGCATCCGGCGGGCGAACGCGGCCGTGGTCGAATCCGTGGTCCGGGTCACCGCCCCTCCACGGGTCTTGGTCAGCAGTCCCTTGCGGTCCAGTATCTCGAGGTCGGAGCGGACCGTGACTTCCGACACGCCAAAATCGTCTGACAGGTCCTTGATGCGAACCTGTCCGCTGCGTTGCACCTCACACAGGATCGATTGGCGTCTCTGCTCTGACAACATTGCCTTGTCCTTGCCTCCATATGCCAAGCCCTGGCCTCGGCTCACGCTACCGAAAATACGCGAATTCGAAAGATTTCGAAAGATTGCATTTATCCTTTCTTTCGAAAACACTGGATCCAGGATTTGGAAATCAATCGATTGGAGAATTTTGCACTCATGAGCCTCGGAACCCAGGTGCGCCTTGCGCGCCTCTTCTCGCATCCATCGGGCAATCTTTTTGGCGGCGCGGTCGACCACTTTGTCGGCTATGGCGACGTGCGCAAAGGCGGTCTTGCCGATCTGCCCGGTGCGCTCGCCCGCGTCATGGTGGGCAAACCCGACTACGTCAGCATCCAGCCTGGCACAGCGCGCCATCTATGGCCGCAATACGCGGGCAAGGCCTGCCTGGTGATCCAGGCCGGCTGCTTCACCCCGGACGATCGCATCTGTGAGCTGATCGCAACGCCCGAGGATGCCGTGCGCGCCGGCGCCGATGCCTTGGCCGTGGCCATTCCGGTACGCGGCGCGACCGAGGGCAAATACATACGCTGGCTGACCGATTCGGTGAATGCAGCGGCCCGCTACGGCATGCCGGTGGTCGCGCATATCTATCCTCGCGATTTCACCGACGGGGCAAAAATCGTCTTCACCCCCGACGAGATCGCCTATGCGGCGCGCATCGGCTACGAGTCTGGCGTCGACGTGATCAAGATCGGTTACACGGGAGATTTCGAATCGTTCCGAGAGACCGTTCGGACATGCCCGGTGCCGGTTGTGATCGCGGGTGGCCCGAAGACCGATACGCTGCTCGGCGCCCTCCAGCAGACGGCGGACGCCATCCGTGCCGGTGCGCGCGGTGCCGTGGTGGGCCGCAATCTCTGGGGGCATGGCGATCCGGAGAAAGCAGCGATAGCCTTTCGGGGCGTCATCCATGACGGCCTTTCGGCGCAAGACGCCCTGGCAAGGGCGGGTGCCTGAACGATGCCCGCCGTCCCTTCAATCCTCGGCTTCGGAGCTATTGCGATCGACGACATCGTCTATGTCGATCAGCCGTTGTCGGCGGGCAAGGGGAAGGTTCTGCAAAGCGCCCGGGCTTTCGGCGGAAATGTCGCGACGGCCCTTGCCGCCGTCGCGCGGCTCGGCGGCACCGCCGGGTTCGTCGGATGGCTGGGCAGTGCCGCGGACGACGCCGTGCTGTGCGATCTCGTTGCGAGCGGTGTTGAAACTGCATTCGCGCCGCGCCACCCGCACGCACGCCCGGTGCGCTCGCGGATCACCGTCGGCTCGGATGGGGAGCGGTTCATCGCCTATGACGACGAAGCGATGCTGGGCACCGCGCCGGACTTTCCGGACGAGGTCCTCAGCCGCGCGACAGTCCTGATCGTCGATAGTTACGCGATCCGGTCGCTGGATGTCGTGGTTCGGGCTCGCGATCTCGGCCTTGCGATCCTCGGCGATATCGAATGGAGCAGAGGCCCAGCCACCGAGAAGCTGATCGCGCTCTGCGACCACCTCATTCTTCCCCTCGGCTTTGCGCGGATCGCCACAGGGTGCCGCTCGCCCGCCGAGATACTCGATGCATTGTGGTTGCCGTCGCGGTCCGCCGTGGTTCTGACGGATGGCGGCAGGGGCGTCTATTATCGCGGACGCGACGAGAAAGGGCTCTGGCACCTGCCTCCCCATCGGGTTGCCGTTGTCGATTCGACCGGCGCCGGTGACTGCTTTCATGGCGCCTATGCCCTGGCATTGACGCGCGGGGCCGACACCCCACGCCGGGTCGCGTTCGCGGCCGCGGCGGCGGCCCTTTCGATAACGGGGCGGGGCGGGCGCGAGGCGCTGCCGACCGACGGCCAGGTCACGGAATTCCTTGCATCGACGAACGCGCCGTCGGCAGTCGAACTGAAATATGCGCCGCTCGATACTGGTACATAGCCTGAACTGTCCGAGCAAATATTTCGCAGGCGAACATAAGCCAAGGAGAACTATAAAAATCGGCGGGCTGGACTTGTGGAGGGAGGAATATGGCTCAAGTCATTCTTGAGAATATCTGCAAAACCTACGGGAACAATTTTAACGCGATCGACCACTTGAACCTGTCGGTCGAGGACGGCGAGTTTTTGATTCTCGTCGGGCCGTCAGGCTGCGGCAAATCCACCGCGTTGCGGATGATCGCTGGGTTGGAGGACATTACCAGCGGCAGCCTTCGGATCGGCGGCATCGACGTCGTCGACATGCCGCCCAAGGACCGCGACATCGCGATGGTCTTCCAGAGTTACGCGCTCTACCCGCATATGACCGTGTTCGAAAACATTGCTTTTTCGATGAGGCTGGCAGGCAAGCCAAAGGCCGAGCGCAAGAAGCGCGTCGACGAGATCGCCAAAACCCTGCAGCTGACGTCGCTGCTGGACAGCAAACCCGCGAATCTTTCAGGCGGACAGCGTCAACGGGTTGCCATGGGCCGCGCCATGGTGCGCGACCCGGCCGCCTTTCTCATGGACGAGCCCCTTTCGAATCTGGACGCGAAACTGCGTGTTCAAATGCGCGCCGAAATCACCAGCCTGCAAAAGCAGCTGGGCGTCACGACCATATACGTCACCCACGACCAAACCGAAGCGATGACGATGGGGGACAGGGTCGCGGTGCTGAAAGGCGGCGTGCTGCAGCAGGTCGACACCCCCAAGAGACTCTATGAATCGCCGGTGAACGCCTTCGTCGCCGGCTTCATCGGTTCTCCTTCGATGAACCTTTTCGAGGCGACCCTGGCGGGCGACGACCTGATTTCCGGCACCTTCGCCATCCGGCTGCAGGATGAGGCCTTCGTCCGCAGGCCGGGCTTGAGATCGTATGCGGGACGCAAGGTCGTGTTCGGGATTCGACCGGAGCATCTCTATGACAGCAGCCTCGAATCCGGTCGCAAGTACCAGACGATCCCGGCAAAGGTGACCTCGATCGAAGAACTCGGATCCGAGCACATCGTCCACCTGAACATCGACGCGGTCCGGGTAGATTCCGGCGACCCGGACGCGGTGGAGGATTTCGGCCGGGCGTCGAACGCGGTGGCGAAATTCGAACCGGTCAGCGCAGCCCGCTCCGGTTCGGAAATCCGGGTGGCCCTGGATGATGCCAAGCTCCATTTCTTCGATCCCGAGACGCATCTGGCGATCTGAACATCCGTGGCAAGGCCCGCGGGCGAGGGCGAGGCGTCCGCGTAAGAAGACTTCTGAATAACCAGACGATCGGCGGCATTGTGCGGTCGATCATAAAAGAGAAGGAGGAGAATATGACGTTTCATATGAAATCCGCGATGCTGAAAATAGCCGCGGCCGCGTGGTTGCTTGGCGCAACCGGTGCCATGGCGGACACGACGCTGGAATTCACCCAATGGTGGGAGCCCGAACTGCCGGCCGGCTCGCTCAGGGCAATCATGGATGGCTTCGAGGCCGCAAACCCCGGAATCAAGGTGACGCTGGTCAGCGGCCCCTACGCGACCACGCGGGACCAGATCTCGGTTGGGGCTGCAACCGGAACGCTCAGCGACGTCGTCGGCCTCGACGGCGCCTGGGTGAACAATCTGAACGCGCAGAACGCACTCGCCGACATGAACCCGATGATGGATGCGAGCAAGTTCGACAAGAGCCAGGTCGCCGATATCATCAAGGTCGACGGCAAGGCGGTGATGTTTCCGGTCGCCTCGTTCGTTTATCCGGTTTTCGTCAATCTGGACCTTGCCGCCCAGGCAGGCGTGACCAAGCTGCCGTCGACGCGCGCGGAATTTCTCGAAGCCGCCAAGAAGATGACGCACGCCGACAAGAACCAGTATGGCTGGGTGCTGCCTCTGTCGCTGCAAACGCCTTCCGGTGTCCAGAACGACATGATGTCGTGGGTCTGGGCTTCGGGTCAGTCGATGATGGCGAACGGCAAGCCCGCCCTCGAGGGCAAACCGGTGGTGGATATGCTCTCCTTCGTCAAATCGCTCAATAACGCCGGCACCATCTCGCCCGGCATCGCCACCAAGACCGAACAGGAAAAAGTCGAGGAATTCGTCAACGACCGCGTCGGGATGATGATCGACTCGCTCGCGCATGTGAACCTCATCCGCAAGCGCAATCCCAAGCTGAACTTCGACCTCATCCCGGTCCCGGTTGTGGAGGGCTATACGGGCAAGCGCGGCCTTCCCTATGCCTCCTGGGGCATCGGCATCTCCGCTGCCTCGAAACATCAGGAGGAGGCTTGGAAACTCGTCCAGTATCTGATGAGCGAAAAGGTGAACGCCAAGCTCGTCTCGCTTGCCAACGCCTTCCCGGGCAACGTCAACGCCAAGCCCGATTTCGTGACCTCCGACAAGGCTTTCGGCAAGGCTTTCGAGATCTTCAAGACCGGCTATCTCGCCAACGAGTTCACGGGCCTGCCGGTGGCTGAAGACCTGATGACCCAGTTCGACGTGCAGGCTCAAAAGATGCTTGCCGGCGAGCAAACGCCGGAAGAAGCAGCCGCTGCCGCGCAAAAGGGCTGGATAGCGAAATTCTGACCCTCGTGCTCCGCTCTTGCGGCCCATCTACCGGTTGGCCTGCCATTAGGCGGGCCAGCCGGCAAATGACCACTCCGAATGGTTTGAAGCTCTTTTCTCTTGTCGCGAGGTTGGCCCTATGACCCGGCAGAAGCGCTCCCATCACAAGCTCAAGCGAGCCGTGACACCTTATCTCTATCTGTCGCCCTCGCTGCTCATAGTCGGGCTCCTGATGCTGTTGCCGATGGTTACGGTGATTGCCTATTCCTTTCAGAACAGCGCGGTCCTGCGTCGTGATCCATCCTTTGCCGGGCTAAAGCACTACCAGGCGATCTTTGACGATCCGGTGTTCTGGGCTTCGCTGTGGCATACGCTCTATTTCACATGCATGAGTGTGGTTTTCCACATGACCATCGGCATGATCTTCGCGCTCATGCTGAACAGCGACCGCATCAATCCGACGCTGCGCAATGTACTGCGCGTGCTCTACATACTGCCTTGGCTGTTCACCGCGGTGATCATCGCCGTGATCTGGCGCCTCCTGCTTGAGCCGAACGGCGTCGTGAACAGCATCCTCATGCAGATGGGCATCATCGGTTCCAAGGTCGAGTGGTTTTCCTCGCCCGAGACCGCGCTGCATGCCGTCACTTTCGCCAATATCTGGGCGGGCTACCCACTTTTCATGGTCAGCCTGCTCGCAGGCCTGCAAGGCATTCCCAAGGACTTCTACGAGGCTGCCGATATCGACGGGGCGAAAGCCTACCAGAAGCTGATCTTCATCACCATCCCGCAGCTGATGCCGATCATCATCAGCATCTCGCTGCTCGACTTCATCTGGACCATGCAGGTCTTCCCGTTGATCTGGATAACCACGGGCGGCGGCCCGATCTACGCGACCGAGGTCCTCAGCACCTACACCTACAAGCTGGCGTTTTCGAGCTACAACCTGTCTCAGGCATCGGCGAGCGCCGTGGTCATCCTGCTGATCTCTCTCGGCCTGACGCTGTTCTATATTCGCTATCAGCGGGCCAGGTAGGACGCCATGAGGAAACGGAACTCCGGCAAGGACAAACTGACCACCGTCGCGCTGCATGTTGCTCTTGCGGCAGGGCTGTTCTTCGCAGCCTTCCCGATTTACTGGATGCTCAGCAGCTCGTTCAAGTCGAATACCGAAACCTTTGCCCTGCCACCGACCATCCTGCCGAAGGCCTTCACCCTGGAAGCCTATGCGGCCATCCTTGGCGACCCGGTAAAGCTGCGCTTCTTCTTCAACAGCTACTTCGTCGCGGGGGCGGTGACCGTGCTCACGGTGCTGATCGCCTTGCTGGCGGCCTATGGGTTCAGCCGCTTCAACTTCCGCGGCAAGGGCATTCTGAACACACTCATCATCAGCACGCAGACGATCCCTCCGATCACGCTTCTGATCCCCTTCTTCGGGCTTGTCGTCTCGTACGGCATCTTCGACACCTATGTCGCGCTGATCCTGACCTACCTGGTGTTTACGTTGCCCTATGCGATCCTGCTGATGACAGGGTACCTGAACACGTTGCCACGCGATCTCGATGAAGCCGTTGCCGTTGACGGCGGCACCAGTTGGACGGCGCTCTGGCGGGTAATCGTGCCGATCTCACTGCCTGGTATCGTGGCGACGTCGGTCTACACCTTCCTGTTATGCTGGAACGAGTTTCTCTTTGCGCTGACACTGACGAAGTCGACCTCCATGCGCACCGTTCCGATCGGCATACAGCTGTTGATGGGGCAGCACGCCTTCGAATGGAACCAGATGATGGCGATGAGCGTGCTCGGCTCGCTACCGCTCTTGCTCATCTACCTCGTTGCCCAGAGGTTCTTCCTCGCCGGCATGACCGCGGGCTCGGTCAAGTAGGATGTCCATCCCAAGGAGACTGACGGAGCAGGGTCCGTGTGTTGCAATGGATGATTGGACCCTGTCTGCTGGCGGGCGATATCGCCGCGCCTCCGCCGTCGTCACCGTTCCGCTGATTGCACTCGTGCCGTTCTTCCATCATCGAAGGGCTGACGCAGGGCGGCATCAAGGAATGGGCGGGATCAAGGAATGAAAGGATGAACGTGAAAGACCTCAAAGTCGGCTGCCAGACCTTCACCTGGGAAATGCTGGGAGACCGGTTCACCGGCGGCCCCGACGATCTGTTGAAGGCGATCGCCGATGGTGGCTATGCCGGCATCGAGATCACCGACACCATGATCGGCCACTATGCCGGCAAACCCACCGAGTTCGCCGCCGCGCTGAAGTCGTCCGGTCTGGCGCTCATTTCCTTCGCCTTCGGCTCCAGGAGCGGCTTCACGCTCAAGAACGGGATCGGCACCGATCTCGAAACCGCCAGGCGCTGGATCGATTTCGTGGCAAACTTTCCCGATGCGCTCGTGTCGATGGGCTCGGCCACCGTCGTCTCCGACGGGCCACGCCACGACAAATTCGCTGTCGCGGCCGAGGTTTACAACAAGGCCGGCGAACTCGGCCGCAAGGCGGGTGTCCAGGTGGCGGTGCATCCGAGTTCGCACCACAACACGCTGCTGTTCGACCGCGCCGATTACGACGCGATTTTTGCCTTGCTCGACCCCGATCTGGTCGGCTGGGTGCCGGATACCGGTCACATCCTGCGCGGCCACAGGGACATGGCCGACACGCTCACCACCTACCGCGACCGCATCCGCTACATCCACCTCAAGGACGTCGATGCCGACGGCACCTGGGCGATGCTGGGCCAAGGCGTCTGCGACACGCCTAAGGTCATCGAGATCGCCGGTACCGCGCCGAACTTCAACGGCTGGCTGGTGCTGGAAGAAGAATCCGACACCGCCGCCGCCGATCCGGCCGGCGCGGTCAAGACCAACCGCCGGACGATGCGCGGCTACGGGGCCTGAGACGATGATCAAGAAACAGGACAGACGCCTCAGGGTCGGTGTGCTCGGCTGCGGCCCGATCGCCCAGTTCGCGCATCTGGAATCCTGCGTCAAGGCCGGCAATGCCGACCTCTACGCCATCTGCGATGCGGCACCCGATTTGCTCGCCCGCATGGGCGCCACCTATGAACCAAAGAAGATGTATGCCGACTATGACGCCATGCTCGCAGATCCCGAGCTCGAAGCAGTCATCGTCGCCACGTCGGATGCCTATCACGTGCCAATGTCGATCAAGGCGCTCGATGCCGGCAAGCATGTTCTCTGCGAAAAGCCGATCGGTACCTCGGTCGAGGAAGGCGAGGCCTTGGCAGAGGCGGTCAAGCGCTCCGGCAAGGTGCTGCAGGTCGGCCACATGAAGCGCTTCGATCCGGCGCTGGAGGCCGCCCGCGACTTCGTTCGCGACGAGATGGGCGAGGTGCTGGCACTGAAGGCCTGGTATTGCGACTCCACCCACCGCTACACCAACACCGACGCCGTGCAGCCGCTGCCAGTCACCAGCAAGCTCGCAAAAAAGCCCGGCGGAAATCCCAAGGCTGATCTCAGGCGATATTTCATGCTGGCGCACGGATCGCATTTGGTTGACACCGCCCGCTTCCTCTGTGGCGACATCGTTGCCGTGCGCGCCCGCCTCAACGAGCGCTTCGGCGCCTATTGCTGGTTCGTCGAAACCGAATTCGCCAGCGGCGCGCTCGGCCATCTCGACCTCACCGTCGCCGTGCGCATGGACTGGCACGAAGGGTTTCAGCTCTATGGCGAGAACGGTTCCGTCATCGCCAAAACCTTCAATCCTTGGTATTTCCGCGCCAGCGAGGTCGACATCTTCCATGAGAAGGACGCGACCTCGCGAAAACCGCTTGGTGCCGACGGCCACTTCTTCCGTCGCCAGCTCGAGGGCCTTGCCGACACCGTGCTCACCGGCGCGCCGATGCGCGGCGCCAATGTCGGGGACGGCATTGCGTCGATCCGCGCCATGGTGGCAATTGCGCGCTCTGTCGAGACTGGCGAGCGGATCGAGCTTGCCTCGGTTTCGGGTGCGGCCTGATGCGCCTCGGCATCTTCGCCAAGACATTTGCGGGCACCGACCCGGCCACCGTGCTGGCTGCCGTGAAGCAGGCCGGCTACGAGACGACGCAGTTCAATCTCGCCTGCGCCGGCCTGCCGTCGATGCCGGATGCCGTGCCGGCGAATGCCGTCGCCGCCATTGGTGCCGCCGCGCGATCGTCAGGCGTTTCGCTGGCCGCGCTGTCGGGCACCTACAACATGGCGCATCCCGACAAGGCTGCGCGCGACGACGGGCTGAGGCGCCTGGCGGTGGTCATCGACACTGCAGCCAAGCTCGACATCCCACTGGTGACGCTCTGCACCGGCTCGCGCAACGCAGCCGACCAATGGGCATACCATCCCGACAATGCCGATCCGTCGGCCTGGTTCGACATGGCCGTCGAAATGGCGAAGGGACTGGCGCTGGCCGAGGAGGCCGGCGTCGATCTCGGCATCGAGCCCGAGCAGGCCAACATCGTCACCTCGGCCATGGATGCGACCCGGCTGATTGCCGAGATGGGTTCGAAGCATCTGAAGATCGTGCTCGACCCCGCCAACCTGTTCGAGCATGCAAAGCCCGATGAAGCGAGAGCCATCGTCGCCGCCGCGATCGATGAGGCCGCTGGCCACATCGCCATGGCGCACGCCAAGGATCGTTTTGCCGACGGCCGCTTCGCCACATCAGGCCAGGGTGTCGTCGACTTCCCGGATTTCGTAGCGCGGCTGAAGGGGGTGGGTTTCGATGGCGCGCTCGTCACCCACGGCTTGTCCGCCGACGAGGCTCCTGGCGTCGCAATCTTCCTGCGGGGGCTGCTCTGATGGGTGCCGCGCCGACGATCATGCTGCGCGACGACGCTGCGCTCCACGTCTTCGACACCCAGGTCTTCGACACCCAGGTCTTGGACACCCACGTCTTCGACACGGGGCAGGGGCTTCCCATCGTCTTCCAGCATGGCCTCGGCGGCGATGCCGCGCAGGTGGCGCTGAACTTTCCCGACAGTCCGTCGCGCCGCCGGCTGACGGTGGAATGCCGCGCGCAGGGCGGCTCAGGTGCCGGCGGCAAGCGTCCGTTTTCGATCGGGATGTTCGCCGACGATGTGCTCGCCGCTGCCGATGCAGCTGGCATTGAGCGCTTCGTTGCCGGTGGCATCTCGATGGGCGCCGCCATTGCACTGCACCTGGCGGCCCGCCACCCGGCTCGCGTCACCGGTCTTGTCCTGGTGCGCCCGGCCTGGACCTTCGACGCGGCCCCGCAAAACATGCGCCCTTACGTCGAAGTGGCGGAACTCATCCGCGACCACCCGCTGGAAGGGGCGCGCGACATCTTCGCGGCTTCGGCAACGGCGGCCCGCTTTCGCAGCGAGGCGCCGGACAATCTCGCCTCGTTGCTCGGCTTCTTCGCGCGTGACAACGCGAGCGTTTTTGCCGAGGTGATGCAGGCGATCGCAAATGACGGGCCGGGCGTGACGCGGGCGATGGCGACCGGCCTCGCAATCCCGACGCTTGTCATCGGCAGCGGCATCGACCTCGTCCATCCCTTGGCGACCGCCCGCGAACTGGCTGAGACCATCCCCGGCGCCGCCTTCACCGAGGTGACGCCGAAAGCCGCCGACAAGGATCGCCATTTCACCGAAATCCGCGCCGCCATCGGCGGCTTTCTCGATAGAAATTTCAACAACCAGGACCAATCATGATCTCGAAACCTTTGTCAGGCCCGGCCGCCATCGCCGCACTGCCGCGCGACCGTCTGATCGCCGAATTCTCATCGTGGTCGGCCAATCTCGCCAATTTCGAGAGCGACTTGCAGCGCATCGAACCCTATGCCGATATGCACCACATCGACGTCGCGGACGGCCATTTCGCGCCGTCCTTCCTGTTCTTCCCCGATCTCGTCGCCCGTATCGCCAAACTGACGGCCAGGCCCGTCCACGTCCATCTGATGGTCGACCAAGCAATCGTCGAAGAACAGACGCGCCAGTTCATCGAGGCCGGCGCCGACATGATCAGCGTCCATGCCGAGAACGGCGAGGCGGGTCTGCGCGCGGTGCGGCTGGCGCATGAACTCGGCGCCGAGGCCGGCGTCGTGCTGAGGCTGGAGACCCCTGTAGAGGCGATGAAGCCTTTCGTCTCCGAAGTGGCGTTCGTCACGCTTCTTGGAACCGCGATCGGCGTCAAGGGCCAGGGCCTGTCGGAGAAGGCCTGTGACAGGCTGGGCGAAGCCCGCGCCATCCTGAGGAACGCTGGTCGTGAGTCGGCCGTGGTGCTCGCCGCCGATGGCGGTATCCGCCACGAAACCGTGCCGCTGCTGCGCGCCGCCGGCGCCGAGACCGTGGTGCTCGGTTCGCTCGCTTTCGGCGACAAGGATCTCGCCGGCCGCATCGGCTGGTTGCGTGGTCTGAAGGTCGCGGCCTGATGAGCATTGAAGTCGCCCTCGCGATCGATCTTGGCGGCACCGAGCTTCGTGCCGCCCTGGTCGACCGTGACGGCAAGATCCTGGCCTTCGCGGCTGTGCCGACGCAGGCGCAGGCCGGCCCCGACGTGGTGATCGCCCAGATCGAGGCGCTAGCCGTGGCCGTCCATGCCGAAGCGCCGGGGCTGTCGATCCTCGGCGTCGGCGTCGGCGCGCCGGGCCCGCTCGATCCGCTGGCCGGCATCGCCGTCGGACCGCCGACGCTGGCCGGCTGGCAGGACGTGCCGCTGGCCGACATCCTCGAGCGGCGGCTCGGCCTGCCGGTGCGGCTGGAGAACGACGCCAATGCGGCAGCGCTCGGCGAATGGCGCTTCGGCGCCGGCCACGGTGCGCGCTCCCTGGTCTTCGTCACCGTCTCGACCGGGATCGGCGGTGGCGTCGTCGCCGACGGACGCATCCTGCACGGCCGTCGCGGTCTTGCCGCGGAGATCGGCCACATGACCATCACCAACGAAGGCGAGCGCTGCGTGTGCGGCGTCGTCGGCTGCTTCGAGGCGATCGCTTCGGGAACCGCGCTCGGCCGCCGCGCCAATGCCGCAACGTCTCCTTTGGACGGTTCGACGCTGCGCCGCCTCTCGGCCAACGCCGAGGTCACGGGTCGCCACGTGGTCGAGGCCGCAGGGCTGCAGGACGACCTCGCTCTGGCTCTGCTCGAGGAGGAGGCGCGCTGGCTGGGCGTTGGCTTCACCAACCTTTTGCACCTCTATTCGCCCGACGTGCTGGTCGTTGGCGGCGGCATCGCCAATGGCCTGGACCTGATGGCACCCGTCATCGAGGCGACCATCCGCCAGCGCGCCATGCGCGCCTATCGCGACGTGCCGGTCGTCCAGGCCCAGCTCGGCCGCCACGCCGGGCTGGTCGGCGCGGCGAGCCTCGTCCTGTCCGATGATTTGGGCACGTTGGCGGCTCCCATGCCGGTCGGCCCAAGCACATATCCGGACACGCGGAAGGACTTCAACGGCTGAGCTCAAGCTTGCGCGGCCCTGTCTCGCCGCAAGCCGGTCCGTCGCGCTGCGACCCCTTCGCGGGGGGTGGCAAGGCCGTGCCACCGCTGCGCAAAGCCGTCTGATAGCGATGAAACATGACCATGGCCGCAAGCGGCGTGCTTGCGGCCATTATCCGTCGTATGAAACGGTGGATCACTCGGCGGGAACGATGTCCGCCGGCAGGCTGTCGTCGGCGCTCCCAGCCAGCGCTCTCGCCAGCTTGGCCTCATCGAGTTCGCCTTCCCAGCGCGCCACGACCAGCGTCGCCACCGCATTGCCGACGAAGTTGGTCAGCGCCCGGCATTCCGACATGAAGCGGTCGACGCCGAGGATCAGTGCCATGCCGGCGACCGGCACCGAGGGAACCACCGAAAGCGTGGCGGCCAAGGTGATGAAGCCTGCCCCGGTGATGCCGGCGGCACCCTTGGACGACAGCATCGCCACCAGCAGCAGCAGGATCTGGTCTGATATCGACAGATGGATGTTCGTCGCCTGGGCGATGAACAGGGCGGCAAGCGTCATGTAGATGTTGGTGCCGTCGAGATTGAAGGAATAGCCGGTCGGGATGACCAGGCCGACCACCGAACGCTTGGCGCCGGCCTTTTCCATCTTCTCCATCAGCGAGGGCAATGCCGCTTCCGACGATGAGGTGCCCAGCACCAGCAGCAGCTCTTCCTTGATGTAGCGGATCAGCGACAGGATCGAGAAGCCGTTGTAGCGGCAGACGGCACCGAGCACGACGAACACGAACAGGAACGAGGTCGCGTAGAAGGTTCCGACCAGCATGGCGAGGTTGATGACCGAGCCGATGCCGTATTTGCCGATGGTGAAGGCCATCGCACCGAAGGCGCCGATCGGGGCTGCCTTCATCAGCACGCTGACCAGCTTGAACATCGGCGCCATCAGCGCCTGCAGGAAATTGAGCACCGGCGTGCCCTTGTCGCCGACCAGCGCCAGCGCGATGCCGAACAGGACCGAGAAGAACAGCACCTGCAGGATGTCGCCGTCTGCGAAGGCGCCGACGATCGTGCCGGGAATGATGTTCATCAGGAAGCCGGTGACCGACTGGTCATGTGCCTTGGCCGCGTAAGTGTTGACCGTCGAGGCGTCGAGCGTCGCCGGATCGATGTTGAAGCCGGCGCCTGGCTGCACGACATTGGCCACGACAAGGCCGATGATCAGCGCCAGCGTGGAGAAGGTGAGGAAGTAGAGCATCGCCTTGCCGGCGACGCGGCCAACCTTCTGCAGGTCGCTCATGCCGGCGATGCCGGTTGCCACCGTCAGGAAGATGACCGGGGCGATGATCATCTTGACCAGCTTGATGAAGGCGTCGCCCAATGGCTTCATGCTCTCGCCGATCGACGGATAATAGTGGCCGAGCAGGATGCCCACGGTGATCGCCACCAGCACCTGCACGTAGAGCTGGGCATAGAGGGGCTTGCGCTGCGCGGCGGGCGCGGCGGATTGGTCTGCGATATGCATCGAACTCTCCCTGGCCGGATGGACGGAACCCGCCCTGCGTGACTTCTCCCATCGCGGCGTTCCGGTCGCCCGCCGCTGCAAGAACTTTGCAAGCGCTGTGCCAGATGCCGGATAGGCCGGAATCCCTGGGTTCAGCCGTTCCTGCCTTGCCTTTGACGGGGAGTTGTGCGGATTTCCGCACAGGCCTTGTTTGCCCGGGCGGAATTTCGCATTAGACTGGGGGCAAAGCCGGGGAGCAAAGGGAGAGGGCCGACGCCACAACAGCGCATCGATAGCGGATCCCCCGGGTTTGCCGGCCGCGACCTGCTGCGCGAAGCGGTAGCGCGCCTGCGTGGCCGTTGGCTGTTTACGGCAATAGCGCTCTCTGTGCTTGCCGGCGCGGTTGCCACCGCCGGGCGCATCGCCGAGGGTCAGGCCGCCGATGACCTGCGCGACGGGGCATTGGCCGCCTTGCCGCTGGCGGCCGGAACCCTGACCGGCGAAATCGAAAAGCAACGTCTCGTGCCGCTGGTGCTGGCGCGCGACGATGCGGTGCGTGATGCGCTGCACCGTTCCGGGAAAGTCGAGGAAACAGCGCTCGACGCCAAGCTGAAGGCCATAGCCGGCGATGCGTCGGCGTCCGCCATCTATGTCATCGACACGGCGGGCATGGCGATATCGGCCAGCAATGCCGGCCAGCCGGACAGCTTTGTCGGTATCGATTATAATTTTCGCCACTATTTCACCGATGCGATGGCCAAGGGCGCAGCCAGCCAGTATGGCCTCGGCACGATCAGCGGCAAGCCGGGACTCTACCTTGCCGGCCGTGTCGACGACGGTGGCAAACCGCTTGGCGTCGCGGTTCTGAAGGTCGAACTCGGCGGTGTCGAAGCCAATTGGCGGGCGAGCGGCTTTCTCGTTTTCGTCACCGACGAGCGCGGCGTCGTTCTGGCCACCAGCCAGCCCGACTGGCGGTTCCATGCGCTGGCGCCGCTCTCCGCCGCGGATGCCGCCGCGGCGCATGACCAGCTTCAACTGGTCGACGCCGCCTTCGAGCCGCTGCCGATACGGCGTGGCGCCGGTGACGGCCTGGCGACGATCGAAGAAGCCGGAAAATCGCGTCGGTTCGTCGAGGTGGTGCAGGACTTGCCCGGTGCCGTCCCCGGCTGGCGCCTGTGGCTGCTGACGCCCGCCGATGCCGCATTGACCGCCGCCGCCAACACGGCGCGCCTGACGACACTGCTCGGGCTGCTGCTGATGGGGCTGCTTGCCTATGTGTTCACCCGGCGCCGGCGCACACGCCGGCTGCGGCAGGAGGCGCTGGCGCGCATGAATGCCGAACTCGAAAGCCGGGTCAGTTCCCGGACCGCCGAACTGACGCGATCGAACACGGCCCTTGCCGGCGAAATCGCCGAGCGCGAAAACGCCGAGGCCAAGGTCCGCCGGCTGCGCGACGATCTTGCCCAGGCCAACCGGCTCTCCATCCTCGGCCAGATCGCCGCCGGCGTGGCGCATGAGATCAATCAGCCGGTCGCCGCCATCCGCACCTATGCCGAGAATGCCGGCCGCGTTATCGCGGCCGGCAAGACCGAACCGGCAAGCGGCAACCTGACCTCGATCGTCTCGATGACCGAGCGCATCGGCGCGATCACCAACACGCTGCGCACCTTTGCGCGACGGCCTGGCGTCGCTGCCTCGCCCTTGCCGGTACGCGAGGCGATCGAGGGCGCGCTGTCGCTGCTGTCCGGCCGCATCCGCGATTCCGGCGTCACCATCGTCAAGCCGCGCGGCACCGCATCGCCATTGGTGATGGCAAGCCGCATCCGGCTGGAGCAGATCCTCGTGAACCTGTTGCAGAACGCGCTGGACGCCATGAAGGACCGGCCTGATCCCCGCATTGAGATCGACCTCGCCGAACGCGGCGACCGCGTGCTGATTTCGGTGCGCGACAATGGGCCCGGCCTCCAGTCGGACGCGGCCGCCAATCTGTTCATGCCGTTCCAGACCACCAAGGAGAAGGGGCTTGGCCTTGGCCTGGTGATCTCGCAGGAGATCGCCCAGGAATTGGGCGGCACGCTGCGGCTCGACCCCGACACCGCCAGCGGCGCATCCTTTACCATCGACTTGAGGCGGATCGAATGACGCAGGGATCGGGGCTGGTCGCGCTTGTCGACGACGATGCGGATCTGCTGCATGCCACCACGCAACTGCTCGAACTTGCCGGCTTCACGGTGATCGGGCTCGACGCCGCCGAGGCAGCGCTTGGTGTCGTCGACAGGGACTTCGAGGGTGTGGTCGTCAGCGACATCCGCATGCCCGGCATGAATGGGCTGCAACTCTTCGACCGCGTCAAGGCTGTTGATCCCGACTTGCCGGTGATCCTGGTCACCGGGCATGGCGATGTCGATCTTGCGGTCGCCGCGCTCAAGGACGGGGTCTATGATTTCATTCCGAAACCCTATGCGGGGGAGCGTCTGGTCGAGGCGCTGAAGCGTGCATCGGAGAAGCGGCGGCTGGTGATGGAAAACCGGCGGCTCCGCGAAGCCGCCGCACTTGCCGCGGACGGCATGCCGTTGATCGGCGAAGCGCCGGCCATAAGGCGGCTGCGCGAGACCTTGCGCCAGATCGCCGACATGGACGTCGACGTGCTGGTGGAGGGCGAGACCGGAACCGGCAAGGAAGTGGTGGCCGACCTCCTGCACCGGTGGGGCCGGCGGCGTGCAAAGCCGTTCGTGGCACTGAACTGCGGCGCTCTGCCCGAGACCGTCATCGAAAGCGAGCTGTTCGGGCACGAGGCCGGCGCGTTTACCGGGGCGCAGCGACGGCGGATCGGCAGCATAGAGCATTCCAGCGGCGGCACGCTGTTCCTCGACGAGATCGAATCCATGCCGCCGGCCCTGCAGGTCAAGCTGTTGCGGGTGCTGGAGACGCGCAGCCTCACCCCGCTCGGCTCGAACGAAACAAGGCGCCTCGATCTCCGGGTCGTCGCGGCGACCAAGGTCGATCTCAGCCGGCAGGACCAGCGCGGCGGTTTTCGCGAGGATCTCTATTTCCGCCTCAACGTGGTGACGCTGCGCATTCCGCCGCTGCGCGAGCGGCGCGGCGATATCGAGATGCTGTTCGGCCACTTCCTTGGCAAGGCGGCGAAACGGTTTGGCCGGCCTGTCGCCAAGGTGAACGCCGCCGTGAGCCATCATCTCCAGTCGCACGACTGGCCGGGCAATGTGCGCGAACTCGCCCATTTCGCCGATCGCGTCGCGCTCGGTCTTGGTCCCGATGACGAAACCAGGTTCTCGCCCGCACGATTGCCAGCGCCCGCCGCCGCACTGCCGGAGCGGGTCGGGCATTACGAGGCGCAGCTCATCCGCGACGCGCTGCGCGACCATGGCGGCGACGTGCGCGGCGCCATCGACGCGCTCGGCGTGCCGCGCAAGACGTTCTACGACAAGCTCAAGCGCTATGGCATCGCCGCATCTGATTTCCGTCCCTCTTGATCTTTCCAAGTGAGTATCGCGAAAGCCATGAACACGACACTTGAAACGACCGCCGATCCCCTGCCGGAAGAACTCGCCTTTCTCAGCGAACGGCTGACGGCGTTCAACGACGGCGATGTCGGCGCGTCCGAAAGGAAGGCGCTGGCGGTGTTCGTGCGCGACGAGATCGGGGCGATCGTCGCCGGCATTTCAGGCTACACCGCCTGGGGCTGGCTCTACGTGCAGTGGCTGTGGGTCGACGAAAGGCTGCGCGGCCAGCACATGGCAGGCCGGATGCTCGACGCGGCCGAACGCGAAGCCGTGGCGCGCGGCTGCCAAAACGCCTGGATCGACACATTCAATCCCAACGCCGCCAAGGTCTATCAGAGGCAAGGCTACCAGCCTTTCGGGACGCTGGCCGATTTCCCGGTCGGCCGCAGCCGCATCTTCCTGCGGAAGAAACTGGTCGACTGATCAGCCAGCCAGCTTTCCGCCACGCATCGGCCGCGGCGCGCCCGTCGTGCTCGGGAAACTGATCGGCAGGCCGCGCAGCACGCGAACCGCGAGGAAGGCAAAACACTCCGCCTCCACCGCGTCGCCGCTCCAGCCGAGGCTTTCGGCCAGCACGACCTCGACGCCGGCGCGGCCGGCGAGCATCGCCATCATTGTCGGATTGTGGCGGCCGCCACCGCTGACCACCAGCTTCTTCGGCCGGCTGGGCAGAAGGTCGAGCGCCTTGCCGACAGCGGACGCGGTGAAGGCGGTGAGCAGGGCCGCGCCATCCTCGGCGCTCAGGCCGTCGGCCATGGCCGCGCCGAAATCGAAACGGTCGAGGGATTTCGGATAGGCCTTGGTCAGATAGGGATGCTGCAACAGCTTGGCGAGCCGGGCTTCGTCCACCTTTCCCGCGCGGCCAAGCGCGCCGTCGCGGTCCATTTCGCCGAGCCCTTTCGACTTGATGAAATCGTTGAGCGGCGCATTGGCGGGGCCGGTGTCGAAGGCGATGACATTGTCGGCGCCGTCCCACCAGGTGATGTTGGCGACGCCGCCGAGATTGAGCACCGCCACCTCGCCACTGGCGCCGGCGCCGCGCATCAGCGCGGTGTGATAGGCAGCGGCCAAAGGCGCGCCTTGTCCGCCGGCGCGCATGTCGGCCGAGCGGAAATCGTAGGCGACCTTGGTGCCGAGGATGGCATGCATGAGCTCGCCGTCGCCGAGCTGCCGGGTCTGGCCGAACCGTCCGACCTGCGGCGCGCGATGCAGCACGGTCTGGCCGTGAAAGCCGACGACCCCGATCTCGGCCATCGTCATGCCGTAACCTTCCACGAGTTCCTTCACCGCCGCCGACTGCGCGCGCGTCAGCGCCTCTTCGGCCTTGCGAAAAATCGCAGGTTCCGGCCCGGTGAAATTCCAGGCCCGCGCCGCCGCCAGCGTCTCTTCCAGCAGCGACCGGATCGACGCGGGATAAGGCATCAGCCGGTAAGTGCCGAAATCGTCTATCCGCTCGCCATCGGTCTTGATCAGGGCGACATCGATGTTGCCGTCAAGCACCGTGCCGGTCATCAGGCCGACGGCCCAGATTGGTTCCATCATTGAGCTCCATTGATGAGGTCGCCGACCGCTTGCCGAAGCTGAACGATGCCGCTGTCGAAATGACGCGTCGGATGGATCCGGTTGGTAAGCAAGGTCCACGCCTTGCCCTTGTCGAAGTCGATCCACAATCCTGTGCCGGTGAAGCCGGTGTGGCCGATCGTTCCCGGACCGCACAGCGCACCGCCGGACCAGCCTTGGTAAGGGCGCTCCCAGCCATGGGTGCGGGTGGCCGACAGGGGCTCGCGCATCAGCGCGATCGATTGTTCGGATGCGCCGGTTCCGTCCAGCAATCCCCAGGCGAAATCGAGCACCGAAGCAGCTGTGCCGAACAGGCCGGCATGACCCGCACCCTGCAGCGCCGAGCAATTGTCGTCGTGGACCTCGCCGGACAGCACGCGATGGCGCCAGGTGCAGTCCTCGGTCGCCGCGGCGGCATCGGGTTCCGCGAACCAGGCAAAGCCTGGGCCGGGTTCCATGGCGCGGATGCTCTTGCCCGACAGCCGCTCCATCGCAAAGCCGAGCAGGATGAAGTTGATGTCGGAATAGACAGGGTCGCGCGCCCGCCATTCGCGCTGCAGGACGAAGGCGCGCAGCAGCTCGCGGTCCCGCCCATAGGTGTAGATCGGCTCGACGGCCGGGAAGGGCGTCTGGTGGCCGAGGCACTGGCGAAACGTCACCTCCCGCTCCCATGCGTTCGCGTCATACTGGCGAAGGTCGGGAAGCAGGGAAATCAGCGGCGCGTCGAGATCGATGATGCCGTCCTGCGCCAGCGCCAGGATACGCGGCGTGGTAAAGATCACCTTGGTCAGCGACGCCAGGTCGAACCAGGTCTCAACCGTCATCGGCCTGACTTTAGGCACAAGCTGCGCGGAGCCGATCGCTCTGGTGATGCGCTCGCCATTTCCACCGACGAGGCCGAGCACGCCGCCGGGAATGCGCTTGGCCGCCACTGCCGCTGCGAGCGGTTGGAACGCGCGATCGAAGAGCTGGGCAAGGGGGCTCAATGCCGGCCACCGCACGTGGGCATGTCGTCAAACGGAAAAGTCGGCGATCCTTCGCACCCCCCTCTGTCCTGCCGGACATCTCCCCCGCAAGGGGGGAGATTGGCCGTAATAGCGGCTTTCGCCAATCGCCGACGTCGCAGGAAGGGGCGGGATGCCGAAGCTGCTAATCTCCCCCCTTGCGGGGGAGATGGCCGACAGGCCAGAGGGGGGCGCTGTCCCGCCGACCTTGCATATCCCAGTGCACCGTCCATCACACCTCCGCCCTCGCCATATGATCCACCCCAAACCGCTCCCACTTCGCCGGCGCCGGCTCGAACCCTGGCGGGCGCACCAGCGAAGGCACCTGGCGCGTATCCAGTTCGAAACGCTCATGCCGCCGGTCGATGGCCGGAACGGCTGATATGAGCTTCTTCGTATAGGAATGTCTCGGCTTCGACAGCACAGACTGTGCGTCGCCGATCTCGACGATCTGGCCGGCATAGATGACTGCGATGCGGTGCGCGATCCGCTCGACCACCGCCATGTCATGCGAGATGAAGAGATAGGCCAGCCCAAACTCGCGCTGCAGGTCGACCAGCAGCTCCAGCACCTTGGCCTGCACCGACACATCGAGCGCCGACACTGCTTCATCGAGGACCACGACGGACGGGTTGAGCATCAGCGCGCGGGCGATGCACAGCCTTTGCCGCTGGCCACCGGAGAACTCATGCGGATAGCGCTCGAGGCTGTTCTTGGGCAGGCCGACGCGTTCCAGCAGGCGCGCCATTCTGGCCCGCGTTTCGGCATCCACCCGGCCGCCGGTGGCGATCACGGGTTCCGCCAGAATGCTCTCGATCGCCAGCCTTGGATTGAGAGAGGCATAAGGGTTCTGGAACACCATCTGCATGGGCCTGGCGCTGCGCCTCGGCGAGGCCGCTCGGGCGCCGACCGAGAAGCTGCCGCGCGCCGGCCGCACAAGCCCCAGCACCGCCTTGGCGGCAGTGGATTTGCCCGAACCGCTCTCGCCGACGATGGCCAGCGTCTCGCCGTGCATCAGGTCGAAATCGACGCCGTCGACGGCATGCACCGCGCCGGTGGCGCGGCTGAAGAAACTGCTCTTGAGGGGAAACCGAACCACGAGGCCATCGACCTTCAAGGCCGGTTCGGCGCTCGCGCCGTTGTCACGTTGCCCATCCGAGCGCGTCGCGCGACCGCTGGCGAAATGTGGCACGGCGTGCAGCAGATGCTGGGTGTAGGGATGCTGGGGGCTGTCGAGGATCCGGTTGAGCTCACCCTGTTCGACGGCCTGTCCGTTCTGCATCACCATCACCTTGTCGGCGATGCCGGCAACCAGGCCGATATCGTGGGTGATGAAGATGACGGACATGCCGCTTTCGCGCTTCAGCTCGGCAAGCAGCGCCATGATCTGTGCCTGCACGGTAACGTCGAGCGCCGTCGTCGGCTCGTCGGCGATCAGCAGGCGCGGGTTGCAGGCCAGTGCAATGGCGATCATCACCCGCTGCAGCATGCCGCCGGACAGCTGGTTGGGCGTGTATTTCAGCCGGCGCGCGGCATCGGGAATGCGCACGCGGTCGAGCGCGTCCATGGCTGCCGCAGTAGCCTGCCGGCCGGTCAGGCCGCGATGCAGGCGGAACGATTCCTCGATCTGGGTGCCGATGGTCAGCACCGGGTTGAGCGAGGTCATCGGTTCCTGAAAAATCATGCCGATCTCGGCGCCGCGAATGCCGGTCAATTGCGGTTCGGTCGCGGTCGTCAACTCGAAGATGGTCCCATTGGCCCGCTTGAGCTTCATCGAGCCGCCAGTGATGCGGCCGCCACCGAAATCGACGAGCCGGTTGATGGACAGCGCCGTCACCGACTTGCCCGAGCCGCTTTCGCCGACAATGGCCAGCGTCTCGCCATCGGCGATATCGAAACTGACGCCGCGCACCACCTCGTTGGCCAAGGGATCGCGGCCGAAGCCGACGCGCAGGTCCGAAACCGACAAGAGCGGGGTCATGCGAACGCGCTCCGCATCCTCGGGTCGAGAATATCGCGCAAGGCGTCGCCCAGAAGGTTGAAGCCGAGAATGCTGATCATGATCGCCAGGCCCGGGAAGATCATCAGCCAGGGTGCTGTCTCCATCAGGTTGCGGCTGTCGCTCAGCATCAGTCCGAGCGACGCGGCGGGCGGCTGCGTGCCGAGGCCGAGAAAACTCAGGCCGGCTTCGGTCAGCAGCGCCCAGGCCAGTGCCAGCGTCACCTGCACGGTCAGCGGCGCCACCAGGTTGAGCAGCAGGTGGCGCGTGACGATGTAGCTTGAACTGCTGCCGAAGGTAAGCGCGGCGTCGACGAATTCGCGTGTCTTGAGCGACAGCGCGGGGCCGCGCACCACGCGGGTGAAGATCGGCGTGTAGACGATGCCGATGGCAACGACGCTGGTCCAGGTGCCGGGTCCGGCGACGGTGACGATGAGCAGTGCCAGAAGGATCGCCGGGAAGGCCAGCAGCACGTCCATGATCCGCATCACGACGCCGTCCCAGCGGCGCCCGAGCCACGCGGCGGCAAGCCCCAGGACTGTCCCGGCAAGCGCCGCGAAGGCCACCGAGAAGAAGGCGACCGTGAACGACTGGCCGATGCCCGCCATCAGGCGGCTGGCGACGTCGCGGCCGAACAGGTCGGTGCCCATCCAGTAGGCGGCGCTGGGCGCATGCAGCCGGTCGATACGGTACTGCGTGATCGGATTGTGCGGCGTCAGCCCGAGCAGGCCGAGGATGGCAAGCAGCAGATAGACGCACACGATGACGCCGCCGATGCGGCCGCTGCCATGGCCGAAGATGGCACGCAGGATGCGCATCACTGTTCCCCCAGCCGGATGCGCGGATCGAGCGCGACATAGGCGAGGTCGACCAGGAGATTGACGATCATGAAGTTGAAGGCGATGAACAGCACGCTGCCCTGCACCAGCGCGTAATCGCGCTGCAGGATCGCGTCGAGCACCATGCGTCCGAGGCCGGGCAGGGCGTAGATCTGTTCGACGATGACGGCGCCGCCCAGGAGGTAGCCGAATTCTATGCCGCTCAGCGTCACCACCGGGATCAGTGCATTGGGCAAAGCGTGCCGCCAGATGACGCTGCGCGCCGAAGCGCCCTTGCTGCGCGCGGTGCGCACATAATCGTCGCTCAACACGTCGAGCATTGCCGAGCGCGCAATGCGGGTGACCGATGCCGCGAAGGCAAAGCCGAGCGTGATGGCGGGCAGGATCAACTGGCTGAGATTGCGCAAGGGATCCTGCCAGATCGGCACGAATTCGCCCATCGCCGGCAGCACGCCGAAGCCCGCCGACAGCGTGTAGATGATCAACAGGCCAAGCACGAAGCTCGGCGTCGACTGGCCGATCATGGCGACGACGCGCACACCGAGGTCGGACAGCTTCTCGCTGTGGGTGGCGGCGTAGATTCCCGCCGGCATGCCGACCAGGAGGGCGATGATCATAGAGAGGAGCGCCAGCTCCAAGGTCAGCGGGAAGCGCTCGAGGATGACGTCGAGAACCGGCCTGCCATAGGTGACGGATATGCCGAAATTGCCGTGCAGGATGCCGCCGATCCAGCGCCAGTATTGGACGAACCAGGGCTGGTCGATGCCGAAATAGGCGGCGAGCGAATCCCGTTGTGCCGGCGTCAGCAGGCCGGCCTCGGTGCCCAGCATCGCCGTGATCGAATCGCCGGGCACCATCCGGATCGCGACGAAGACCAGGATGGACACGCCAAGCAGCACGAGAGGAAACGTCGCCAGCCGTCGCAGGAGATAGTTCACGCCAGGAAGACCTCTCGTCCCATTGCCGAAGCTACTGGATCGTCACCTTGCTCAGGCTGAACAGCGTGCCGGTCGGGGTCGGCACGAACCCGGATATGTTCTTCTGTTGCGCCGTATAGCTATAGGAGGTGTAGAGCCAGATCCACGGCGACATTTCGGCGAGGTGCTTCTCGAATTCGGCGAAGATCGCTTTGCGTTTGGCCGGATCGGTCTCTGCGCGGCCCTGCTGCATCAGGCTGTCGAGCGTGTCGTCGATGTAGTTCGCCACCTTTTGCAGATTGCCTGATTTGGTCCAGTAGCGGTTGTACATGGTATAGGGGTCGGCCCGGCCGCCATTGAGCGCGATCGCCATGTCGAAATCGCCCTTCAGCCAGGCGTCGACATAGACGTTGAGCTCCATCATCTTGATATCGAGTTTGACGCCGATTTCGGCGAGCTGCGACTGGATGACCTGGGCTTCCGCGGCTGCCGTCGGCGGCTCGCCCGTGGCGCCGATCACGGTCGCCGAAAAGCCGTCGGCAAAGCCGGCCTCGGCCATCAGCTTCTTGGCCCTTTCGACATCGCGCTTGTAGCAGAACAACTGGCTGGGATCGGTGGCCAGCGCCGGGATGGTCAGCGGTCCGGTGACCTTGCCTTCGCCCAGCGCGGCGGTGTCCAGCACCTCCTGCCGGTCGATGGCGCAGGAGATCGCCTGGCGCACCTTGAGCTCGGTCATCGGCTTCCGCGACGGGTTGAGCTGCAGCACGTTGTAGGCCAGCACCGGCACGCGGTTCAATTGCAAGTTGGCTTCCTTCGGCACCAGCGTGGCGACGAGCGGGTCATTCAGCAGCGCGAAATCGATCTGCTTGGTGCGCATGGCGGCGAGGATCGCCGCCTCGTCGGGCAGCACGCTGATCTCGATGCCGTCGACGCCGGTCGCGCCGCCGGCCCAGTTCTTGTTGGCGCTCAAGACTTCCTTGGCGTTGGGATCCCACTTGTCGAGCTTGAACGGGCCCGAACCGACCGTCCTGGTGCCGATCGAGCCGGCCTTGATCTCGGCCACCGGAACGATGGCCGCGTTGACGTCGCTCATCGCCGTCAGGATAGGCGCGTCGGCCTGCGACAGGTGGAACACGACGGTCGCCGCATCCGGCGTGTCGATGCTGGCGATCGACAGGAAGTTGGCGCGGGCAGCGGCACCGGTCTTCTCGTCGAGAATGCGCTCGAACGACGCCTTGACGTCGGCGGATGTCACGGCGGTGCCGTCCTGGAATTTCGCCTTGGGATCGAGCTTGAAGGTCAGCCCCTTGCCGTCCTTCGAAAACTCCCAGGAGGAGGCGATGGCGGGAATGATCCGCAGGCTGGCGTCGACGCGCACCAGCGGCTCATAGATCAGCTCCAAAAGCCGCAGCGAGGAAAAGGCCGTCTGCTTGTGCGGATCAAGCCCGGTGGCGTCCTGGGACCAGGCCATGTGCAGCGTCGCCGCCTGCGCCGAAACCGTCGCGATGCCGAGCATCGCGGCAAGGGTGATGCCCGAAAGCAGCCTTCTTGTAAGATGAACCATTCTCGTCTCCCATTATTGAACTCGGTGCCTTGCAGTTTCCGAGGACCGCTTCCAAGGCACACATGCTATGGAGTGTCGGCCCAGTCTATGCGGCTTGACGCCGTCTTGTCTAAAGTGGCTTCAGGTTGCTTCGTCGCCGATCGCCTTTCGCAGGAACCCTCCGGCCCTGGACAAAGCGGCCCGCGCCGCGTCCACGTCGAGGCCGGTGATGGTCACCAGGATCGCCAACTTGACGTCCTTGCCGGTCCGGTCGAGCGCCTGCCGCGCCTGCGGCGCGGTACAGCCGGTCGTCTGCATGACCATCCTGATCGCCCGGGCCACCAGCTTCCTGTTCGATGGGTTCAGGTCGACCATCAGATTCTGGTAGCTCTTGCCGATCCGGATCATCGAGGCCGTGGTCAGCATGTTGAGCACCAGCTTCTGCGCGGTTCCCGATTTCAGCCGGGTCGAGCCGGTGAGCACTTCGGGGCCGACGACGGGCGAGATCGCGATGTCGGCGATACCGGCAATGGTGGATGCCGGATTGCAGGAGAGGGCGACCGTCGTTGCGCCGATCTGCCTGGCATGGGTCAGCCCGCCGATGACATAGGGCGTGCGTCCGCTGACCGCGATGCCGACCACCACGTCGTCGGGTGTGAGTCCGATCCCCTGCAAGGCCTTGGCGCCCGTCTTCGGGTCATCCTCGGCGCCTTCGAGCGAGCGCACCAGCGCGTCGGACCCGCCGGCAATCAGGCCGACCACCATGCCTTCGGGCACGCCGAATGTCGGCTGGCATTCCGAAGCGTCGAGCACGCCAAGCCGACCGCTGGTGCCGGCGCCCATGTAGATGAGGCGTGCGCCCCTCTCGAAGGCAAGCACGATCCGGTCCACCGCGGCGGCAATCTCGGGCAGCACCTTTTCGACGGCCGCTGGGACGATCTTGTCCTCGTCATTGATCCTGCGCAGCACGTCGAGGGTCGGCAGCAGATCGATGTCGACGGTCCTTGGGTTCCGACCCTCGGAAACCAAGCGATCCAGCTCAGACATCAACCCTTGCTCGGTCATCCCAGCGCTTTCAAAAGTTCTGCCACACGGCGCCCGGCATCGCTCGACTGGCAACCAGTGCAGACGGACCTTGGGTCTGTCATCGCAGTTTTTCTTTGTTAACTTTTTAGAATTTGATATTCACATCGTCAACAGAGATTTGGAATATTTTATTCCTGCCCGTGCTGGCTATCCCTTGCAAACCGAACGCTTGGCAAGAATGATCGCGCCGGATACGGCGTCGCCGTCGGCGGGCTTCAGGCGGCGGCGCACATCGGGAGAAAGCCAGGGCTCCAGCGGGCTGGCGAGGCCGCCCAGCAACGTCACGCGCAGCGCGCCTTTTTCGAACAATACCCGCACCAGCGTGTCGATCTGTTCGGCGGCACCTTGCACGATGCGGCGCCCAACGGGATCCCCCTGGTCGGCATGGCGCATCACCATGGGTGCAAGCGCGGCATAGTCCGTGGCGCTGGCGCGGTCCATCCAGGCGACAGCCTCCATGGGGTCGCCCGCGAAGCGCTGCATGACCTCCGCCAGCAGCGCCGTGCGCTCGTGGCGGCCGTCATGGGCGCGCAATGCCAGTTGCACGGCTTTCAATCCAAGGTCGGCGCCGCTGCCCTCGTCGGAGATCGGAAACCCGTAGCCGCCGGCGCGCAGGTCGCGGCCCTCGACGAAGCCGAGGCCGATCGAGCCGGTCCCGGCGATGACGATGGCGCCGTCCCGGCCGGAATGCGCGCCAAGGCAGGCACCGATGCCGTCGCTGACGAAGTCGATGCTGGCAAAGGGATGCGCGATTGCCCGCAACGCCTCAAGCGCGCCTTTGCGGCCGATGCCGGCAAGGCCGATGCCGGCATGGATCTTGGCGGTTTCGGCTGGCGCGAAACCTGCTTCCTCGATCGCCGCGCCGAAAGCTTTCGCGATGGAGGTCCAGGCTGCCTCGATGCCGAGCCGCGTCGTCGCCGGCCCCGACAGGCCCTGTCCCAGCACCGTGCCTTGCGCGTCCTCGAGACGGGCGCGGCAACCGGTGCCGCCGCCGTCGACGCCGAGAAAATAATCCGCTTCGGTATTCATGCGCCCAGCCGCTCGATATCGGCGCCGCACAGGCGCAGCTTGCGGTCCAGCTGCTCGTAGCCGCGGTCGAGGTGATAGACGCGGTTGATTGTCGTCTCGCCTTCACAGACCAGCGCCGCCAGCACCAGCGACACCGAAGCCCGCAGATCGGTGGCCATCACCTGCGCGCCGTGCAATTTCTCGCCGCCGCGCACCAGCGCCATGGTGCCTTGCAGCTTGATGTTGGCGCCGAGCCGCATCAGTTCGGGCACATGCATGAAGCGGTTCTCGAAGATGGTTTCGCGCAGCAGCGACGCACCCTGGGCGCAGCACATCAGCGCCATGAATTGCGCCTGCAGGTCGGTCGGAAAGCCCGGATAGGGTTCCGTCGTCAGATCCGCGGCCTTGAGCGGCCGGTCGCGCGAGACGATCAGACCGCGGTCGCCTGGCCAGACGCTGACGCCGGTCGCCTCCAGCAATTGCACCACCGAGGCCATGTGCTCGAGCCGGGCGTGCGTCAGTTCGAGCTGGCCGCCGGTGATGGCGGCCGCGATGGCATAAGTGCCGGCCTCGATGCGGTCGGGGATGATGTCGTGCCTGGCGGCGTGCCAGCTGGTGTCGCCCGCGATCAGGATACGGTGCGTGCCGGCGCCTTCGATGCGCGCGCCCATGGCAACGAGGCAGGCGGCGAGATCGGCCACTTCCGGCTCGCGCGCCGCGTTCAGGATCTCGGTTTCGCCCTTGGCCGCGGTCGCCGCCATCATGGCGGTTTCCGTCGCCCCGACCGATGGCGAGGGGAGCACGATGCGCGTGCCGGTCAGCCCGTTCGGGGCCGAGGCGACGATCAGGCCGTTCTCGACGGCGATCCTGGCGCCAAGCGCGGCGAGTGCGGCGACATGCATGTCGACCGGCCGCGCGCCGATCGCGCAGCCGCCCGGCAGCGAAACCCGGGCATGGCCGAACCGCGCCAGCAACGGCGCCAGGACGAGCACCGTCGCCCGCATTTTCCGTACCGTGTCGTAGGAGGTCTCCTTGGAAACGGCGGTACTTGTGTCGATTGTGGCGGCATGGGCGGACCGGGTGATTTCGGCGCCGTGAAGTCGCACCACGCCGAGCATGTTTTCGACGTCGGTCACATCGGGCAGGTTGGTCAGTTCCAGCGGGCAGGGGCTGAGAAGAGCGGCCGCGATCTGCGGCAAAGCGGCATTCTTGGCGCCCGATATGGTGACCGCGCCTTCCAGTCTCTGTCCGCCTACGATCCGCAATCTGTCCATGGCTGAAACCTTGACGGCCACGTCCGGTGGCCTACCCGGGATCCCGAGCGATGACCTCGGGTCGGTCGAGAATTAATTCTGCGTTCTTGGCTGTCAATCAAAATTGGAATAATTTATTCCTCGTCTTGCAGTGAAGAGCGAGGGGTTTCCGTGTCCGTCTTAAGCAGGATCAGTGCCGAGCTCGACGGCATGGCGCCCGGCGATCGCGAGATCGGCCGTTATATCATCGACAATCCCGACCAGATGCTGCGGCTGTCGACGGCGGCACTTGCGGCCGAGATCGGCCGCAGCCAGTCTAGCGTCGTCAAGTTCAGCCAGAAGCTCGGCTATGCCAGCTACCAGGAGCTCAAGCTCGCCGTCAGCGAGGCCAAGGCGCAGGATTGGCAGGTGCCGGCCGGCGTCATCCACGGCTCGATCGAGGTGGGTGACGGTTTTCCGGTCATCCTGAAGAAACTGATCGGCAGCAAGCTGCTGTCGATGCAGCAGACCGTCGCCGCCAACAGCGAGCGAATCCTCTCCAGGACGCTGGACCTGCTTGATGGCGCGCGGCGCATCCATCTGGTCGGCGTCGGCGCCTCCTCGCTGGTGGCGCGCGATTTTTCATACAAGCTGATGAAGCTCGGCCGCAATGTGCTGCATGACAGCGACAGCCACATCCAGATGGCCAACGCCTCGACGCTCGGGCCTGACGATGTGCTGTTCGCGCTGTCCTATTCCGGCGCCAGCATCGAAACCTTGCGTATCGCGGAGCTTGCCAGCAAGCGTGGCACGACGGTGATCGCCGTCACCGGCCTGCACGACAATCCGCTGAGCCGCGTCGCCGACATCCGCCTCTACACCCTCGCCGACGAGGAACGCGCGCGCTCTTCCTCCATCACCGCGCGCGACGCGCAGCTGACGCTGACCGACCTTCTGTTCATCCTGCTGGTACAGAAGCAGCCCGACGCCAACGACTACGTTCACAACAGCGAGGCGGCGGTCACGGTGCTGAAGGCCGAGCGCTCGTCGTAAAGGCCTCAGACGCTTTCGAGATAGGTCTCGATCTCGAAATCGCTGACGTTGAGGGCAAACGTATTCAATTCCTGGCGTTTGCAGGCGACGAAGGAGTCGCGCAGAATCGCCGGGAAGATCTCCGCCACATGCGTCCCGCCTTCAAAGGTTGCAATCGCCGACGCCCAGTCCGGCGGCAATTTGGCCGGGGCAACGCCTTGCCCGTCACTCCCCGCCGGGTCGCCTGGCGACATCTGCTTCTCGATGCCGATCAGCGCGGCGCCCAGTATGGCGGCAAGCACGAGATAGGGGTTGGCGTCGGCTCCCGAGACGCGATGTTCGATGCGGCGCGCGCCGGTCGGGCCGCCGGGGATGCGGATCGCGACCATGCGGTTCTCGTAACCCCAGGCGACCGCGGTCGGCGCGTAGGATCTCGGGCGCAGCCTGCGGTAGGAATTGAAGTGCGGCGCGAACACCAGCGTGCTTTCGGCCATCGCCGCCAGCAGCCCGCCGACCGCGTGCCGCATGGTGTCGGAACCCTGGTCGGTGCCGTCGTCGAATACGTTGCGCCCATCGGCATCGACCAGGCTGAAATGGACATGGAAGCCGTTGCCGGCGCGATCGCCATAGGGCTTGGCCATGAAGCAGGCGGCAAAGCCGTGTTTGCGGGCAATGCCCTTCACCGTGCGCTTGAACAACACCGCATCGTCGGCCGCCCGCAAGGCGTCGGCGACATGGTTCAGGTTGATCTCGAACTGGCCGACGCCGTTTTCGGCGATTGCCGTGTCGACGGGAATGCCTTGCGCCCGGCAGGCTTCATAGATGTCGTGGATGAAGGCTTCGAAATCGTCGATCTCGTCGATCGACAGCGCCGCGTCGGAATCGAGACGCCGCCCGGTGACCGGTGAGACCGGTCCGACCGGCCGCTGCGATTGCGGATCGACCAGGTAGAATTCGAGTTCGGTCGCCGCGACAGGCGTCAGGCCGAGCGCCTTGTAGCGACCGAGGATGCGAGCCAGTGCCCGCCGGGGGTCGCCGAGATAGGGCGCTCCGCTCTCATCGGCGAGCCAGAGCGGGACGAGCGCCGTCGGATGCGCCGTCCATTCCACCGGCAGAATGCCGCGACCCGTCCATTGGCAAAGGCCATCGGCATCGCCGGTCGAGAAGACCAGGCTGTTGCCTTCGATGTCCTCGCCCCAGACATCGAGCCCGATCAGCGAGTAGGGCATGCGCAGCTTGCCCTCCAGTGCCTTGCGGGCCTGCTCGACGGGGATGCGTTTTCCCCGCATGATGCCGTTGAGGTCGCACACCGCGGCCCTCAGGCTCTGGATGTCGCTTCGGCTTTCAAGCCAGTTCAAAACGTCCGCAATTGCATCGCTCAATTTCAAACCTCTGGTTCCCTGCGGTGTCGCGTCTGAGGCGAGCACCCTATTTTTACGACAAAGCGGCTGATGAGTTCATGAAGGCATCTCCGACATCGGTCGGAAAAGTTTCCTTCATTTTTTCAAGTCATTAGCCGGTATGTCGGGAGGCATTTCAGGAACCAATTGCGCGATCTGCGATCGCAACATAGCGACAAGGCAAGGGAAAGCCAAGCGGCATCTGGGGTCCAGGAGACACCGGCCTAGCTCCTCGCTTCCGGGAATCTGACCTGCCGCAGGATGTGGGCAGCACCCTCGTCGATGTCGCGAACGATGGCCGCCCGCGCTCGCGCACCGTCCTGCGCCTCGATCGCGGCAACGACTTCCTCGTGATAGTCGATGTCCAGGATGGAGGAGAGGTCGTCCTCGAATCCCACGGCGAGGTTTCTGAGAAACGGGCCGACCTGCATCCACACCGTCTCGATCAGGAAGATCATCTGCTCGTTGCCGCAATGGCGATAGATCGAGAACTTAAAATCGTGGTTCTTCCTGAGATAGTCGCCGATATCGCCTTTGCGGGCCGTCAGGGTCAGTTCTGTGCAATGGCGTCGGATCGCCCGCAGATTGTTGCCGTTGATCAGTTTCGTCGCAAGCTCGGTCGCCGGGCCTTCGAGCAGTGTGCGCACGGCGGTCAATTGCGAGAATCGCTCGGCCGAGATCACCGGCACCTCGACGCTGCCATTCGGCATCGGGCTCAGTGCACGCAATGCCTGCAGCCGCATGAAGGCACTGCGCACCGGCATGTCGCTGGTGCCGAGTTCCCTGGCGAGCTTGCGCGAGGTCAGCTTCTGGCCGGGCAGGAATTGGCCCGACATCAGGGCTCGCACAAGCTCCAGATAGACCTTCTCGTGCAAGGGCACGGTGTCGACGGCGGTCAAACCGAAATGTGTTCTGCCGGCCATTGGCGGGGCGCACCTTCATCCGTTCTGAAAATGACCTGACGACACGCGCCGCGGACAAAGCTTAGGCCCGGCACGGCGGGAACACCCAAGCCGCCGATTGATCAGGCATGATAGACGCTTCGGTCGTTGCGCGGCAAGCCAACCGCCGGAGCCGGCGCGGTGCGGCGGGCTGCCTTCTTTTCCGGCTATCGATCCGGGGCCGGCCCGCTCTTTTCCAGCGCCAGATGCGTCAGCAAATTCCTGGTGATCCGGCCGACGTCGTTCATGGCATCGCCCGCGGGCAAGGCGCCGCACCAGGCGACCGAACTCGCGCAGAAGATCAGGCCGCCCGAGGGCAGATGGCGCAGCGTCATCTCCGCGCAGCGGCGCTCGTCGCGCTCTCTGTCACCTCCTTCGTACCAGCGCGTCGCGTCATGGACGAAGCTGTCCGGGAACCCGGTCGCACGGGCAATGACCATGGTGTCGGGGGATGTGCCCAGATGCGGGTCGGTGGCATCGACCTCGTAGCCGGCGGCGCCGCCAAGCACGATGCCCTCGTCGCCGAAGGTCTCGCTGGTGACGCCGTCGAACAACCACGCGGCCGAGGGCTGACGGCTTTCCGGCGTACGCGTGAAAGGCCGCGCGCCATCGAAACCCATCAGCGAGATGGCGACGCCGGTCAGCGAGAACTCGCCGCGCCCGCTGGCGCGCAGGTAGCCTCCCGGCTGGTTGGTAATCGACAGTGACTGTTCGGCGATGGGGCCGTCCCAGGTCCGGCCCGCCTCGAGCGGCGAGCGGCGCAATTCCATCAGATCGTCCTGGAACGCCACCTTGCCGGCAAAGCCATTGCCGCCGAGATAGGCGATGCTGCCGCCCGCCGCCGCGAATTGGCGCAGCGCATGCTCCATCTCGACCGACATGTATTCGGGATGGCTGCCGGTGATGACCGCCTGATACTCCTGCAGGCCGGCAAGACCCAGTTCGTGCAGGTCGCGGTCGGTGATGAGATCGAAGGCGATATCATTGTTGTGGCAGAAGCGTAGAAAATGCAGGTCGACCGGCAGATTGTGCGGGCAGCCGCAGAGCGGATACTTGTAGTCGTCACGCAGCGTCGCCTTGGGCTTCCTGGTGGAACAGATCGACACGCCGCTGAGGTCGCTGTGATAGTCGTAGAGCGACTTCAGATTGTTATCGATCGCGAAGCGATGGCCGCGATCTTCGCACATCCATTCGTAGAGATGCGCCGGCAGGAATTCGTCCGCGTAAGCGAGATAGGTGGCCGTCGGCACCAGGAACAACAACGGCGCCCGGCGCTCCGACGAAGTGATGAAGAAGACGATACGCTCCGATCCTTCATCGTGACCGACCTCGAAGGCATAGACCCCGGCGGGCGCCTCGGCGGGAACCTGCAATTGGTATGAGGCCGGCCACTGCAACGCCTCCATGTCGTCGTCGTGGCAATGCACGGCGTCGTAATGCGACGGCACCAGCCGGGGGTCGAAACTCGACCCGTCCCAGCGGCGCGAGGTCATGCAGAAGGCGGGCTGGTTGACCGTTTCCAGGAAGAGGACGCGATCGGTGCCTGTCGAGGCGAGCGGGCCTCTCGGCAGCAGGGTCGGAAACGTCCAGGCGATACGGCCAGCCGCGGTTTGCAGCGAGATCGTCGAGAATTTCGCGTTGAGCGACCTGACATCGTTTGCCGTGCTGGTGCCGAAGACCATGTCACCGGTCAGGAGCCGCCACGGCAGGTCGAATCGACGATCCAGGCGAAACGGCGACAGGAGATCGTCCGAATCGATCCGCAGCACGGTCGCGCCGTCGTTCGACGAAATCTCGACCTTGAGCCAGGTGTTTGCCGGCAAGACCACGTCGCTATCGGGCGAGTTGCCGTCGTCGCCTGATATCAGCCGCCCGTCCTGCAAGCCGAGGCGCAGGTTTCCGCTTTCGAACAGCACGCGGGCGCCATCGTTGCGGGTCAAGTATACTTCGAAGGCGACGCCTTCGATCTCGGTGGCCTTGGCAAGTTCCGCCGCCGCGACCCTGAGGAAGGATCCGTGATCGAAATCGCGACGGGACACGGCATTTCCCGTCGGCTCGACGCGCCAGCCCATCGGCTCGGCCGCTTGCGTGTCGAGCCGCACGACGTGCACGTCGCGTACCGGCCGCGACGACGAGACATGGAGGGCGACTGGTGTTCCTGCCGCTGTATGCCAAGGAACGGTATAGCCTGAGACGGCCATGGCGCCGTGGTCGACGGGGCGTTTCATCGCCGCAAAAATCCGCGTCGCGATCCCGGCTGTCGCACTCTCCCCGGCTGTCGCACTCTCATTGATGGCAAACTGGACAATTCTTTCATACCTTTGGGTCAGGAGGGCGCATATATCCCCTCGGCCTTGCTTGCTGATTAAGTCCGTAGGAATCTCGCTCAGCCATCGATGGCCTCGGCAAATGCGAGTTCTAGGCATCCGTCGCAGGCATCCGCTTGGTGCCTGATCCACGACGACATTATCGCGATCGTCCGAAACCGGACAGTCGTTCTCGAAGGTCGGCCTCTTCATCACAAAACTTGACCTTCACGCACTTGCACGTCCGGCCGCTCTCTGGCTTTTTGGGGTACCCATCCGAACGGACTGATTCGCGTCATGCCGCTCGATTGCAATGTCTTGCGGGCAGTCTGCTTGTGGGTCGTGAAGCGCGCGCAATTGGCGAAGGAGAAGCAGGCATGGCCGAGTTCAAGAAGCCGGAAATCTCCGAGATGAGACCCAAGATCACCGTGATCGGCGTCGGCGGCGGTGGCGGCAACGCGATCAACAACATGATCGTGGAACAGCTTCAGGGAACCGAGTTCATTGCCGCCAACACCGATGCCCAGGCGCTGACCATGTCGAAGGCGACGCGGTTGATCCAGCTTGGCGCGCACGTCACGGAAGGCCTTGGCGCCGGCTCGTTGCCCGAGATCGGCCGTGCCGCGGCCGAAGAATCGCTGGACGAGATCATGGATCATTTGGCCGGCACCCACATGTGTTTCGTCACTGCCGGCATGGGCGGCGGCACCGGAACCGGTGCGGCCCCGATCATCGCCCAGGCGGCGCGCAAGGCCGGCATCCTGACGGTCGGCGTCGTCACCAAGCCGTTCACCTTCGAGGGCAGGCGCCGCATGCAGATGGCCGAAGAGGGCATCGAGCGGCTGCGCGAGGCCGCCGACACCGTGATCGTGATTCCCAACCAGAACCTGTTCCGGATCGCCGATGCCAAGACCACTTTTGCCGATGCCTTCGTCATCGCCGACAGGGTGCTTTATTCCGGCGTCAGCTGCATCACCGACCTCATCGTCAAGGAAGGCCTGATCAATCTCGACTTCGCCGACGTCAAATCGGTGATGCGCGGCATGGGCCGCGCCATGATGGGAACCGGCGAGGCTTCGGGCGACGGCCGGGCGATGAAGGCGGCGGAAGCCGCGATCGCCAATCCGCTGCTCGACGAAATGTCGATGAAGGGCGCCAAGGGCGTGCTGGTGTCGATTTCGGGCGGCCGGGACATGACCCTGTTCGAGGTCGACGAGGCGGCCACGCGCATCCGTGAAGAGGTCTATGAGGACGCCGACATCATCGTCGGCGCCATCTTCGACAAGAGCATGGAAGGCCGCTTCAGGGTCTCGGTGGTGGCGACGGGCCTCGATCGTTCGCTCAGCGAGGGTGATGCCGATGCCGGCATGGCACATGGCCATTCCGTGCCGTCCGCCGCACGGACCTTGCAGTAACCTTTCTCTTCGATTGACCTCCCGGGCAGGCGACCCGCGGTATCTGCCGCGTCCCCGGGGCGGAAAAATTGCTCTTCAGGACGCCTTCTCGCCGATGAACTCGAATCGCTCGATCTCGCATTCGCGCGCGACCAGCGCCAGGATTTCCGTCGAGGGTTCGGCGGCGTCGGACTGCCTCCATTCGAGATTGAACGAGTACACGAAGCGGTCGCGGCCGGGATCATGCTCGATCTTGGCAAGGCGCGCGCCGTAGCCGAGCGGCCGCACCATCTCCGGAAGGTCAGGTGGGGATTCTTTTGCCCAGGAAACCGACAGGATCGCATGGTGATCGCGCGGCAACTTGAGGTCGACCCATTTCAACACCTGAAGTGTCAGTAGCGTCAGCACGGTCGCAATTGCCGCAAGACCAAACTGGCCGCCGCCAACGGCAAGTCCGATCATCGTCATGATCCACATGGTGGCCGCGGTGGTGATTCCAGTCACGAGATCGCCGCGCCGAAGGATGGCGCCGCCGCCGATGAAGCCGACGCCGGTCAGCACGCCAAGCGGCAGACGCAGCACGTCCATGCTGGCGAAGAAGTCCATTCCCTTGCCCGTGGTATCAAGCAGTATGTTGGCCTGGATCATGGCCACAGCGGCCGCCAGGGCGACCAGGATGGTCGTGCGAAGCCCGGCGGTGTGGCCGCGCGCTTCCCGGTTCAGGCCGATGAGGAAACCAGCCAGCAGCGCAAGCAGCAACCGGGCGACAAGATCGGGCCATGTCGGATGAAGTGGCATATCGCAGCAAAGCGGCTCGAACATCGCCCTGTCAGGGCGGCGCTGGTGCTCCGCCCTCCATTTTTTCCCAGGATTTCGGCGCCCTCGCTGCGACGTTGCTTGCGGCTGGCCGGTACGTCGCGACCTCGGGCTGTCGATGTAAGAACCTTTTTGCCCTCCTGAGGTTCCCGGCCGAACCGTCGCGCGGCAGCGGACCAAACGCCACGCGATTTGAAGGTGGCGCTTGACTTCGGCCGATCCGTGTGAAAAATTTTGCAGCAACTGATAAAAATATCACCGGGACGGAAACGTGGTTGGTTTTGGAAACGGCCTTTTGCGGGACGATGATGCCAGCATGGCGGCGCGGGCTGCGTGGCTTCATTACGCCGGCGGCCTGACCCAGTCCGAGGTCGCCAAGCGGCTGGGGCTGACCAGCCTCAAGGCGCACCGCCTCATCACCAAGGCCAACCAGGAAGGCCTGGTGAAGGTCTATATCGACGGCGAAGTGTCGGAATGCGTCGAGCTCGAGGACGAATTGTCCCGCCGCTACGGCCTCGACTATTGCGAGGTGGTCCCGGATTTCGATTCCGAGGATCTGCCGCTCAAGGCGCTCGGCATCGCCGGCGCGCAGTTCCTCAAGCGCGAGATCGAGCGCGGCGAGCAGGCGCTGATCGGCGTCGGCCATGGCCGCACGCTCGCGGCCTGCGTGGAATATCTGCCGCGTACCACCACCGACCGCATCCGTTTCGTCTCGCTGCTTGGTGGCCTGACGCGGAAATTCTCGGCCAACCCGCATGATGTCATCCACCGTCTCGCCGAACGCACCGGTGCCGAAGCCTATGTGATGCCGGTGCCGATGTTCGCCAACACGGCGGAGGACCGCATCGTGCTGCTGGGCCAGAAGGGCATTAGTGAGGTCTTCGATCTCGCCAGATCCGCCGACCTGTTGTTTGCGGGCATCGGCACCGCCGAACGCGAGGCTTCGCTTGTCGCCACCGGCATGATCGAGAAGGGCGAGATGGAGGAGATCCGTCGCAATGGCGGTGTCGGCGAATTGCTCGGCCATTTCTTTGACGAGGCCGGCAAGGCAGTGGCGACGACCGTTTCCAACCGGGCGCTGGCACTGGCGCGCGAGGATATCGCCAGCCGCCGGATTGTCGCCGTCGCCGGCGGCAGGATTAAGGTTCGCGCCATCAAGTCGGTGCTGGAGGGGCGCTATCTCAAGGGCCTGATAACGGACGAGCGCACGGCGCGATCGCTCGTGGAAGAGACGCCGGTCGGGTAGCCGGCAACAGTCCAGTTGAAACTACCCTGTGGAGGAGAAGACGAAATGCATGAGAAAGAGAAAGACCTGATAGATGCCTTCCTGCGCGGACAAGTCGACCGTCGTGGACTGATCAAGGGCCTGGGTGCCATGGGTCTCGCCGCCGGCACCGCCGGCTCGCTGCTCAACCTCGGCCAGACCCGCGCGCTTGCCGCCGACTTCGACTGGCAGGCGCATAAGGGCAAGACCATCAAGCTCTTGCTCAACAAGCATCCCTATGCCGACGCCATGATCGCCAATCTTGAGAACTTCAAGAAGCTGACCGGCATGAACGTCGTCTACGACGTATTCCCCGAAGACGTCTATTTCGACAAGGTGACGGCCGCATTGTCGGCGAGCTCGCCCGAATATGATGCCTTCATGACCGGCGCGTACATGACCTGGACCTATGGCCCAGCCGGCTGGATCACCGACCTCAACGAATGGATCAAGGATCCGGCCAAGACCAACCCGAACTATGCTTGGGACGACTTCCTGCCAGGCGTCAAGAATTCCTGCGCCTGGAACGGCAAGCCGGGCGGAGCTTTGGGATCGGAAGACGCCAAGCAGTGGTGCATTCCGTGGGGGTTCGAGCAGAACAACATCACCTACAACAAGGCGATGTTCGACAAGGCGGGCGTCAAGGTTCCCGGCAATATGGACGAGATGGTGGCCGCTGCCGCCAAGCTCACCAAGGATGTCGGCGGCGGCGTCTACGGCATTGGTGTGCGCGGCTCGCGCTCCTGGGCGACCATACACCCGGGGTTCCTGTCGGCCTACGCCAATTTCGATCAGAAGGACCTGAACGTGTCGGCCGACGGTAAATTGTCGGCCGCCATGAACACCGCCCAGTCCAAGGCTTTCCACAAGCAGTGGGTGCAGATGATCCAGGAGAGCGGCCCGAAGGACTGGTCGACCTACACCTGGTACCAGGTCGGCACCGATCTGGGCGCCGGCGCCTCGGCGATGATCTTCGACGCCGATATCCTTGGCTACTTCATGAATGGTGGCGACAACAAGATGGCCGGCAAGCTTGCCTTCGCCGCCTTCAAGGCGAATCCGGAGGCCAAGGCACCAACGCCGAACATCTGGATCTGGTCGCTGTCGATGTCCAACTTCTCCAAGGACAAGGACGCCACATGGTACTTCATGCAATGGGCCTCCGGACCTGAGCATGCGCTGTTCGGCGCCACCAAGATGGATTTTGTCAACCCAGTCCGCCAGTCGGTCTGGAAAGATGAGGTCTTCCGCGAGAAGCTGAACAAGAGCTATCCGGGCTATGTCGAGATGTTCGACGCCTCGGCACCCGGCGCCTCGATCAAGTTCACGGCGCAGCCGTTGTTCTTCGATCTCACCACCGAATGGGCGGCGACGCTGCAGAAGATGGTGTCCAAGGAAGTGCCGATCGACGAGGGCCTCGACAAGCTCGCCGAGAGCATCAACGGCCAGCTCAAGGAAGCCGGCCTCGGTTAAGTCGCAACGAGGGCCGGCCTGCTTGGCGGTTCGGCCCTCGCCACATCTTTCATGTTTGCGATGCGGTGCCGAAAGGTGACCGCCATTTCGCCCCACCGGCCGCCTTGCTCCCTTGGGCGGCCGGCAGGGCGAAGCGACAGCAACAACGGAGCAGCTCGATGACTGCGGTGGTATCGCAAAGGCTCAAGCCATCCGGCTTCAGGATCAGCAAGCGGGTGCTGCCCTATGTGCTCAGCCTGCCGGCCTTGCTGGTCTGCATAGGCATCCTGATCCCGTTCCTGACCTCGGTCGTTTACTCGTTCCAACGCTATCGTCTGAGCCAGCCCTGGGCGCGCCAGTTCAACTGGGGCGACAACTACATCTCCTTCTTCACCGACCCGAAATTCTGGAATACGTTGAAAGTGTCGCTGCTCTATGCCGGCACCACGGTCGTGCTGGAACTGCTTCTCGGTCTCGCCATCGCGCTGCTGCTGCAGAAGCGCTCGACGCTCAACAACTTCATCTCGATCATGCTGTTGATGCCGCTGATGACGGCGCCCGCGCTGGCAGCACTGATGTGGAAGCTGATGACCAATCCGGGCTTCGGCGTGCTGAGCTATCTCGCCAGCCTCATCGGGCTGCAGGATTTTCGCTGGGCGTCGTCACCGTCGACGGCGCTGTTCACCGTCGTGCTGGTCGACATCTGGGTCTACACGCCCTTCATCATGATCCTGCTGCTTGCCGGCCTGCGCAGCCTGCCGACGCAGCCCTTCGAGGCCGCCGCGCTCGACGGCGTGCCGAGGAGCTTCGTCTTCTTCCGCATCACCTTGCCGATGCTGACGCCCTACATCCTGACGGCGACCTTGTTCCGCCTGCTCGATTCCATTCAGCAGTTCGACATCATCTACGCGATGACGCAAGGCGGGCCGGGCGACACACTGACCGTGTTCCAGGTCGAGGCCTATCTCAACTTCTTCCAGTCGACCAATGTCGGCCGCTCGGCGGCGCTGATGATCATCCTGTGGGCGATCACCTATTTCCTCTCCAACATCTTCATCAAGAACTGGCTCAGGCTGCGCGAACGCGCCCGCGGCCAGGCATAGGAGGCGGCGATGGAACATACCTCGCTTCTCGAACGCATCCTGCGCGGCGCGGCACTGACGCTGGTCGTGATCTTCTTCATGTTCCCGATCCTGTGGATCTTCATGATGTCGTTCCAGACCAACGAGACCATTCTGCGCATCCCGCCGCAGCTCATCTTCGAACCGACGCTCGCCAACTACACGGCGTTGATCACCGGCAAGCTGATGACCGCCGCCGGCACGCTCGACATCGCCTTCATGCGCAACCTCTGGAACTCGGTATTCCTGTCGGTGACCTCGGTGGCGGTTTCACTGCTGCTCGGCGTGCCGGCGGCCTACGCCTTCGCGCGCCACAAATTCCGCGGTTCGGAAGACATCGCCTTCACGCTGCTGTCGTTCAAGTTCGCGCCGGCACTTCTGGTGCTGCTGCCGCTGACCCTCTATTTCCAGAAGCTCGGCCTTGCCAACACCTACATCGGGCTGATCTGGGTCTACCAGTTGATCTGCCTGCCGCTGATCCTGTGGATCGTGCGCGGCTATTTCGAGGATATTCCGGCCGACATCGAATATGCCTACCGCATCGGCGGCCATTCCTGGTTCGCCACCTTCCGCAAGATCGCGCTGCCGCTCGCCGGCCCTGGCATCGCGGCGGCCGGCCTGCTTGCCTTCATCTTCGCCTGGAACAATTTTGTCTTCGCGCTGGTCTTGGCTTCGGCCGACAAGCAGCCGGTGACGGTCGGCGCGTTGGCCTTCATCACTTCATCGGGCATCCAGTACGGCCAGATTTCGGCGGCCATCGTCCTGTCGATCACGCCGACGTTGGCTCTCGCCCTCTACGCACAGCGCTATCTGGTCGAAGGCCTGTCGCTCGGCGCGGTGAAAGGATAGAAATGGCCAGCCTCGAACTCAGAAACGTCGTCAAGCGCTACAAGAGCCAGACCGTCCTCGACAATCTGTCGCTGACCGTCGCCGATGGCGAAACGCTGGTGCTGTTTGGTCCCTCGGGCGCCGGCAAGACGGTGCTGTTGCGGCTGGTCGCCGGCGTCATCGATCCGGACGAAGGCAAGATCCTGATCGGCGGCGAGGACATGACCGATGTCGACGCGGAATTCCGCGGCGTCGGCATGGCGTTCCAGAATTTCGCGCTGTTTCCGCATATGAGCGCTTTCGACAATATCGCGACGCCGCTGGCGGCCAAGCGCTCGTCGCAGAGCGCGATCAAGGCCGGTGTCGAGAGCGTCGCCAAATTGTTGAAGATCGGCCATGTGCTTTCCCACAAGCCGCGCGCGCTCTCCAACGGCCAGAAGCAGCGCACGGCCCTTGCCCGCGCTTTGGTCGGTTCGCCGCCGCTGCTTCTGCTCGACGATCCCTTGCGCAATGTCGACGCCAAGCTGCGTTTCGAGATGCGGCTCGAACTGCCGCGGCTGCTCGCCGATCGCGGCGCCACCGTCGTTTACGTTACCCAGGACTACAAGGAAGCCATGGCGCTCGGCGACCGCATCGCGGTGATGTCGCAAGGCGTCATCAGGCAGCTTGGTACGCCCGAGCAGATCTATCGTGAGCCGGCCAACATCGAGATTGCGCGGCTGTTCGGCGATCCGACCATCAACCTGCTCGACGTCAAGCCCGCGCGCGATGCCCGGGGGGGCTATGTCGGCCTGTCCAATGTGCAGGTCCATCTCGCCGATGCTCCCGAGGCCGCCATCGGCCGCGACTGCATCATCGGGCTGAGACCCGAGGCCCTGCATTTCGTTGGCGAAAACGAACCCGGCGCCATTCCGGTGACGGTCGAGGCGGAGACGCCGCTCAACGAAAAGATCGTCACCCTGGTGCGCACCGTGCGCGGCCGTGAAATCCTGGTCTCGCGCCCGGCCGGAACGCCGGGGCGCAGCGAAGGCAAGGCGCATATCGCCGTCGACGGCAAGAGCGCCCTGCTGTTCGATCGGGCGAGCGGCGAGCGCATCGGCGCCAGGAATGTCGTCAAACTGCGCAACGGAGAAGCGGCATGAGCCCGAGCGCGCTCACCATATCAGGCGTCGACAAATTCTATGGCCCGATCGACAGGGGCGTTCACGCCGTCAAGAACCTGACGATGGAGATCGGCAAGGGTGAGATCGTGGCGCTGCTCGGCTCGTCGGGCTGCGGCAAGACCTCGACCTTGCGAATGATCGCTGGCTTCGAGGAGGTGTCGCGTGGCGCGATCGCGGTCGCCGGCCGCAAGGTACACACCTTGCCGCCGGTCAAACGCAATGTGGCGATGGCCTTCGAGGGCTATTCGCTCTATCCGCCGCTCACCGTGCGCGAGAACATGGCCTTTGCCCTCAAGGCCGCAAGGCTGCCCAGGAGCGAGGTCGACGCCAAGGTCGCCAGCATCGCAAAGCTGCTGGAGATCGAGGACATATTGGAGCGCTATCCCAGCTCCATTTCGGGTGGCCAGCAGCAGCGCGCCAGCCTTGGCCGGGCGCTGATCCGCGAGGCCGACCTGCATCTGCTCGACGAGCCGATGGGGCAGCTCGAGCCGCAGCTTCGCGCCGTGCTGCGCGGCCGCATCAAGCACTTCATCAAGGAACGCGGCCTGACCGCGATCCTGGTCACCCACGACCAGACCGAGGCGAACGCGCTGGCCGACCGCATCGCGGTGATGGAGGGCGGCGTGCTGCAGCAGTTCGACACGCCGGACCGGATCAAGGAGCGCCCTGCGAACCTGTTCACCGGCACCTTCGTCGGCGAGCCGCCGATGAACGTCTTCGAAGCCTTTGTCGGCACGACCGCCGGCCGCATCAGTCTCAAGCTGCCCGACGGGCTGTCGCTCGACTACGACAAGGACGCCTTCAGCACTCCGGTTCGCGACCAGCTGCTCAGCCGCGAGCGGGTGGTCATCGGCATCAGGCCCTATGCGGTCAGGCGCTCGAAGGAGGGTGTTCCGGCCAGGGTCTCGGCCAACCAATGGCTCGGCGACCAGACCCACATCGCCGCCGACTTCGCCGGCGGCTCGCTGGTCCTGGTGGAGCATGACCGCACCCGGCTCGACCTCGGCGCGCCCATCAATGTCAGCATCGATCCCAAAAACCTGCACGTCTTCGACCAGGCGAGCGGCAAGGCGATCTCGCACGGCATGGAGCTCGCGTGATGCGCGACGTACTGATCGGCATCGACGCCGGCACCTCCGTCATCAAGTCCATCGCTTTCGACACGAAGGGCCGCCAGATCGCGGCCGCGGCAACGCCGAACCATTATGAGACGCTGCCGGGCGGCGGCGCCGAACAGGATCTGGCCCGCACATGGGCCGATGCCGCCACGACCCTGCGCCAGCTTGCCGACAAGGTGCCCGATCTCGCCAGCCGGACCGTCGCCATCGCGGTGACCGGGCAGGGCGACGGCACCTGGCTGATCGACGGCAAGGGCGAGCCGGTGGCCAAGGGTTGGCTCTGGCTCGACGCGCGCGCCGCCGGCGTCGTCGAGGAAATCCGTGCGCGGCCCGATGACCGGCTGCGCTTCGAGAAGACCGGCAGCGGGCTCGCCGCCTGCCAGCAAGGCTCGCAGTTCGCCTTCATGAAACGCACCATGCCCGAAATGCTCGGCAAGGCGGCGACCGCGTTCCACTGCAAGGATTGGCTCTATTTCAAGCTGACCGGCGAACGCGCCACCGATCCGTCCGAAGGGACCTTCACTTTCGGCGACTTCCGCACCCGTGACTACAGTGGGGACGTGCTCGACGTCCTCGGCGTCACCGATCTCAGGCACCTGCTGCCGCCGATCGTCGACGGCACGAGCCACAGCGCCGGACTGTCGCCGGCCGCCGCCGGCGTCACCGGCATGCTTGCCGGCACACCCGTCGTGCTCGGTTATGTCGACGTCGTCTGCACCGCGCTCGGCGCCGGCCTCCTCGACCGCGAGCGCAAGCCCGGCTGCTCGATCATCGGTTCCACCGGCATGCATATGCGGCTGGCCGAGACCCCTGATGATGTGCAGCTCAACGAAGCGGCGACCGGTTATACGATGGCAATGCCGGCGCCGGGCGTCTTCGCGCAGATGCAGTCCAACATGGCGGCGACGCTCAACATCGACTGGGTGCTTGGCCTCGCTTCGGGCATTCTCGCCTCGCAAGGCATAACCCGCAGCAATGGCGAGATGATCGCGCTGGTCGATGCCTGGATCGCGGCCTCGCAGCCGGCTTCGCTGCTCTACCAGCCCTACGTGTCGGAAGCCGGCGAGCGCGGACCGTTCGTCGATGCCAATGCCAGGGCAGGCTTCGTCGGCATTTCGTCGCGTCACGGCTACGCCGATCTGGTGCGCGCCGTCTTCGAAGGCTTGGCCTTCGCGGCGCGCGATTGCTACGCCGCCATGGGCCCGCTGCCGCGCGAAATTCGCCTGACCGGCGGCGCCGCCAGAAGCCCGGCGCTGCGCAAGATCCTGGGTGCGGCCATTGGTGCCGACACGCGCACCAGCGCGCGCGAGGAGGCCGGTGCGGCCGGTGCCGCAATGATCGGGGCGGTCTGCGTCGGTCAATACGCCTCCATGGACGAATGCGTCGGCGAATGGGTGACGCCGCTGCTCGGCGAGGCCGAGCCGAGCGACCCGGATCTCGCCGCGATCTACGACAGGATGACCCCGTCCTACATGCTGGCGCACCAGGCCCTGCGGCCGGTCTGGCGTGCCATGGCGACATCGCAGGAAAATTGAGAAGTCGAGTATGCTGAGGAAAATAGCGATCATTGGCGACAACTTCATGCTGCCGGAGGTGTTTCGCGCCAAAATCGAGAAGGTGGCCAGTGGCGACCTCGATATCAGGACATTGCAGACGGCCTGGCCCGACGAGCCGATGGAGTTCGGCAACGCCGCGCTCGGTCTCGACAAGGTCAAGGAATATTTCGGCCATCCCGACGAGGTCGTCGACTTCATCGACGATGCCGAAATCCTCGTCACCCAGCTTGCGCCCCTGTCGGAGGGCATGATGCGGCGCCTGCCGGGGCTCAAGCTGGTCGCGGTGTCGCGCGGCGGCCCGATCAACATCGACATGGAAGCGGCCAGGGTGCACGGCATCACCGTGGTCAATGTGCCCGGCCGCAACGCCACTGCCGTGGCCGAGTTTACCATCGGCGCCATCCTGGCCGAGACGCGGCTGATCCGAGTCGGCCACGAGGCCTTGCGCAAGGGGGAATGGCGCGGCGATCTCTACCGCGCCGACCGCACCGGCCGCGAGCTCGGCGAAATGACCGTCGGCGTGGTCGGCTACGGCAATATCGGCACGAAGGTGGTGCGCCTGCTGCGCGCCTTCGGCTGCCACGTCCTGGTCAGCGATCCCTATGTGCAACTGAGCGCCGAGGATCGCAACGCTGGCGTCGAACTGGTTGCGCTCGACGACCTCCTGTCGCGCTCCGATGTGGTCACGCTGCATTCACGGGTGACGCAGGAGACACGCGGTCTGATCGGCAAGGACACCATCGCGCGGATGAAGCCGGGCGTGATCTTCGTCAATACGGCGCGTGGCCCGCTGGTCGACTACGACGCACTCTACGAGGCGCTGGTTTCAGGGCAGATCGCCAGCGCCATGCTGGAAACCTTCGCGGTCGAACCGGTGCCCTCGGACTGGCCCTTGCTGCAGCTGCCCAATGTGACGCTGACGCCGCATATCGCCGGCGCTTCGGTGCGCACCGTGACCTATGCCGCCGAGCAGGCCGCCGAGGAAGTGCGCCGCTACCTGGCCGGCCTGCCTCCGGTCAATCCGTGCTGAGAGCGATGGCCATGATGCGAAAATCAGGCAGTGGGGCGACGGCAAGATGAGCGTCGGCCCTGACATAGTCGACCTCTTCGTCATTGGCGGCGGCGTCAACGGCGCCGGCATCGCGCGCGACGCCGCCGGCCGCGGGCTTTCCGTCATCCTGTGCGAAAAGGACGATCTCGCCGAAGGCACCAGCTCGCGCTCAGGCAAGCTCGTCCATGGCGGTCTGCGCTACCTCGAATATTACGAGTTCCGCCTGGTGCGCGAGGCGCTGATCGAGCGCGAGGTGCTGCTGGAATCGGCGCCGCACATCATCTGGCCGATGCGCTTCGTGCTGCCGCACAGCCCGGACGACCGGCCGGCATGGCTGGTGCGGCTCGGCCTCTTCCTCTACGACCACCTCGGCGGCCGCAAGCGGCTGCCCGCCACGCGGACGCTCGACCTGCGCACAGCTCCCGAGGGGGCGCCGATCAAGGACAGCTTCAAGCGCGGTTTCGAATATTCGGACTGCTGGGTCGACGATGCCCGCCTCGTCGTCATCAATGCGCTCGACGCCGCCGAACGGGGAGCGAAGGTCCTCACCCGCACCGCCTGCACCGCGGCCAGCCGCGAGGGCGGCCTCTGGGTTGTCGAGATGCGCGACGTCAGGACCGGCATCAAGACCAGCGTACGGGCCCGCGCGCTGATCAATGCCGCCGGCCCTTGGGTCAACGACATCGTCAACCGCGTTGCCGGCCAGAACTCCAGGCGCAACGTCCGCCTCGTCAAGGGCAGCCATATCGTCGTGCCCAAATTCTGGGAGGGAAGGCAGGCTTATCTCGTCCAGAACAACGACAAGCGCGTCATCTTCATCAATCCCTACCAGAACGATCTAGCCTTGATCGGAACCACCGACATCCCCTACGAGGGCCGGCCCGAGGATGTGAGGGCGGATGAGAGCGAGATCGATTACCTCATCAAGGTGGTCAACCGCTATTTCAAGCGCGGCCTTGCGCGGGGCGACGTGGTCCATTCGTTCTCCGGTGTCCGGCCGCTCTATGACGACAACGCCGACAATCCGAGCGCGGTGACGCGCGACTATATTTTCGAACTCGACGCGCCGGACGCGCAGGCGCCACTGCTTTCCGTCTTCGGCGGCAAGATCACCACCTTCCGCAAACTGGCCGAGCACGCGCTGGACAGGATCGCACCGTTCTTTCCCCGCATGGGCAAAGCCTGGACCGCGAGGGCGCATCTGCCCGGCGGCGACATCGCCAATGCCGACTTCGAACAGTTTCTTGGCAACCTCGCAGGCGAGTATCCATGGATGCCGGCATCGCTGCTCAAGCATTACGGTCGGCTCTACGGCACCAGGACGCGGTCCGTGGTCGGCGGCGCCCGATCACTCGCCGCACTGGGGCGGTGCTTCGGCAAGGATTTCTTCGAGCGCGAGGCGAACTACCTCTTTGAACAGGAATGGGCGGAAGACGCGGCCGACATTCTCGAACGGCGCACCAAGCATGGCCTGCATTTGTCCGCCGAGGAGAAGTCGGCCTTCGAGCATTGGTGCGCGAGCCGGCAGGCGAGGGCAGGTTGATGGCGCTCATCGCCCCTGTTCTGCGCCCGCGTTGAAGGGATCGCGACCTTGGCTTTCACGCTCTCCCTCAACACCAATCCGCTGGTCAACCGCTTCGCCGAGCCGGACGATCTGATCGATACCGTCGCCTATGAGATCGGCATTCGCGACGTTCAGCTCACGCATGAATTCGTCAACCCAGGCTGGCCGGCGGCGACGATCGTCAAGTTCGTCCGCCTGTTCCGCAACGCCTTGGATCGCACCGGCGTGCGCGTCACCTCCGGCATGACCGGCCCCTATGGCCGGCTGAACCATTTCGGCCATCCGGATGCCGATGTGCGCCGCTACTATGTCGACTGGTTCAAGACCTTCGCCGACATCTCGGCCGAGCTTGGCGCCAGCGGCATGGGCACGCAGTTCGCCATCTTCACGCATCGGGACTATGACGATCCCGCCCGTCGCGCCAGGCTGTTCGACATCGCGATGGACTGCTGGCGCGAGGTCGCCGAGCACGCCCGGGCGGCAGGCCTGACCTATCTGTTCTGGGAGCCGATGTCGGTCGGTCGCGAATTCGGTCACACGATCGAGAATTGCCGGATGCTGCAGGACGCGATCGACTCGGCCGGCATGGCCATTCCGCTGGAGATGATGGTCGACATCGACCATGGCGACGTCACTTCCTCCAATCCGGCCGACATCGATCCCTATGCCTGGGCCGAAGCTTTTCCCCTGAAGTCGCCGATCATCCACATCAAGCAATCGTCGATGAACAAGGGTGGCCATTGGCCATTCACCGCGGCCCACAACAAGGACGGCCGCATCACGCCTGAGAAGCTGCTGGAGACGGTGCGACGCGGCGGCGGCACCGACAACGAAATCTGTCTCGAACTATCCTTCCGCGAGCGCGAGCCGGTCGACCATCAGGTGGTCGCCATGATCCGCGAGTCGGTCGACTTCTGGGCGCCCTTCATCGAGACCGGCAGGCCTGGCCTGCTGCCGAAAGCCGGATAGAAATCGGACAGGAGCCCATGGGCTCCTGTCCATAAAATGCAACCGGATCGAACTCAGGCGAATTTCGGATCGAGGCTGCCCGACTTGTAGCGCTTGGCCATTTCCGAAACCGGTAGCGGCTTGATCTTCGGCGCATTGCCGGCGGTGCCGAACTGCTCGAAGCGCTCCTTGCAGAGCTTCCTCATCGCCGCCATCGCCGGCGTCAGATATTTGCGCGGATCGAACTCGCTGGGATTTTCGGTCAGCACCTTGCGGATCGCGCCGGTCAGCGCCATGCGGTTGTCGGTGTCGATGTTGATCTTGCGCACGCCATGCTTGATGCCGCGCTGGATCTCTTCCACTGGGACGCCCCAGGTCGGCTTCATCTGGCCGCCATATTTGTTGATGATCTCCTGCAGGTCCTCCGGCACCGAGGACGAGCCGTGCATGACCAGATGCATGTTCGGCAAGCGCCGGTGGATCTCCTCGATCACGTTCATCGCCAGCACCGCGCCGTCAGGCTTGCGCGAGAATTTATAGGCGCCGTGGCTGGTGCCCATGGCCACCGCCAGCGCATCGACATGGGTATCGCGCACGAACTGTTCGGCCTGCACCGGATCGGTCAGGAGCTGGTCGTGGCTGATCGCGCCTTCGACGCCGTGGCCGTCTTCCTGCTCGCCGCCGCCGCTCTCGAGCGAGCCCAGCACGCCGATCTCGCCTTCCACCGACACGCCGCCCCAATGCGCCATGTCGACGACGCGCTTGGTGATACCGGAATTATAGGCATAGTCGGCCGGCGACTTGCCGTCTTCCTTGAGCGAGCCGTCCATCATCACCGAGGTGAAGCCGTGCTGGATCGCGGTGACGCAGGTGGCTTCGTTGTTGCCATGGTCGAGATGCATGCAGACCGGGATGTCGGGATGGATCTCGACCAGCGCGTCGATCAGCTTGGCCAGCACCACGTCATTGGCATAGGCGCGGGCGCCGCGGCTCGCCTGCAGGATGACCGGCGACTTGGTCTCCTCGGCAGCCTCCATGATGGCGAGGCCCTGTTCCATGTTGTTCATGTTGAAGGCCGGCACGCCATAGCCGTATTCGGCGGCGTGATCGAGCAATTGTCTCAGTGTGATGCGAGCCAACGATTAGTCTCCCGTATCTGGTTTCGAACTGTGGTTGCGGGCCGCCCGCGCATCGTTCAGCCCACCGATGCTTCTGGCCGGAATCCCGCGCAACCGCAACCGTGACAGACCGTCCCGGCAGCAATTCTTGTTACAGCGGCGCGATAAAAGCCGGCGAAATATCCCACAAAAATGTCCCATTATCACAAAAATCATGATACCTATGCGATCATATCTGTTATATCTTCGTTCGATCAAGGAGCCAGGGTTCTGCGTTGGCGGGTCGGCGAGAATGAAGAGCGACAACAGACGCCAAGGCATCATGGACTTCCTGGTGGATGCCGGCGCGGCGAGCGTCGACGATCTTGCCTCCCGCTTTGGCGTCTCCAGGATGACCGTGCATCGCGACCTCGACGAGCTCGAGGAGAGCGGTTTGCTGCGCAAGGTGCGCGGCGGCGCCTCGATCCAGCCGAGCAGCCTTTTTGAAAGCGATTTCCGCTACCGGCAGAAGCAGGCGATTGGGGAAAAACAGCGCCTTGCGGCGGCGGCCGTGACCATGATCGAACCCGGCCAGACGGTCATCATCGACGACGGTTCGACCGCGGGCGGTATCGCGCGGTATCTCGCCGATCTCAGGCCACTGACGGTGATCACCAACAACCTCGCCGTCATCCAGGATCTGGCGGGTGCCGCAGGCATCAACCTGATCGCGCTCGGCGGCCAGTACTCGAAGAAATTCCACGGCTTCTTCGGCCTGCTCGCCGAGGCTTCGCTGCGGTCGCTGCGTGCCGACGTCGCCTTCCTGTCGTCGTCCGCCATCCATGGCGCCTCCGCCTTCCATCAGGACCAGGAAGTGGTGCAGGCCAAGCGACTGATGATGGCCGCGGCGACACGCAAATATCTGCTGGTGGATCACGGCAAGTTTGGCCGCAGCGCGCTGCATTTCCTGACCGATCTCAAGGCATTCGACGCCGTCTTCACCGGGCGCGGGCCGGAGCCCGGAATGCGCGACACGCTGGATGCGGCCGGCGTCTCGCTGACGGTGGTCGCCGACAAGGATTGACGATCAAACAGGGACTGAGGATCAAGGGGTGTACGCGTGGTTTACTGGGTCGGTACAAGCTGGAAGATGAACAAGACGCTCGCCGAGGCGCTTGACTTTGCAGGCGCACTGGCCGGCTTCGTGGCGGGTTTCGACGATCGCATCCAGCCTTTCGTCGTCCCGCCTTTCACGGCGGTGCGCGAGGTCGGGCAGGCGCTGTCGACGACGCGCGTCAAGGTCGGCGCGCAGAACATGCATTGGGCCGACGCCGGCGCCTGGACCGGCGAGATCTCGCCGGTGATGCTGAACGATTGTGGCCTAGACCTCGTCGAACTCGGCCACAGCGAAAGGCGCGAGCACTTCGGCGAGACCGACCGCACGGTTGGGCTGAAGACGGCGGCGGCGGTCAAGCACGCACTGATACCGCTGATCTGCGTCGGCGAGACGCTGGCCGAGCGCGAAGGCGGCAAGGCCGATGCGGTGCTGACCAGCCAGGTCGAGGGTGCACTGCAATTCCTCGAGGGCGAGGCGAGGGGAGCAAAAATCCTGTTCGCCTACGAGCCGGTCTGGGCGATCGGCGACAAGGGCATTCCGGCCAGTTCCGACTATGCCGACAAGCAGCAGGCGCTGATCAAGAAGGTCGCGGGGGGTCTGCTGCCGTCCGTGCCGCCGGTGCTCTATGGCGGCAGCGTCAATCCCGGCAATGCCGCGGAACTGATCGCCCAGCCCAACATCGACGGCTTGTTCATCGGCCGCTCGGCCTGGCAGGCCGAAGGCTACATCGACATCCTGCGCCGCGCGTCGGCCGCCATCTGAATCATCGAACTGGAAAGGACAAAAAATGAAAATAGCCATTGGAGCCGACAGCGCCGGCAAGCCGCTGCTCGACGTCATATCAGCGCATCTGGCGACCAAGCCGGGGCTCACCGTCAGCGATCTCAGCCAGGCCGGCTTCTATGCCGACCTGTCGCGGAAACTTGCCCAGACGATCGTCGACGGTGAGAACGATCGCGGCATCCTGTTCTGCGGCACCGGCATCGGCGTCTCGATCTCGGCCAACAAGGTGCCGGGCATCCGCGCCGCACTCACCCACGACACCTATTCGGCCGAACGCGCGGCGAAATCCAATAACGCCCAGATCATCACCATGGGCGCCCGCGTCATCGGCCCGGAACTGGCCAAGGCCATTGTCGATACCTGGCTGGCCTCGGAGTTCGACGAGAAGGGACCGTCGGCCGGCAACGTCCAGGCGATCGACAAGCTCGACGCGGCGAAGGGCTAAGCGAGACTGTCGCGCATCGCACCGATGACGGTGACGGCCGAAGCCGCACCGGGATCGATATGGCCGAGCGAGCGCTCGCCGAGCCGCGACGAGCGGCCCTTGGCGGCGATCATGTCCTTGGTCGATTCCGCGCCGCGCTCGGCGGCGGCAAAAGCGGCCTGGAGGCTTTCGGCAAGGTTTTTTCCTGCTGCATTGCTGGCGCCGGCCGCTTCCGCCGCCGGTTGCCAGGCGTCGACCATTGTCTTTTCGCCGGTTTCGGCCTTGCCGCGATCCTTGATGCCTTGCGCCATGGCCTGCAGCAGCGCGACGACATCGGCATCCGCCAGCGTCGCCTTGCCCTTGACGGCGGCGGCGGCGCGCATGAAGGCGGTGGCATAGAGCGGGCCGCAGGACGCGCCGACGGCATTGAGAAACGATTTCGCCGCGGCGTTGAGGAGCGCGGTCGGCTCGGCCGCCGCAAGGTCGAGCGATGCCAGAGCATCGCGCGCGGCGTTGAACCCGAGCGCCATGGCAATGCCGTGGTCGGCGTCGCCGATGACGCCGTCGAGCTGGCAAAGCCGGTCCCTGTCGGCTTCCATCGCCACGGCGATCGCATCGAACATTCTTTTCAGGTCGAACGCGGCGATGGTCATGGAGCGCTCCTCAGCCGGCACGGAACATGGCGCAGTCGCAGGGGTGGTCGAGCATCGCCTGCAATTCTTCGTCGAGATGGAAAAGCGTCACCGAAGCGCCGGCCATTTCCAGCGACGTGCAGTAATTGCCGACCCAGGTCGCGTGGACCGAAACGCCGATGGCGTCGAGCCTCTGCTTGACCCGGCGGTTCATGATGTAGAGCTCCATCAGCGGCGTCGAACCCAGCGAATTGACCAGCACCGCGACCTTGTCGCCGCGCTTCGGCGCCATCTCGGCGAAAATCTTGTCTAGCATCGCGTCGGTGATTTCGTCGGCGGTCCCGAGCTTGCCGCGGGCGATGCCGGGTTCGCCATGGATGCCCATCCCGATTTCCATCTCGTCCGTGCCGATCTCGAAATTCGGCCGCCGGGTCTGCGGCAGCGAGCAGGGCGACAGTGCCACGCCCATCGTGAAGGTGCGGTCGTTGGCCTTGCGCGCGACGCGCTCGCATTCGTCGAGGGAGAGCATCAGGTCGCAGGCGGCACCGGCCGCCTTGAAGATGAAGAAATTACCCGCGACACCACGGCGCTTCCGCCGCTGGTCACGCGGCGCCGAGGCGACGTCGTCGGTGGTCAGCACCGTGCGCACCTCGATGTCGTCCATGGCGGCCATTTCGGCCGCCATGTCGAAATTCATCACGTCGCCGGCATAGTTGCCGTACATGAACAGCACGCCGGCGCCGCCGCTGACCGCCTTGGTGCATTCGACGATCGGATCGGGCGGCGGCGAGGCAAAGACGTTGCCGACAGCCGCCGCGTCGGCCAGCCCCTTGCCTACAAAGCCGAGAAAGGTCGGCTCGTGGCCGGAGCCGCCGCCGATCACCAGCCCGACCTTGCCGGACCGTGGTCCATCGCGGGCGATGATCGAGCGCGGACTGCCGTCCGCGCTCCTGAGGTGGCGAGGATGTGCGGCGAGGATCCCTTCGAGCATTTCGTCGACGGCACGGTTGCCGTCATTGATGATCTTCTTGGTCTGCACCGGCATTCTCCCGAACTCAGTATTTCCCGAGATACTACAGCCCGTTACCGGGATTTCCACCCCGGCAGCGGCGCTTCAGGCCGCGATCTTTTCCCGCGCGGCGAGTATCTGCACACAGGCGTTTGCCGCTTCCTTCCCCTTGACCGTGAAATGCTCGAAGAAGAAGCGATGATGCTCGGCGCTGTCGTGGAAATTGTGGGGCGTGAGCACCGCCGAAAGCACGGGCACGCCGGTCGACAGCTGCACGTTCATCATGCCGTCGATAACGACGTTGGCGACGAAGTCGTGCCGGTAGATGCCGCCATTGACGACGAATGCCGTGCCGAGGATCGCGGCGTAGCGGCCGGTCCCGGCAAGCGTCTTGGCATGGAGCGGAATTTCGTAGGCGCCGGGCACGTCGAAGATGTCGACGGCAAAGCGTCCGCCGCCAATCTCGGCCAGTTCCGCCCCAAAGGCTTGCACGCACTGGTCGACGATGTCGGCATGCCAGCGCGCCCTGATGACGGCGACGCGGATTGTTTCATAGTCTTTGTGGGAATGCTGATTCATGGGTCCATCCTTCCGTTTCGAACCAGAATCAGGACGCACGATACGAAATCCGGCCCGCCGGGGCGGTCCGTCTTCCGTTTCGTTCTCTTTCATCCGGACTCTAACCGTCGGCTCCGGAATCACACCGGATCTGCTGACCTCTCCGATAGCGGAGAGCGCTCGCGGGCTTCGGCCGAAACCGTTACCGCCGGTGGGGACTTTCACCCCGCCCTGAGAACATTAACGCGCTTTGTATGGAAGGATGGTGGGGCCGCTGTCAACGCAGCAGGTGCCCTTGGCCAATCACGTTGTGCCGACTGGAGCAATGCAACAGGCGGATCGTTCTAGCGTGTGCGCCATGCCGCCGCGCCAGCGGCAACCAGCATCAGCAAGGCCGCAACTGCCGCGCATGTGGCGAAGCCGAAGCCGGAATAGAGCGGCCCGAAGCCGGTGGTGCCGACGAACACCGCGAGGTAGGTCACCGCGCTGTTCAGCCCCATGATCGTGCCCCGCCGCGACGGATCGAGCGCCGACAGGCGCATCACCAGCACGTTCAGCCCGAAATGATTGGCAAGTCCCCAGGCAGCCACCATGGCGAGCGTCAAGCCATAGCTGCCGCTGGTCGCGGCGATCGCCACGTAGACGATGGCGACGAGAAGGTATGCAAAGGGCATGACGCGTCGGGCGCCCAGCCGGTCGATGATGCCGTCGAAGAGCGCCGCCGTGCCAAATCCCGCGCCATAGGCGAGGGCCGCCAGCCCATTGGCGCTGACCGGCTGCCCCAGCCCGCTGTGGAGGTGGTCGCCAAGGTAGCCATAGACACCGTAGAAGGCGGTCATGAAGGCGCCGCATGCGATGAGAAGCGGCACAATGCCGGGGATGTTCAACGCCGCCAGCGGGGCGGGCGCCGGTCCGGCCTTCCGGACATCCGGGAGCGACGATGCGCTGAGGCCGCCAAGCGCCAGCGCCGCCAGCACGGCCACGGCGACAAAGACGGCGCGCCAGTGCACGAGATCGGCAAGCACCGCCGACAGCGAAACGCCGGCCACCATGCTGAGCGTCCACCCGGTCAGCACCACGCCGATCGTGCCGCTTTCCCGCCCAGGCGGGGCGATGGCCGCGGCACTGGCATAGATTGCCGGCATGGCGACGCCAGCGGCGATCCCAGCGACAAGCTGCGCGGCAACCAGCGCGCTCACCGTTGGCGCGACCGCGCTGGCGACCAAGGCCAATGCCAGCAGCAGCAAGGCCGCCTGCAGCATCCGCCGCGCGCCGAGCCGGTCGATATGGCGTGCCAGGAACAGGGCGCTCGCGGATGTGCCGAGGCCGAACGCGGCCGCCGCCATCATCACCATGGGGACGCTGGTCGAGAACGACACGGCCACTGCCGGAGCGATCGGACCTAGCACAAGCGAATTCGAGCCGATCACGGCGATGCACCCGGTCAAGAGATAAGCGAGGGCCGGGATGGGCGGCCTGGTGTCCGCGCCCAAGGCTGTAGCTTGATCGTTGTTCGACATATCATCATAATGGCCGTATTAAATTCCGTGACAATCGGGAATACCGCTATGGATGAAGAAACAGATGGCATTCCGCGGAACAGGCCGGCGGCCCGGGATGTCGACGCGACCGACCGAAAAATATTAGGCGTTCTCGTCGAAGACGCGACCGTCAGCTATGCCGAACTCGGCGATCGCGTCGGCCTGTCGCCGCCGGCAGCGCACGAGCGCGTCAAGCGGCTTCGGCGCAGCGGCGCCATTCGCAACACGGCCGCCATCATCGATCCCAACGCGGTGCGAAAGCCGCTGCTCACCTTCGTTCACATAGACACCAGCGGCTGGGGCAAGACCCCGGAACTGATGGCGATCTCGGAATATCCCGAGGTTGAGGAGATCCACACCGTCGCCGGCGATACATGCGTATTGCTCAAGGTGCGCACCGAGGACACCAAGGCGCTCGAAGGCCTCCTGTTGCGTCTCTACGAGACACCCGGCGTCACCTCGACGCGCAGCTACGTGGTTCTGGCGACCTACCTCGAACGGCCAGTGCAACCCGGCATCACGGCGCAGTGGCCGACGCCGAAGCACATGGGCAAGCCGTTGTATTGAACGGCTTGGCTCGTCGACTAGCTTCCCAGCCGGATCGTCTCGAAATAGGCGTCGGTGCCGACCTGGCCGCCTTTCAGTGCGATCTCAAGACCGTCGATTTCACCGCCGCCATGGGCGACGCAGAGCGGAGATCCCGGCGATTGCGGCAACGGCATGCGCACGGTCAGCGCGTCGATGGCCAATTGTCCGAGCGCGTGGCTGGACGTATCGCCACCAGCGATCACCGCGCGCTTGAGTTTCTGCTCGGCGATCAGACGGCGCAGGATGGTCCCCAGGGCCCGCCCGAGCGTGTTCCGGGCGCCCTCGATCCGGTCGATCTCGGCGCCGCGATCGGCCTGTGGACCAAGCGCGGTGTAGAGGATGACGCTGCGGCCCTTGGCAAGGCTCGCCAGCCCGGCCGCGACCGCCTGCTCGATCGCTTCGCCGGCGCCCTCGCGGACCAGCCGCATCGCATCCATCTCAATACCGTCGAACCCGTGGGCGAGTGCGTGGCGGATTTGCTTTTCCGTGGTGGGCGAGACGCTGCCCGACACCACGGCGAGCCGATCCACCGGACCGGGCGACGCGAATGCCGCATGCCCCGACACGATGCCTTTGGCGGCCCACTCGGCAAGCAAGGCATATTCGGCGCCGGAGGATCCGACGACAAAACCATGGCCCTTTTCATGGATGCGCCAAAGCTGTTCGCCGACCCGCTGCTGAGTCCGGAGGCTATCGACGTCGAACAGGACGATGTCCTTGTCTCGCAGGATCTGATCGACCGTTTGCGAAAGATCGTCCGCCTGCAGCGCCGCCAGGTCGACCAGACCGGAACTTAGGCTGGTCTGGCGCGAAAGGTGGATGAGCAGGTCGGCCTCGTCCATCGGCGTCACCGGATGCCTGCTCATCACCGGATGCCGGTCGATGCGGAAATACGCGCCGCGGAATGCCGCGAAGAGATTGCCGAAGGCGGTGTAGCGCTTGAGCTGCGGCGCCCCGACCACCATCGGCACGCTCGCTCGGCCGAAAATACGCCTGCCGATTTCGGTGGCGCGGCCAATGCTGCCGACCGCCGGGCTGGAATCGAAGGTAGAGCAGATCTTGTAGTGGCAGATCGCCGCCCCGAGGCCTTTCAGCCATTCGAAGGCCGGCGTCAGGTTTTCCTCCATCCATTGCGGCGTTTCGCTTCGGCTGGTGCCCGCCAATCCAACCGCGCGGCAATGCGAAAATCGCGCCAGCAAGGACGGATCGGGCTGGTTCATGAACAGCACCGTCGGAACGCCGCCGAGCTCAAGCGCCTCCATGACGTCCGTCGAACCGGTAAGGTCGTCGCCATAATAACTGAGGAGCAGGTTTTGCGCGGCCATGCTCATGCTGCCTTGCCGTCGCCGAACTTTTCGATCGATCGGGCCAGTTCGATGTGATCGCGGGCATAGTCCGCCAGCGCAATGCCCTCGACCGCCGCCTGCCAGGCTTGCAGCACGGCCCGCACGCCGGCACCGGGTCCGTCCGGATGGCTGACGATGCCGCCGCCGCAGAGGTAGAGGAGGTCGACCGTGCGGCCGGTGCGCTCATAGGTTTCGGGTGCCTGGCCGCCCCATTGGCCCGAGCAGGCCACGGGCAGCGCGCAATCGTCTGATGAAAACAGCGGCGTCGTCACTGCCTCGAAGGAGCGGATGAAGGAATCGTCCGGCTCCCAATATTTCGAGCCGATGCCGTTGATCTGGAACTGGTCGACGCCGAGCAGCCGCCAGAATTGCTGCCAGACCTTGAAGTCCATGCCGAGGCCGGGGTGGCGTGTGAGAATGTCCCAGCCATTGCGATGGGCATGCAGCACCAAGCCGGAACGCTTCCGCAGAAAAGCCATGCCACCGAAGCCGATCGAGTTGATGTTGACGACCGCGCAATTGCCGCCGGCTTGGAGCACAAGATCGTGGTTGCGCATCATCTCGTCGGGATCGGCATGCGAGATGCCGAAGGCATACATCACCTTCTTGCCGGTCTTCTGCTCATGGTCGAGAATCCCTGGCATGATCGCCTTCACCCGCTCCGCCAGCGGCGAATAGGCAGGGCTCATCAGCTTCTCGTCGTCCTTGATGAAATCGACGCCGGCCTCGATCAGTTCGCCCACCATCGCGGCCGTCTCGTGCGGCCTGAGACCAAGCGCCGGCTTGACGATGGTACCGATGATCGGGCGGCCCTCGACACCGGTCAGCCCGCGGCTGCCCGCAACGCCGAACTGTGGACCCGGATGGGCACCCCGGTATTGTTCCGGCAGCTTCATGTCGATGACGCGGATGCCGGACAGGCCCCTGATCGAATAGGTGCCACCAATGGCAATGGTCATCAGTGCCGACAGGTCGGTGCCGATGGCGTCGAAGGGGAAGGCGATGTCGACATCGGCGCGCCGGAAGGGCCCGCTGCCGGATCCGGGGAGAGAGGGTTGCGTGGCATCCGGCAGGTGCCGGATCGCCAGCACGCGCGCCGCCACGCGCGCCTTCAGCTCCTCGGTCTCGCCCGGCAGCGCGACGAAGGTGCCGGTCGACTGGTCGCTGGCGATCTTGGCGGCCAGCGCCTCGATGCTGCCAGAGGTTTCGATGCGATAAGTAAGCGTGATCATGATCAGTCCGCCGCTCGAAAAAGGTTCGAAAAAAGTTTCGTCGCGCAGGAAATCTGGTATAATGAGTACATAAGTATTGCAAGAAATATCCACGCCTCGGCAAGAGTGGGTGGGCTGCCGCAAAGCTGGAGCGAACCCGCTCCAGGCGCGGGCATTCCGGTAATCCTGCCGGGAATGCTAAACAGGAACCGGCCAGGGAGTGATTCGTCACGATGAACCGTTCGGAGCCGATCGTCCGGCGCAAACTTTCCGACGAAGTCTTTGCAAGACTGAAGCGGCTGATCACCAGCGGCGAACTGCAGCCGGGCGACGACATGCCGTCCGAGCGCGAGTTGATGGAGCGCTTCGAGGTCGGCCGGCCGGCGATACGCGAGGCCATGCAGGCGCTGAGCAATATGGGGTTGGTCGCCATCTCGCATGGCGAGCGCGCCAAGGTGCTGCAATTGACCGCCAAGTCGATCATCAGGCAGGTCGACGGTGCGGCCAAGATCATCCTGTCCTCGTCCCGGGACACGCTGGAGCACCTGAAGACCGCGCGCATCTTCTTCGAGCGCGGCATGGTCAGGGAAGCCGCGGAAAGGGCCAAATCAGAGGATGTGCAATTGCTGAAGGCGACCGTGGCCGAGCAGCGCGCCGCGCGCGGCGATTCCGAAGCCTTCATCTCCGCCGACATGAAATTCCATACCCAGATCGCGTCCATTTCAGGCAATCCGATCTATGTCGCCGTCAGCGAAGCCACACTGGGCTGGCTGAAGGAATACCACACCGAAATGCTGATCTGGACCGGCAAGGAAAAATACACGCTGACCGAGCACGAAGAGATCATCGACCGCATCGAGCACGGGGATGCCGACGGCGCCGAGAAGGCGATGATTAAGCACCTCGAGCGCTCGCGTGCGCTCTATGTGATGAATTCCGAGAAGTAACCGATCCTGGTAATCGCATAGGGAGACATCACGAGATCGCCCCGGCCAAGCGCGGAAGCGTCGACCCGCATGTCGTTCGGTGTCAGGTTCGCCAGCCAGACGATGGTCTCGCCCGACGCGGAGCGGCCGGCCAGCGCCAGGACCCGCGTCTCGTCGCTCGTCGTGGCGGAAACATGCGTCAGCCCGGCCAACTCACAAAGCCCTTCAATGGCCTGGAAAATCGGCCGCGGCGATCCCTCTGCGGCGGATTCGCCCGATCCCGCGACCACGCCGAACGGTCCAGCGAAACTGGACAGAGTCAGCATCTCCAGTCCCGCCGGCGCGACCCGCGCGGCATAGCCGATCGTCCATGCGGCGGCGAACTGCGCGGCGTGGCGCGGGTCGCGGTTCGCCATGGCGATGCGCTGTCCCTGAGGATTGTCCTTGGTCGCGCCGCCATAAGGGTTCTGGCGCATGGCGATCGTCGATGGTCCGATCCGGTACGGCTTTGTCCCGAAGATCGCCCGCGTGGACCGGGTGATGAAGGGCAGCGCCTCCAGCGATTGCATCACGCTGAGATCGTCGGCGGCGTGCACGATCGGATTGGTGCAGTGGGTGATGAAATCGAGCTGGCCGGCTGGAACGCGCTTGCGGTTGAGTTCGGTGAAATAGCTGAACATGCCGCCGCCGAGGCGGAGGCCGGGAAAGCCCCGGCGGGCGGCCGCGTAGACGTCCTCGAGCGGTGGGCATGCCGGCCAGGCACTGCCCGGCGGCGTCGATTGCCGGTCGACCGCAGGCGACACCGCGATGGCGTCGAGCCGCAGGCCTGCCCGGCGCACCATGTCGGCGATCTCGGAAAGTTCGGCGTCCAGATCGCCGTCACAAGCGACCACGCACTCCAGCGTCGTCGAAACAGGATAGGCGGCCGCCAGCCGGGCATGGGCGCGCAGCGCCTCGAGGCCGTGACCACGCGTCGGGTCGAAGTGGAAAAGCAGTTGCCGGGGACCGAGCCCTCGCAGCAACGGCAGGTCGGCAAGTGCCGCCTCTATCTCCTCCGGATAGACCACGATGCCGATATCGGGCAGCTTCGCGCCGGCTTGCCCGAGCTCGACGCGGACCGGTTCGGCCGGCGCCGCCGAGGCAGGCACATTGGGATCGCCGGTGATGCGCAGGCTGATCGTCTGGCGCAGCGCCTGCCCGGCCGGCAGCACATACGGCCATGGCAGCGCCAGCGGCCGCACATAGGTTTTGTACGAGGCGTCGGACCAGTTGCGCTGGTCCTCCATCTCGAATGCGTCGCCTTCCATCCGGCATTGCGCGACAACGCCGGGCCGGACCTGATGCGTGATGGCGCGCAAATCCTTGAACGGTTGCCACGGGTCGATCAGATCGGGGAGTTCCGTCTCGACCACGCTGCCGTCGGTGTGCTCGACCGTCACCGGGCTGCCGGCGAGGCCGGCGATCGGATGCAGGATGCAGAAGCCGCAGCGGTTGGTTTCGAAATCGCTCTCGGGGAGCGCGGTCACATCGAAGACCAGCCTGCCGTCGGCGGAGCCTTCGATCGTGGCGTGGAAGCCGAGCCGGCTGCCGCCCGGACCGAGGCAGCTTGCCGCGTAGCTGACGGAGAAACGGTCGTCCGTCTGGTCGATGGTCAGGTCCGTGAGGTCAGGCTCATAGGTGCCCCAGTCGCGGTCTCGCACGATGTAAGCTATGGCACGCAGCACTTCGGTGCCGCCGTGGCGGATGGTGCGCAGATTGCCGTTGTCCAGTTCCGCGCTCAATGCGCCCACGCGCAGCGTGACCGGCTTGGGCTCGGCCGCGCGCGTGCCGTAGAGCTGGAAAGCGTCCGCCGTCATCTCAGCAAGGCTTCGATCTGCATCGGTTCTCGGCTGGCGGCACCCGCATAGGCGGCCTCGACCAGGGCGAATGTCCTCAGATTGTCCGCGCCTGACGTCGCCGGTTCCTGGCCTGATGCAAGGCAGTCGACCCAGTGCCGCTGGATGGCCAGCACGCTTTCCTGGATGTTGTGCCAGGGCCGCGAGGCCCAGGGCAGCAGCGGCGGCGAGACGTCGCTCACCTTGGTTCCGCTCTTGCCGGTGACGGTCAGCCGATAGCCTTGCGCCAGCCGGATCGTGCCGTCGCTGCCGTCGAGTTCGATGAGCGTCTCCGGGAACGGCTCCACCGCAAGCTTGGTCGCATAACTGCAATCGACCACCGAGGTGGCGCCGCCAGCGTGGTCCATGAGGATCGTGGCGACATCCTCGCCGGCGATGGCCGGGTTGATGCGTTTGGTCCGCGCGGTCAGGCTCGACACATCGCCGAGCAGGAAGCGGGCGATATCGAGAATATGGATGCCGAGATCCTCGATGATGAAGCGCTTGCCCGTCGCCAGATAGGGCTGGCCGGAGAACACGTCATAGCCGGAGCGGAAGGAGATGCGTCCGAAGAAGGGCGTGCCGATCTCGCCGCTGTCGAGCACCGCGCGCACCGCCTGGATCGGCGATTGCCAGCGAAAATTCTCATGCACCATCAGCGGCACGCCGGCATCCGCGCAGGCCTTCACCATCGCCTTGGCTTCGGCCAGCGTTGGCGCGAACGGTTTCTGGCAGATCACGGGAACGCCATGCGCGGCCGCCATCTCGACCAGCGGCCGATGGCTGCCGACCGTGGTGGCAATGTCGACGAAGTCGAGCGTCTCGGCGGTGAAAAGTTCCGCCGCGTCGGTGTAGCGCCGCGTCACGCCGAACTGGTCGCCGACTATCTTGAGCCGCTCGGGATCGCGGTCGCAGATAGCGACGATCGAAGCGCCCTCTATGTCGTGCCAGGCATGCATCTGGTTGACGGCGAAGAAGCCGCAGCCGATCAGCGCTCCACTTAAGCTCGCCATGCTCAACCCGCCTTGGCCATCTGCATCAGGGTGACGCGCTGCTGCAGCCGGCGCTGCGCCTGGTCGACGACGACGGCGACGATGATGACCAGCCCCTTGATCACCATCTGCCAGAACGAACTTACGCCCATCATCACCAACCCGTCCGACAGGATGCCGATGACGAAGGCGCCGACTATGGTGCCGCCGATCGTGCCGCGCCCGCCCGACATCGAGGTGCCGCCGAGCACCGCCGCGGCGATGGCGTTCAATTCGAAGCTCTCGCCCGTCGCCGGATGCGAGGCCACCAGCTCCGAGGAGATGATCAGGCCGACGATCGCCGCGCAGAAGCCGGAAAACATGTAGACGAACATCTTGACCATGTTGACGCGCACGCCCGAGATCCGCGCCGCCCGCTCATTGCCGCCGACGGCGAAGATGTGCCGGCCGAGCGGGGTGTAGCGCGCGAGATAGGCAGCCCCCAGCGCCACCACGATCAGAATCCAGATCGACACCGGCAGGCCGAGCAGCCGGCCGGCGCCGAGGAAGCCGAAGCCGGTGGTACCGAGTTCCGGCTTGCCGACCAGGTTGGGGAAGGTGCGGCCGTCGGAGGACAGCAGCGCGAAACCGCGCGCGACATAGAGCACACCGAGCGTGGCGATAAAGGGCGCGACGTTGAGCCTGGTGATCAGCAGCCCGTTGACGGCGCCGATCGCTATGCCGACCAGAAGCGTGATCAGGGCGATCTCGACGACGTTGAAATAGATGGTGTAGCCGATCTGCAGGTCGATGCCGTTGAGCACGAGATAGCCGGCCACCATGCCGCACAGGCCGACGATCGAGCCGACCGAAAGATCAATGCCGCCGGTGATGATGACGAAGGTCATGCCCATGGCCAGGAAGGCGTTGAGCGCCACGTGCTTGGCCATCAGGATCAGGTTCGCCGCCGACAGGAAGTTCGGCGCGGCGATCGAGAAGAACACCAGGACCGCGATCAGCGCGATAAAGGTCCTGAGCTTCATCAGTGTCAGCAACGCGGAGCCGCTGGTAGCGGAAGGAGCGGCCGCCTTGGCCGGAATGTCAGTCATCAGCGTTGCTCCCCATGTGCGGCCGGTCCGTGGCCCAGCGCCGACGCGGCGACGATCGCCGCCTCCGTCGCTTCGGTGCGGTCGAACATGCCGGTCAATCTGCCATTGCTCATCACCGCGATGCGGTCGGACAGTGCCATCACTTCGTCGAGGTCGGAGGTGGCGAACAGGATGCCCAGCCCGTCGCGCGAAAGCTTGCGCATGGTGCGGAAGACATCGGCCTTGGCGCCGACATCGATGCCACGGCTGGGCTCGTCCATCAGAAGCACTTTCGGTCCGGTGAGCAGCGCCTTGCCGATCACCACCTTCTGCTGGTTGCCGCCCGACAGGGACGAGACTTCCTGCGCCGGGTCGGCTACCTTAATTGCGAGTTCCCGCACCATCTGCATCACGGCCCGCCGCTCGGCGCCGCCGCGGATGTGGAACAAGCGCACGAAACGCGACAGGCTCGCCAGCGTCAGGTTGCTGGCCACCGAGAGGATCGACACCAGCCCTTCGCGCTGGCGGTCCTCGGGGATCAGTGCAAGCCCGCGCTGGATACGGCGCGTCGTGTCGCGCTCCTTCACTTGCCTTCCGGCGATGAAGATCTTGCCGCTGGCATGGCCGTGGCGACCCATGATGCAGTCGAACAATTCGCTGCGCCCGGCGCCCATCAGCCCGTATATGCCGAGGATTTCGCCGGCGCGCAGCGACAGCGAGACATGGTCGACCGCCAGTCCGCCGGTAACGCGCGGCAGGCAGATCTCCTCGGCGCGGAAGATTTCCTCGCCTGGCTGGTGGCCGTCGGCCTTGGCGAAATCCTTGGCATCCGAGCCGATCATCTGCCGCACGATCCACTGCGTGTCGACGTTCTTCATTTCCTCCTGGCCGGTGATGCGGCCGTCGCGCAGCACGGTGACGGTGTCGCCGATGCGGATCAGTTCTTCCAGCCGGTGCGAGATGTAGACGATGGCGACGCCGCGCGCCTTGAGGTCGGCGATCACCTTGAAAAGTATTTCGACTTCCGTAGCACTCAGCGCCGAGGTCGGCTCATCCATGATCAGGATCTTGGCGTCGAGCGAAACCGCCTTGGCGATCTCGACCAGCTGCTGCTGGCCGATGCGCAAGTCCTCGACCAGCATCTCGGGCCGGATGCCGGCCTCGAGCCGGTCGAGGAATTCGCGCGCCCGTTTTTCCTGTGCCTTGCGGTCGATCTTGCCCAGCCGGTTGGTGATCTCGCGTGTGGCGAAGATGTTCTCGGCGACGGTCATGTTGCCGAACAGGTTCAGCTCCTGGAACACCATGCCGATGCCGCGCGCGACCGCGTCTCCCGACGAGGAGAAGGAAACCTCTTCGCCTTCGAGCAGGATACGGCCGAGGGTCGGCTGCTCGACGCCGGCGATGATCTTCATCAGCGTCGACTTGCCGGCGCCGTTTTCGCCGACCAGCACGTTGACGGCCCCCTTGTGCACCTCGAAGTTCGCCTGCTTGACCGCGACCGTGCCGGCATAAACCTTCGAGACGTCCTCCAGCTTGAGGATAACCTCGTGAGCGGGGCTCATGGCTTCGGCCCGATCTCGGCCTCCGCCGGGGTCACCAGCGGCAGGTCCTGGCCGCCTTCGATCGTATAGGCGCCGATCACCTTGGCGGTGCGGCCCTCAAGCGCCTCGCGAGGCAGTTTGGACAGCACGGTCTTACCGGCATAGGCGTTGAAGGCCTTGCCGAACTGGGCGAAGTCGATCTGATTGGTGAAGTCGTTGAACTGGACGAAATCGAGGCTGTCTCTAAGTGCAGTGCCGCGTATCGCCGGCCCGATCTGGACGCGCGCATCGGCCTTGTCGTCGCCGTCCACGTCGACATCCATCGTTGCCGCGCGCGACTGCGTGTTGGCGGCGACGATCTTGCCCTCGACGCGGACCGCGAAGGTCCATGGCGAATTCGCCTGCTTCCTTGGATTGCCGTATTTGGCGCCGGCCGCCGCCGGATCGGTTTTCGCCAAGGCATGGACCTCGGCGAACGGCCCAGCCTTCTGCCTGAGGTAGGGGATGACCTTCGGGGCCCAGATGTCCTCGACCATCTTGTCCGGGTTAAAGGCAGACGCGCTGTTTTCACTCTGCGCCACCGGCGTCGGCAGGATTTTGCAACCGCCGAGGCCAAGGCCCGCGAGCGCGACAAGCGTCAGCCAACTAAAAGGGGTTAGCCAGGTCAATGTCTTCGGCATGGCGGTCAAAAGCACCCGGAACGTGAAATTAGAGCAATTCCAGGAAAACTGTGAAACGGTTTCCCGTCCGGAATTGCATCAAAATAAAGCACTGAGGGGCGAACGCGTGTCCGCCCCTCGCAATTATATCGTGCCGGCTCAGTTCTTCAGCGCGAAGGTTTCCAGCTTGGCGGCATTGTCGCCATTGATGAGCACGCAGTCCATCAGCTGCTTTTCCTTCTCGGGCGACTTCTTGTTCTTGATGAAGTCGTTGGCCTGTTCGACCGCCATCTGCGCCTGGGCGTAGGCCGGCTGCAGCACCGTCGCCTTGATGCCGCCCGAGGTGATGGAATCGCGCACGTCGTTCGAACCGTCGAAGCCGACGACGATGACATCCTTGCGGTTCGCCGCCGCGAGCGCCGCATAGGCGCCCATCGCCATCGTGTCGTTGCCGGAGATGACGCCCTTGATGTCGGGGTTGGCCTGCAGGATCGATTCCATCTTGGAATAGGCCTCGGTCTGGCTCCAGTTGGCCGATTGCTGCGCGACCATTTTCAGGTCCGGATAATCGTCGATGACGTCATGGTAGCCCTTGGAGCGGATGCCGGCATTGGTGTCGGATTCCTTGCCGACCAGCTCGACGAAATTACCCTTTTCGCCCATCAGCTTGACGAACTCCTGCGCGCCGAGCTGGGCGCCCTGGTAGTTGTTGGAGACGATCTGCGCCACGGCAACGCCTGTGGCGTTGATCTCGCGATCGATCAGGAAGGAGGGAATGCCGGCGTCCTTGGCCTTCTGCACGGCGGCGACGGTCGCGTCGGCGCCGGCATTGTCGAGGATGATCGCCTTGGCGCCGCGGCCGATCGCGGTATCGATCAGCTCGGACTGCTTGTTGGCGTCGTCGTCATGCACCAGCACCAGCGCCTCGTAGCCGAGTTCCTTGGCCTTGGCCTCGGCGCCGACGGCTTCCGCCTTGAAGAACGGATTGTCGTGCGATGGGGTGATGATGGCGATCAGGTCCGCCGCGTAGGCGGGCATCGCCGTGCCGAGCGCCAGCACGCCGGCGAAGGCGGCAAGCGTCATTCTGCGTGTCAGTTTCATGAAGTCCTCCCGTTTGAAAAGCCTGTGTCTCGATCGTTCGAGCCACTTGTCTGTGTTTGAATTCGTCAGCGTGTGAAGGTTGCGGAACGCCCGGGCTCAAGCCCACCAGCTCCGCCAAGGCAAGTTCCTATTCCCCCATCCTCCACCCGTCTCAGCATCGAACTCCCGGCGAAGCGTGATCCGAGCGAACATTAGCTTAGCTAACTGGTATGATGAGTCAACCACAAATTCAGGTGATCTGTACCTAAGGCAGATCTGTACCTAGAGACGCTCAAGTGATCCGCTGGATGCTGGCCGCGATCTCTTCGGGCTCGAAGACGCGCTTCCAGTCGTCGCGCATCAGCACCGGCTTGCCAAACTCGATCGCCTTGTTGCAGGCATCCGAGAACACCCCCTTGGTTTCGCCGAAGATGACGGCGCCGAGCACGTTCATGTGGCCAAGCAGGAAGTCGAGTGCCGCCTGCTGGTCGACGCCGCGCGCCACCACCTCGTCGACCGCTTCCTTCATGACGACCAGCAGCGAGGCGCACACCGTTTCCGAAAGTCCCGGCTCGAGCAGCGCCATCTGTTCGACGGAAACGCGGTGCGAGCGCATTACCGGCGCCCAGATGATCTTGGCGATAGCCTCCCCCTTGGCGTAGTCGGCCTCCGGTCCCTGCATCAGTGCGCTGACCATGTGCTGCTTGGCCTTGACGCCGCCGAAATAATCCTTCTTGGCCGCCATGTCGGTCTCGTCGTTGAAGATCGGCGGATGACAGGGATGGGTGACGAAGTAGGTCAGGTCGGGACGATTAGGCAGATGGCCGGCAAACGGTGCGGCGGCATCGAGCACGATGACCATCGTGCCCGGCGCAAGCTTGCTCTCGATGCCGGCCGCGACCTTGCCGATATGGGTGTCCGGCACGGCCAGGATCACCACGTCGGCGCCTTCCAGCGCCTCGTCGGCGCTGACCGTGTCGAAGCCCAGTCCGGTCTTCAGCCGCTCGCGCCCGGCCTCGCTGACCTCGACATGGCGGATTGTATAGGGCGAACCGCGGAAATTGGTCGAAAGGCGGTAGCCCATTTTGCCACCGGCACCGAACAGCGCAATCGTCGTCATCTAGCCCTTGCTCCTTGGTCGCGGACGCCGGCATTGCCGATCGTCACCTTATCTACTGGTATGATCACTCTACCACAGCTTGGCAAGAGAAATCATCACTCGGATTTCAGCGTGCCGTCGTCGCCTGCGCGGTCGACGGCGGCTCGCCTCGACAGCACCTGGCGGCCGGCCAGCGCCAGAACGAAGATGACGACGATGCCTTGCACGATGTCCTGCGCACCTGGCGGCAGGCCGACGATCTGCATGGTGGTGACGATGAGGATCAAAAGGATGCTGGCGAACAGCGTGCCGACGGCGCTGGCCGAGCCGCCGAAGATCAGCGTCCCGCCCAGAACCACCGCAGCGATCGACTGCAGGAGATAGGGCTGGCCCATTTCGAGGAAGGCGCCGCCTATATAAGCGCCGAGCAGCAGCCCGTTGAGCGAAGCCAGCACCGCCGAGATGATGAACGCCGACGCGATGATCCGGTTGTTGCGGATCGCCGCCAGTCGCGCGGCGGTGCGATTCTGGCCGACCGCCGACAGCAACTGTCCGAACACCGTGTAGCGCAGCACGAACGCGGTCGCGGCCACGCCGACAATGGCGATGACGGCCATGATCGGCACGCCGGAGACGCGGCCCGTCGCCAGCGTCTTCAAGAGCGGGCTGACGGCGAAACCCGATATGGCGCGGTTCGACAGCAGCGTTGCCGTCGCCAGCACATAACCCGTCGCCAGCGTGGCGATGATGGCTGGTATGTTCAGCCCGACGACGAGCAGCGAGTTCAAGCCGCCGACCGCAAGGCCGAGCAGGATCGCCGCACCCACGCCGATGGCGAGGTTGGCATCCTGGCCCTTGATGGTGAGCAGCGCCACGAAGGCGCTGAGCGTGATCACCGACGCCACCGAAAGGTCGATATTGCCGCGCCCGGTGGTGACGACGAACATCTGGCCTATGCCGACAACGGTCAGGAACGACGCCGATAGAATGATGCCCGACAGGCTGGAGAGGCTGAACCGGTTGGTGACGATGGACAGAACCAGCCAAAGCACGAGCACGCCGATCGCCGACCAGACCCAGCGGTTCTTCTGCGCCCACAGGCTGAAGGCGGCGAGGCCGTTCATTGTTCGCTCCTGCGGTCGGCGGTCAGGCTGCGCAGCGTCAGCAGGGCGATGAGGATCAGCCCTTGCGTTGCCGCGTTGAAGTCGCTGCTCACGTTCAGCGTGCCGAGCAAGGCGCCGATCAAGGCCAGCGTGACCGCCCCGGCGACGGCGCCGACCGGCGAGATGACGCCGCCCAGCAGCGAGCAGCCGCCCATCACCACGGCGGCGACGCTGAGCAGCGTGAACGAATTGCCGGAATTGATATCGCTTGCCGTGTTGATCGCGGTCAGCGACAGGCCGGCGGCAGCCGCGAACAGTCCGGCGACGAGGTAGCGCACCAGCGCATAGCGCGTCGGCGACCAGCCGGAGCGGATCATGGCGGTCGGATTGTTGCCGAAGCCGCGCAGCACCACGCCGAGCGGCAGCCGGTCGATCACCAGCACCACCAGCGCGACCGCGGCGATTAAGATGATGGAGGTGGGCAGGAAACCCAGTGACCAGCTGAACATCGCCGACAGCCATTCGGGGCTGGCGCCGCCCGGCGTCGGCTGCAGCGCGTAGCCCAGTCCCATCCAGATGAAAGAGGCGCCAAGCGTGACGACGATGGCTGGGATCTTGCGTGCCTGGATCAGGCCGCCAAGCCCGGCATAGGCGGCGACCGCCGCCACCAGCGCCAGCGCGCCGAGCCATGGCTGATCGTAGAGCAGCGTGGCGGAAAGCACGCTGACCAGGCCGGCAAAGGCGCCGACGCCGAGATCGATCTCGCTGCCGCCGACGATGAACATCTGCGCCGCCGTCACCAGCACCAGCGACAGCGCCGGCATCAGGAGCAGGTCGAGCCCGAAGATCGAAGCGACCGCCGGGTTGGCCGAGATCATCACCGCCAGCACGGCGGCGAGGCCGATGAAGGGAGCCGCGTTCACCAGCCGGCGGGCAAGCCCGGCGCCGGCAGAGCCGCTGCGACCGGCGCCGATGGCTTTGTCCGCCTGCTGGGCAAAGGACGCTCCAACGATGGCTGATTCCGTGATCGCCTCGCCGGCCAATTCCTTGACGATGCGGCCGCCGGAAAACACCAGCACGCGGTCGCAGGCCAAGAGTTCGGCATCTTCGGTGGTGTGCCACACCAGCGTGCGCCCGCTGCGCGCGATCTCGTTGCAGAGCCTGTAGAAGTCCTGCTTGGTGGCGATATCGACGCCGCGCGTCGGATCGTCGAGCAGCAGGATCGGCGTGTCGGCGACGAGCGCCCGGGCAACCAGCGCCTTCTGCTGGTTGCCGCCGCTGAGTTCGAGGATGTTGGAGCCGAAGCGCTTGTCGTCGAGCCGCAGCCGGCCGGCCGCTTCGGCCGCCGCCTCGCGGTTGGCACGCTGCGAAACCAGCCCCAGTGCCGGACGGCGGGCAAGGCTGCCAATGCTGATGTTTCCAAGCACGCTCCACAGCGGGAACACGCCTTCCTTCTGGCGGTCGCCGGCAATGAAACCGGCATCGCCGCTCCGGGTCACCGCGGCCCCTCTGGCGGAATCCGGCTCGAAAATGGCGTGCAGCAACTCCTTCTGTCCGCTGCCCTCGAGCCCTGCCAGTCCGATGATCTCGCCGCGGCCGATCTCGATGTCGCGGCCGAGCCCGGCAGTCAGGAAGCCGGACAGTTTGACCAGCGCCTCGCCGCTGCTGGCGGCAGTCGCGCTGTGCTGGTGGATCGAATTGGCGTCGCCGCCCATGAGCTGCACAAGTTGGCCAATCGAAGTGCCGGCGACATCGCCGCGCCAGGCGGTGCGCCCGTTGCGCAGCACCATCACCTGCGTGGCGATGTCGATGATTTCCTGCAGCTTGTGGCTGATGAAGATGAAGGCAAGGCCGGATTTGGCTCGTTCGCGGATGAAGGCCCGCAACTGCCTCGAGCGGTCGAGGTCGAGCGAGGAGGTCGGCTCGTCGAGCACGATCAGCTTGACACCCGGCGTGGCGGCGGCGCGCGCGATCTCGACCATCTGCCGCTCGGCGATGGAGAGATGGCCGACTTCGGCGTTCACATCGATGCCGTTGGCGGGAAAGACGGCGTCCAGCGCCGCCCGGGCGCGGGCTCGATAGAGCGCGCGCCAGCCCGGCCGGTTGCCTGCGTCGCCTGGCGTCTCCAGGAAGAAGTTCTCGGCCACGGAAAGGTTGGCGCACAGCGACAGTTCCTGATGCACCATGCGGATGCCGCGCCTTTGCGCCTCCGCCGTGTCGTAGTCGGCGAAGCCCACATCCTGGCCGGTGAACGAAATCGAGCCGAGGGTCGGTGACGTCGCCCCGCACAGGATGCGCATCAGTGTCGATTTGCCGGCGCCGTTGCCACCGACCAGGCCGATGATTTCGCCAGCCGAGACGGCGAGGTCGATCTGCGCATTCGCCAGCGTCGGCCCGAAGCTCTTGGTGATCCGCGACAGCGAGACGACGTTTGGCCTGGTGTCGGGCACCGTAGCGGCTGCACCCTCCGGATCGGTTACGGCGAGATGGGACATTCGTCCTCCGTTTCTTACGGGCAGGGGCCCGGCGCGGCCGTTGGGCGCGCCCGGTCCCTGGCAATGGCAGCCTTACTTGCTGAGCAGGTTCTGCTTGACCCAGTCGAGCGAATAGGTAGGGCTGATGATCTGGCCGCCCGGCAGCTTCGCATACTCCTTGAGATTGCTGGCATCGACCGTCGCCACCGGCATGATCATCAGCTTCGGTGCCTTGCCGCCCTTGAGCAGCGAAAGGCCGAGCCAGAACGCGGCGCCGCCAATCCCCGGCGTGGTGTTCATCGAGACGGTCTGGTAGCCGTTCTTGGCATTCTCTTCGGCCCACCATTTGACGAAGTCGGTGCCGCCGCCGCCTTCGATGATCGGCATCTTGCCGGCATAATCGCCGCCATACTGGACGAAGGCCTGGGCGATGCCGACATCGTCGCTGCCGCCCTGGCCGAGCACGGCGTCGACATGTGGCAGCGAGGGCAGGACGTTGGCGATCGCCGCCTGCGCGACCGAGGCGGTCGCCTGGCCGTAGACGGTGGCGACAACCTTGATGTCGGGATATTTCGCCAGCACCGACTGCTGCGCGTTGAACATGTCGCTGTCGGGCGCAGAGCCCTTCACGCCGCGCACCTGGATGACGTTGCCCTTGCCGCCGATCATCTTGAAGACGGCTTCGGCCTGGGCCGCCTTGTAGCCCTTGAAGTCGAAGTTGAGCTGGTAGTTGCAGGGCGCCGAAGCAACCGAATCGAAGGAAACGACGATGATGCCGGCCTTGCAGGCCTTTTCGATGATGCCGTTGACCGCGGTCTCCGAGGCGGCGTCGACGGCGAGCACATCGACCTTCTTGAGGATCAGCTCGGCGATCTGGCTGTTCTGCTGCGCCACCGAGCCGTCACCGTTCATGATGATGTAATCGGCGATCTGGCCACCTGCCTTGGCTTCCTTGGCCGAGGCCTCGAACGCCTCCACCATCTGGTGGCGCCAGGTGTTGCCGTAATAGGCGTTGGCGAGCGCGATCACCGGTTTGTCCGACGATGCGATCGCCGGCAAAACAGAAGCACTGGCCAGCGCGGCGCCGGCAAGCGCCGCCACAATTGAAAACTTCATGATCTCTCCTCCCAAAAACCGGCCGACCTGATCGGCTCGTCTGTCACTCCGTAAAGGTGTCTCTTCCGAAGGACACCATACCAGCTACATGTTATACCAGCATACCAAATAGGCAAGCCACTCGGAACCTCATTTGACTGAGTCGACGGGAGCAACGCGCCCGCCGGGTTCTCCGTCTCATCCCTGGCCAGTCGGGCCGTGCCGACACTATGTTTGCCGTCACGGCCGCGTCGAGACTGGCCACACTGGACGCTAGGTCATCATATGTGTAATGTCAATTATTAGCGGGGACCTTGCCTGTTGGTGCGACTCGGGATCGATTGCCCCCGGGAAACGATCAGGAGAGATGCGGATGGAACCGGTCCAGAAGAAGAAGTTGTATGTCGAGGTGCTCGATCGGCTGATGGCGGCGATCTCGACATCCGAATTTCCGCCCGGTTCCCAATTGCCGTCGGAAAAGGAACTGATGACGATGATCGGCGTCGGGCGGCCGTCGATCCGGGAAGCGATGCTGACGCTGCAGCAGATGGGGCTCATCCGGATATCGCACGGCGAACGGGCGCGCGTCATCAACCCAACGCCGGAGGTGATCGTCGATCAGGTCTCCGCGGCAATGGTCATGATGCTGGCGACGAATTCGCGCGGCCTCGAAGAACTCAAAGAAGTCAGGCTCTTGCTGGAAACGGGCCTGGTTCGGATCGCCACGCGACGCGCCACGGCCAAGAGCCTGGAACGGCTTGCCGGGACCTTGCGCCACCTACGCGAGGCGAAGGGCGACCAGGCTCGGTTCGTAACCGCCGACATGGAATTCCACGCCGTCATAGCGGAAATGAGCGGCAATTCGATGATCGCGGCCGTGGCCAAGGGCATGCTCGAATGGCTGTCGCGCTTCAAGCGCGATCTCGTGGCCGTGAAAGGCGCCGAGCGTCTGACGGTCGAGGAACACGAACGCATCTACAAGGCGATCGCCAGCGGCGACGCCGAAGGCGCCAGCGCCGCCATGGCGGACCATATAGGCCGCGCCAACGAACTCTATTCGAAACTGGCGGGCAACGACGGCGGGGACTGACAGTCGCAAATTTTTTGACCGGGAAAACTCATGTGATGACATGATGTCTTTTTGATGCTATCGCTCCCGTTATGAAGTTCATTCCAGCCGGGAAGCCTGCATTGACCGGTCGTCTTAACGCCACCTACCTGATCGAAACCCGCTATCCCATGGAGGTCGCCGCGGCCGCGATGGCGGGTGAGCAATCGAGCGGGACATTCCGTCCGATCCCTGGGGAGACGCCGGAACTGCTGCTCAGATTTGGCGCGCGCGTCGAATTCATCGAGGATCTTGGCGAGGTCGATGGCGAGGCGTTGCCGTTTTCGCGCGCGCCCGGAGATGCGGCGGCCGTCAGGCCGCGCCGGGCCAAAGTGGGTCTTTCCTGGAACATCGAGAACATGGGCACCGTGCTGGCTTCGGTCTGGTCGACGGTGCTCGGCAATCTGTTCGAGCTGCATCATTTCTCGGCCATGCGTCTGCTCGACGTCAGCTTTCCCGATGTCTTCGCTGATGCCTATCCGGGGCCGGCTTTCGCTGTCGAAGGCACGCGTCGTCTGACCGGCGTCACGGGACGGCCGCTGATCGGCACCATCGTCAAACCGAGCGTCGGCCTTACGCCGCGGGAGACCGCGACCCTGGCCGATACGCTGATCTCAGCCGGCCTCGACTTCATCAAGGACGACGAACTGATGGGAGATCCCCCGCATTCGCCGTTCGAACAGCGGTTCGAGGCGGTCATGGCTGTCATCGACCGGCACGCCGACAGGACTGGGCGCAAGGTCATGTACGCGGCCAACATTTCCGGCGACATCGACGCCATGCGCCGCCAGCTCGACCTGATCGAGCGCCGTGGCGGCACCTGCGCCATGCTTGTCCTCAATTCCGTCGGCCTGTCGGGTGTCGTCAAGATGCGCCGGCATTCCGCCGTCGCGCTGCACGGCCATCGGGCGGGCTGGGGTCTCTTCAGCCGTTCTCCTGATGTCGGCATGAGCTATCTCGCCTACCAGAAATTCTGGCGCCTGGCCGGCATCGACCACATGCACGTCAACGGGCTGTCCAACAAGTTCTGCGAGCCCGACGATTCGGTGATGGCATCCGCCCACGCCTGCCTCACTCCGATGTTCGGCCGGGCCGACCGGCCCGATACGGTGATGCCGGTGTTTTCGTCCGGACAGACCGCGGTGCAGGCGGGCGAGACCTATGGAAGGCTCGGCACGAACGATTTCATCTATTGCTGCGGCGGCGGGATCATGGCGCATCCCGGCGGTCCGGCCGCCGGCGTTCAAAGTCTGCACGATGCTTTCGAAGCCGCCGCGGCAGGCATTCCCGCGCGCGACTACGCCGCCACGCATCCGGAACTCGAGGCCGCGCTGCAAGCGTTCGGCTGAACCTGCGCCATCGGCGCGCCATCAAGAGGAAATGGGAGAGAAGCAAATGACGACATCCGTGGCGGTGCTTGGAGCCGGAGGGAAGATGGGCTTCCGCGTGACACGCAAGCTGATCGAAGCAGGTTACGATGTCCGCGCCGTGGAGATCGGCGAGGCCGGCCGCAAGCGGTTGGGAGAAGCCGATATCGCCGCCGTCGCCATGGAGGAAGGCATTCCCAGCGCCAAGGTCGTGGTGATGGCTCTGCCGGACAACATCATCGGCCAGGTGACGCGGCAGGTCTCGCCGATGCTTGCCAAGGGCACCATGATCCTCGTTCTGGATGCGGCCGCACCCTATGCCGGCGACCTGCCGAAGGACAGGCCAGATCTCACCTATTTCGTCGGCCATCCGTGCCATCCGCCGCTGTTCGGCGACGAGACGGAGTGGGCCGCGCGTCGCGACTATCATGGCGGCATCGCCAGGCAGTCGATCGTCTGCGCCCTGATGCAGGGACCTGAAGAGGACTACGCGCTTGGCGAGGAGGTGTGCAAGGCGATGTGGTCGCCGATCATCGACAGCCACCGGGTGACGGTCGAACAGCTGGCGATCCTGGAGCCCGGCCTGTCCGAAATGGTCGCCATGCCCTTCGTCGACACGATGGTCGAGGCCGTCGAGGAGTGCGAGCGCAAATATGGTATTCCCAGGCAGGCCGCGCTCGACTTCCTGATCGGTCATCTGAATGTCGAGATCGCCATGTGGTTCGGCTTCTCGCCGAAAGTGCCGTCCGACGCCGCACTGCGCCTGATGCGCTTCGCCAAGGGCGTCGTGGTCCGTGACGACTGGCGCGAGGCACTCTCGCCGGCCAAGGTGAAGGAAGCCTCGGAATTGATCGTCTACGGCAAGGGAGCCTGAGCCCTGCCTTCGCGGATCATGTCGGTCTCGACCGCTCTCTTCGACGGCTATTCCATGGAATTGGCCGTCGAGGAGATTGCCGCTGTGGGTGCCGCCCATGTCGAGCCGGCCTTTATCAGCGGCTATGTCGATTTCGACGAGGGTCTGTTTGCGGCTGCGCACGCCGCGAAGCTGCGCCGGGCAGCGGAACATGCCGGGCTGGGCATCAACGCCGTATCGGCTCATATCGACCTGTCGGGGCCCGATGCGATCGAAGCATTGTCCCGGCGGATCGGCTTTGCCGCCGGTCTTGGCGCTTCGTTCCTGATCACCAATGCCGGTCCGGCGAGAAACAGCACGGCGATCCGCGCGACGATCGAGGCTCTCCTGCCGAGGCTGGAGGAGGCCGGCATGGTTCTGGCGCTCGAAAACCCCGGACATGGCAGTGGCGATCTGCTCGGCAGCGCGCGATCGGGGGCAAGCTTCGTCCGCGACATCGGATCGCCGTACGTCCGCCTGAACCACGATGCCGGCAACATCTTCACCTACAGCGGCGAGACGATGCAGCCGGCGCAAGATATCGCCGATGCCATCGATACGGTTGGACATGCTCATCTGAAGGATGTCGTCAGCACCGGCGAGGGATGGGCCTTCTGCGCCATCGGCGACGGCTCTGTCGACTATGCATCCTACTGGGCCGTGCTGCCCGCCACGCTGCCAGTCAGCATCGAACTGCCATTGCGGCTGCAGCGCCCGCAGCGCAATGATCCCCAGCGGCGAAGCACGCCGGTGGATATCGGCACCATTCGCGGCGCCTTGCGGCGCTCGCTGGAATTTGTGAACGCGCTGGACAATGCCGAGTTCTGAGCGCGGCCCGCCTATCCCCGCTCGGGGAACATCGCCTTCAGCCCCTCGCGCGACGCTTTGGCGATGCCGCGCTCGGTGATCAGCCCGGTGACCAGCCGCGCCGGCGTCACGTCGAAGGCGGGGTTTGCCGCAGGCGTTGCTTCGGGCGAGACGCGAACCTGGGCGATCTCGCCGCTCGCTGTCTTGCCCCACACCAGCGAAACCTCGTCGCCGGAGCGCTCCTCGATCGGGATTTCGGCAAGTCCGTCGCCCACCGTCCAGTCGATGGTCGGCGAAGGCAGCGCAACGTAGAACGGCACGTCGTTGTCCGCGGCGGCGAGCGCCTTCAGATAGGTGCCGATCTTGTTGCAGACGTCGCCGTCGGCGGTGGTGCGGTCGGTGCCGACGATGACCATGTCGATTGCGCCGCGCTGCATCAGGTGGCCCCCGGCATTGTCGACGATCAGCGTGTGCGGCACGCCGTGGCCAGCCATCTCCCAGGCGGTGAGTTGGGCGCCCTGGTTGCGTGGGCGTGTTTCATCGACATAGACATGGACCGGAATGCCGGCTTCGACAGCGAGGTAGATCGGTGAAGTGGCTGTCCCGTAGTCGACCGTCGCCAGCCAGCCGGCATTGCAGTGGGTGAGGATATTGACCGTCTCGCCCGGCTGCTTGCGCGCCGCGATATCCTTGATGATGGCGAGACCGTTCTCGCCGATGGCGCGGTTGAGCCCGACATCCTCGTCGGCGATCTCATTGGCACGCCGGTAGGCGGCCGCGGCGCGTTCACCAAGCGGCAACGGCCGCAGGAAACGCCGCATCTCGTCGAGCGCCCAGCGCAGGTTGATTGCCGTCGGCCTGGTATCGTGCAGTACCTCCCACACAGTGTCGAGCGCTTCGTCGGATGCATCATCCGTCATCTGCATGGCGACGCCATAGGCCGCGGTGACCCCGATCAACGGTGCGCCACGCACCCACATGTCGCGGATCGCGGTGGCGACGCTGGCGACCGTGCCGAGCTTCTCGATGCGGAACTCATGCGGCAGCCAGCGCTGGTCGATGATATCAACTGAGCGGCCGTCGTCGCTCAGCCAGATGGTCCGAAAGTGGCGGTCACCGACGTTCAAATGCTGTTCTCCTGTTCGATCAGCGCGGCCAGATTGTTGACCTCGTCGATGCTGTGGATCTGGCGCCGGTTGACGGCGATGTGACGGCCGAATTTCAGTGCCTTCGCCTCACAACTGGCGCGCAGATCTTCATCGGCAATGGTCTCGAAGTCGGCATTGTGGGCGAGACCGAGGATGCGCCGGTGCACCTCGATGCCGGCGAAGCCGAGCAGATCGTCCCATATCTGGTGCAGGACATTATCGAGCGCCTGCTCGGCGCCCAGCCGGTCGCCCTGATCCTCGAACAGGCTTTTTTGATAGAGCATGCCGGTGCGCTCCGTCCGCCATAACAGCGAGAACTCGGCGCGGAACACGGCCCAGGTTTCAGCCGTGACGCCGAGCAGATAGGCACGCATGGCATCGCGCCTGCCGTTCTGCTCATGCCCGCGCTGCGAGAAGAAGGACATCCAGAAATTGGCGAGCAGCATGCCGACGTCGAAGGCCATCGGGCCGTAGAAGGCGAACTCCGGATCGATCATCCGCGTTTCCTGATCGGTGACCATGATCGAGCCGGAATGCAGGTCGCCATGCAAAAGCGTCTCGGCATTGGCGGCGAACATATGCTTCAGCCGCTGCGCCTCCACCTTGAGGTCGCGGTCGGCCCGCAGTTCCGCCACCAGCCTATCGAGCTGCGGACTGGTGTGGCGGTTCATCTTGGCGTCGAAATAGGGGTCGGAAAACACCAGGTTCTCGGTGATGTCGCAAAGCTCGACATTGTCGGCGAACAGCGCCAAATCCGCCTTGCGCTCCTTGGTCACCATCGACAGGTCCGAACCGCGAAACAGCGTGCGGGCCATGAACAGGCCGATATCCCTGGCAATGTTCGGCAGTCGGCGCCCGTCGATCAGGGCGCGCCTGAGAATGATGTGTGGCGGCGCCAGATACTCCATGATGATCAGCGCCTGGACCTCGTCGAAGTAGTAGATCTCCGGCACCGAGCCCGGCGCGCGCGCCTCTTGCCGGGTCAGTGCGTGGTATTCGAAGAAGGAACGTTTTAGCGGCAGCGGCCAGCTGTCGCCGACCAGGCGGACATAGGGCAGGGCCTGCTTGACGATGGCGCCGCCACTGGCGCCTTCGACGATGAACACCAGGTTCAGATTGCCGTCGCCAACCTCGCGAACTTTCCAGGCGCTCGCATCCTTGCCGATCTTCGCGCACAGCGCTTCGTTCGTGCCGAGACGGGTTGCGAGCGTCTCCACCGACAATGCTTCGAACGGCAAGTTCCCAGTCATCCTTGTCCCTCCCGCCTATGTGCTCCGATCATAAGGAGCCCAAGCGGCGGGGCCAAGCTAGGAAGCTGTCTGGCAATTGTCAATCGTGTTGACAATTGCCGACGTTGACCATAGCGTCATGACCAGGGAGGAACGCATGGTCGGCAATGCCGTGTTCCGCGTAGAGGGACTGAGGAAATCCTTTGGCCGCAACGAGGTGCTTGGCGGCATCGCGGTGGACCTCCATGCCGGCGAAGTGACCGTGCTGATGGGCGCCAACGGCGCCGGCAAATCCACCCTCGTCAAGATTATCAGCGGCGTCTACGAGCGTGGCGGCGGCTCGATGACCCTCGCCGGTGCGGAGTTCGCGCCGAACACGCCGGCGGAAGCGATCCGCGCGGGTGTCGTCACCGTGCACCAGAACATCAATGACGGCGTGGTCGCCGATCTCGATGTCGCCACCAATCTCACGCTCGACCGGCTGAGCGGCCGGGGCGTGCCGACCCTGTTCAATCCCGCTCGCGTGCGCCGTGAGGCCAAGGCGGTCGCCGACCGCATGGGGCTGGCCATCGATTTGAAGGCGCGCGTCAGCGATCTTTCGCTGGCCGACCGCCAAATGGTGGCGATTGCCCGGGCGCTGGCGCACCAGCCGAAAGTGCTGATCCTCGATGAGCCGACCTCGTCGCTCTCCAGTGCCGAGGCCGACAGGCTGTTCGCGCTGGTCGACCGTCTGCGCGAGCAGGGCGTGGCGATCCTCTATATCTCGCATCGCATGTCGGACATCAGGCGGCTCGCCGACCGCATCGTCTCGATGCGCGACGGTGTCGTCTCGGGCGCCTTCGATGCCAAGCCGCTCGATTATGAAGGCGCGGTCAACGCCATGCTCGGCCGCAAGATCCATCTCGACCGGATCGTGGCCAGGAGTTCCGCCAGGGCGGTCCTGAGCGTCGAAGGCCTGCGCATCGCGCAGGGCGCCAAGCCGATGTCGCTGACACTCGGCGATGGCGAGGTCGTCGCCATCACCGGCCTCGTCGGCGTCGGCAAGACCGCGCTTGCCGAGACGCTGTTCGGTGTGCGCCGGCCGCTCGACGGCACCATGACGATGAACGGCAAGCCTTATGCGCCGCGCTCGGCGGGCGACGCGATCGCCGCCGGCGTGTTCCTCGTCGCCAAGGATCGTGCGACCAGCGGCATCGTCGACGGCTTCAACATCGAGCGCAATGTCAGCCTGCCGTTTCTGAAGCGCATGTCCAGTCTGAGCGTGCTCAGGCGCCGCCTCGAACGCGCCACCGCGCGCAGGCAGATCGAGCAACTGGGCATCGTCTGCCGCTCCGAGAAGGACGAGATGTCGGCGCTGTCGGGCGGCAACCAGCAGAAGGTGATGGTCGCCCGCTGGATGGCGCAGAATGCCGCGCTGTTCATCCTCGACGAGCCGTTCCAGGGCGTCGACATTTCGGCCCGGCGCGACATCGCCGCCAAGCTGAGGGCCAGCGCCAATGGCCGCGCCACGCTTCTGTTCGTCACCGAACTCGACGAAGCGCTGGAGACGGCAGACCGGATCCTGGTGATGTCGGAGCACACGATCGTCGGCGAACACCGCAATGCCGATGTCGACCTCGACCGCCTGCTGGCCGAGGTTGCCGGTGGACCGCTGCACAGCGCTGCCTGAGCGTGGCGGCCGATGGAATTAGAATGGAGAGACCATGGCTGCGAGTTGGGTAAATGGGGCAGCGGCGCCGGGGTGCGCCGAATGACGCTGCGCGACTACGCCATCCGCTATGGGTTCATCGTGCTGCTGTTCGGATTGGTCGCCTATTTCGCGATCGCCGCCGACGGGTTCGTTTCGCCGCAAAGTGCCGTCTTCATCTTCCAGTCTGTCGCCATCACCGGTGTGCTGGCGCTCGGTGTTACCGCCACGCTTGTCGTCGGCGGCTTCGACCTGTCGATTGGTTCGGTCGCAACCTCTGCCATGATGGCTGCGGCCTATGTGATGGTGGTGCTGGAGCAAAACGCGTTCGTGGCGGTCATCGTCTGCCTGTTGATTGGCGCCATTGTCGGCCTGATCAATGGCTGGCTGATCGTCTACATGCGTGTACCCGATCTGCTGGCGACGCTCGGGATGATGTTCCTGCTGGTCGGCCTGCAGCGCATCCCCACGGAAGGCCGCTCGATCGCCACCGGCATGACCATGCCCGATGGCTCGGTCGCCAGCGGCAAGTTCTCCGATGCCTTCCTGGCGCTCGGCCGCCACCGCTTCGACTTCTTCATCCCAAACCTCATCCCGGTCTCGGTCGTCGTGCTTCTGGTGCTGGCCGTGCTGATCTGGTTCTTCCTCGAATACACCCGCTTCGGCCGCATGATGTATGCGGTCGGCAGCAATGAGCGCGCCGCCGAACTCGCTGGCGCGCCTGTCAAGGCATACAAGATCTGGGCCTACGTTATTTCAGGCGTTTTTGCCTCGATCGGCGGCATTTTGCTCGCGGCCCGGCTTGGACGCGGCGACATCGCCTCGGGTAATAATCTGCTGCTCGATGCGGTTGCCGCGGCGCTGATCGGCTACGCGGTGCTCGGCGCCGCCAAGCCGAACGCCTTTGGCACCGCCATAGGCGCGCTGTTCGTCGGCATCTTGCTGCAAGGCCTGACAATGATGAACGCGCCTTACTACACGCAGGATTTCGTCAAGGGCGTGGTTCTGGTCGTCGCCCTTGTCTTCACCTTTGCCCTTTCGGGCAGGGGCAGGAACTAGCATTCGGCCGGATAGGATTTTGGGTTCAACAAAAGTGGAGGAAAACAAGGTGAACATCACTAGAAGACTTCTGGGGAAAGTGGCGCTCGGGCTCGCCGGCGCAACCATGCTGATGCAGGGGGCATTTGCCGCCGACAAGCCGGCGCCGTTCGACAAACCCGGCGTCAAGATCGCACTGGTTCGCTATCTCTCGACCGGCGACTTCTTCCAGGCGTATCTGTCGGGCGTCGAGGCGCAGTCGAAGGCGCTCGGTATCGACCTGCGCGTGCTCGACAGCCGCCAGGACGCCGCCCTTCAATCCGACATGGTCGACCAGGCCATCGCGCTCGGCGTGCAGGGCATCATTATCCAGCACGGCCTGACGGAATCGATGAAGGACGCCGCCCAGCGCGCCGTCGACGCCGGCATCAAGGTGGTGGCATTCGACGTCAATGTCGAAAACCCCAAGATCCCGCAAATCGAACAGTCGGACAAAGATCTGGCACGGCTGGCGCTCGAACAGGCAGTCAAGGACAATGGCGAAAGCTGGAACGCCGGCTATGTCTATGTCGCCGGCATTGCTCCGCTCGACCGCCGCAACGAGACCTGGGTTGACGTCAAGAAAAAATATGCCGGCATAAAGGAAGCCGCCATGTTCGGCACGCTCGACAATCCGATCGCCAACTCCGTCGCCAACCAGGCGCGCTCGGTGCTGTCGGCGCACCCCGACATCAACGTGATGTTCGCGCCCTATGACGAGTTCGCCAAGGGCGTGAAGATCGCCGTCGACGAAGCCGGCCTGAACAAGAAGATCAAGATCTATTCGGCCGATATTTCGACATCCGACATCGCGGCGATGCGCGAGCCCGACAGTGCCTGGGCGGCTACCGCGGCGACCAACCCGGCAGTCGTCGGCCAGGTCTCGGTGCGCGCCCTGGCGCAACTGCTCGCCGGCGAAGATCCCGGCCACAACGTCATCGTGCCGCCGACGCTGATCACCCAGAAGGAACTGATCGACAAGGACATCAAGAACATGGAGGACCTGTCGGCCAAGCTGCCGCAGTTCGCCCATGCCGATGTCGCCATGCCGGCCTGGATGCCGAACCCCAACGCGAAGTAAGGCTCGTCAACACACAAAGGAAAAGGGCGGCCCGTGAGCCGCCCTTTTTATTGTCAATTGGAGGTGCTTACCGCAGCGCCGCCGCGATGTTGCCGCCGTCGACGGTCGTCACGTCGGCGGTGGTGCGGTCGGCCAGCGCATGATGCAGGAAGGCTTGAGCCACGTCCTGCGCGGTCACTTCCTGGCCGAGCAGATTGCCGGACATGTATTCCTTCTCCGACACGCCGCGTGCGCCCGAGCGGCTGGCGATCATGGCGTCGGTCAAAAGCCCGGAGCGGATGCGGTCGGCGTTGACGGCGTTGGAACGGATGCCATGGGCGCCGTAGTCGAGCGCGTATTGCCTTGACAGGAACAGCGTCGCCGCTTTCGGCACGCCATAGGCGCCGAATTTCGGACCCGGATTGACCGCCTGCTTGGAGGTGTTGAACAACAGCGCCCCACCTGTACCTTGTTCCAGCATGATGCGCACGGCGTTCTGCGCCGCCGACTGGTGAGCGAAGAAATTGAGCTCGAAGCTCTTGCGCAGCAGCGTATCGTCAAGCTCGCCGATGCGGCCTTCCCAGGCAGCACCCGCATTGGACACCAATATGTCGACGCCGCCGAAGACGGCGACCGCCTTGTCGAAGGCGGCACGCATCTGGTCCGGGTCGGTGATGTCGGCGCCGACGCCAATCGAATTGTTGCCGGCTTTCCTGGCGGCATCGGCGGCCTTTTCGGCGTCGAGATCGACGACAACGGCATGAGCGCCATTGTCGGCGAACAGTTTTGCGGTCGCCGCACCAATCGCACCGGCGCCGCCGGTGATCAGCACCACCTGGCCGGTCAGCGGCTTCGGCTTGTTGGAGGCGAGCTTGGCCTGTTCCAGCGACCAGTATTCGAGCGGGAACAGGTCGGCCTTGGATAGCGGGTGGAAACGCCCGACGGCCTCGGCGCCGCGCACGGCCTCGATCCACATCTCGCCAACGTCCGAGGCGATCCTGGCATCCTTCAGCGTGCGGCCATGGCCGAACATGCCGAGCCCCGGCACCAGCGTCAGCCGGGGCATCGGATCGAGCATGGTGCGCTTGACGTCGTCGAGCGCGTCATTGGTCTCGAAATAGGCGCGGTAATCCTTGGCGAAAGCGTCGACGTGGTTCCGGATTACGGCCTTGTAGTCGCCGATCTTGTCGGCGTCGGGCGCCGGCACGGCCAGCGGCCCGGTCTTGATGCGGATCGACAGATCCGGCGTCGACACGCCGCGTCCTGCATAGTCGGCGATCTCTGCGGAATTGATGAAATCGACAATCGCGTCCGAGGTGCGGAAGTCAGAGATCATGCGGTCGAAGCGGCCTTCGCCGCGTGGCGCCGCTACAGCGCCGCGCAGCATGGGCGCGATCGCCGCCGGTGACGCTAGCCTTGCCGGCAGCGCTATCTTCGCAGTCTTCGGTTTGGCATGCTCGGCCACATAATCCTCGGCGACGTTCACATAGTGGATCATCCGGTCATAGGCCTGCCTGGCATCGTCGCCGAAAGTGAAGATGCCGTGCTTGTCGAGGATCAGGCCTTCCACCGTCGGGTCGGCGTCGAAGACATCGGCCGCCGCCTTGGCGAGATCGAAGCCCGGCATGATGTAGGGCACATAGCCCATTTTTGCTCCGAACACCTTTGCCACCAGCGGCTTGCTGTCTTCCTGGTCGACGATAGCCAGGATAGCGGTCGAGTGGGTGTGGTCGACGAACTTGTGCGGCAGGAAGGCATGCAGCAGGGTCTCGACCGAAGGGTTGGGCGAGGCGGGGTCGATCAGGTTGGCCCGCTGTAATGCGACCATGTTCTCGTCGGAAAGCCTGTCCAGCTTGCGCGCCTTGAGCAGGGCGCCCATCTTGACCGCCGGCAGGCCCTGCGGCTCGATGACGGCCATGTCCCAGCCGCTGCCCTTGACGCACAGCACGTCCCATTCGTCACCGACGAGGTCGGTCGCCTTGATCTTGCAGGAGGTGTTGCCGCCGCCATGCAGGACCAGTTGCGGCACGCCGCCCAGAAGCCGCGTCGTGTAGACACGCAACGCCAGATCGCGGCCGACGCCCTTCTTCGCGTAGTCGGCAACGAGTTGTTCGGCCGCGTCGTCGTTCCACAGATTCTTCATGTTCGCTTCGTCCAGTTGCTGTCTTTGATGGTGAACAGGAATGCCGCGACGCCTTGATGACGATGCGCCGGCAAAGGATTGGTTTTCAGGACGCCTTTTCTGCTGACGTTCCGGCATGATCGAGCAGCCGCTGCGCCATATGCGCGCCGACCACCAGATGCGTGCAGAGGCCGCCGGCGATCGCGGCGAGCAGCGGCTCGAACTTGCTGTCTTCCTGCACGACCATCAGCCGCTTACCGATGACGCGCAGTGAAGCAAGCCCCGCCGAGATGACCCGCCGGTTGTAGCTGCAGTCGAGCAACTCGCCACGGGCATCGATGATCTGCCCGGCAATGACACCCGCGGCACCTTCCCTGCGCAGCGCCGCCATCTCGGCTGCCGTCAGCGCGCCGCACTTCACCAGATGGCTGTCGGCATCGACCGCGCCGATGGAGTAGAGCGCAAGATCGCAGTCGCTGATCCCGGCAAGCTGGTCGCGGATCACAGGTTCGGCGCGCAGGCCTTGCGCCAGTTCCTCGGTCGACAGCACCAGGGGCGCGTAGAAGTTGAGGCCCTTGGCATTGAGCCGGCGCGCGATTTCCATAGTGCATTGATCGGGCCGGTAGGAATAGGGTGCGCCGAGATTGCCGCAGAGCTGCACCACGGTGACGTCCTGCAGGTCGGCATAGGACATGATGTCGGCGATGGTGTAGACGGTGCGGCCCCAGGCGACGCCGATGCGGTCGCCTTTCCCGACGAGTTCCAGGAAAACGCTTGCCGCCAGCACCGCGATATCGGTCGAGGGGTCGGCGAGATAGGCGTTCTCAGGCGCGATCCAGACGGCGTCGAGCTTCAGGGCGTCTTCCAGCCTACGCGCCATGACGTCGTCGGTGAAGAGCTGCGTCGAGGTCGAGATGTTGACGATGCCTGTCTCGCGCGCCTTGCGCAGATACATGGCGACGGAGGCGCGCGAAATGTTGAGTTGATTGGCCACTTCGTCCTGGCGAAGCCCATGGGCATAGTAAAGCCAGGCCGCCTTGTGGATGAGCTGTTCTGCCGGTCGGATCGCCATGCCGCCTCCTTGGCTGACATTAGTCACGGCTCTCGACAAAAGTCAAATTTGGAATAGACGGGAAGAGATCTCCTGCCGGCGCGGCACAATCGAAATCCCCATTCTAGCAAGTCGGTGCAGGATAGCATTCTCAGCCCTTCAGGGGGATAGCGTGACGACGAGCGTAAGGTTAGAAAGCTCGAAAAGACTTTGGGGAGAATGGGATGGCCAATCCCTACGAACAGGATCTCGACAGGAACGCGGCCAATCACCAGCCGCTGACGCCGCTCACCTATCTGGAGCGCGCTGCAAGAACCTATCCCGACCATGTCGCCGTCATCCATGGCAGCCAGCGCATCAGCTACCGCGATTTCTGGCGCCGTTCGTTGAAGCTCGCCTCGGCCCTGCACAAGCATGGCATCGGCAAGGGCGACACGGTGACGGTCATGCTGTCGAACACGCCGCCGATGCTGGAAGCGCATTTCGGCGTGCCGATGACCAAGGCGGTGCTGCACTCGCTCAACACGCGTCTCGACGCCGCCGTCATTGCCTTCCAACTCGACCATGCCGAGACCAAGGTGCTGATCGTCGATCGCGAGTTTTCCGGCGTGGTGCGGGAAGCGCTCGGTCTGGCCGTGGTCAAACCGCTGGTCATCGACTACGACGATCCCGAATACGCCACCGACGCGCCCTATCCGAAAGGCGAGAGGGTCGGCACGGTGAACTATGAGGCCTTTGTCGCCAATGGCGACGAGGCGTTCGCCTGGTCGATGCCGGACGACGAATGGGACGCCATCTCGCTCAATTATACTTCGGGCACGACAGGCAATCCCAAGGGCGTCGTCTACCATCACCGAGGTGCTGCGCTGATGGCCTACACCAACACCATCCATGCCGGCATGGCCAAGCACGCGGTCTATCTCTGGACCTTGCCGATGTTCCACTGCAATGGCTGGTGTTTTCCCTGGACGCTCGCCGTCCAGGCCGGCACGCATGTCTGCCTGCGCTGGGTGCGGCCGAAGCCCATTTATGACGCTATCGCCGATCATGGCGTCACCCATCTGTGCGGGGCGCCGGTGGTCATGTCGGTGCTGATCAACGCCAAGGACGAGGACAAGCGCGCGTTTGCGCAAACTGTCACCTTCAACACGGCGGCCGCCCCGCCGCCCGAAGCCGTGCTGTCGGGCATGGCCGATGCCGGCTTTGCCGTCACCCATCTCTACGGCCTGACAGAGACCTATGGTCCCGCTGTCGTCAACGAATGGCATAATGGCTGGGACGCACTCGACAAAGGGGCGAGGGCGGGCAAGAAGGCACGGCAGGGCGTGCGCTATGCCGCGCTCGAAGGCCTTACGGTAATGGATCCCGAGACCATGGCCGAGACGCCCGCCGACGGCGAGACCATCGGCGAGGTGATGTTTCGTGGCAACATCGTCATGAAGGGTTACCTGAAGAACCGCAGGGCGACTGACGAGGCTTTCGCCGGCGGCTGGTTCCACTCGGGCGATCTCGGCGTCATGCACCCGGATGGCTATATCCAGCTCAAGGACCGCTCCAAGGACATCATCATCTCCGGTGGCGAGAACATTTCCTCGATCGAGGTCGAGGAAGCGCTCTACAAGCATCCCGCCGTCGCCTCCTGCGGCGTCGTGGCGCGCCATGACGACAAATGGGGCGAGGTGCCTGTCGCCTATGTGGAACTGAAGCCGGGCAAGGAGGCGAGCGAGGCCGAGATCATCGAGCACTGCCGGACGCTGCTCGCCCGCTTCAAAGTGCCGAAAGCGGTGATCTTTGCCGAGATACCGAAGACCTCGACTGGCAAGATCCAGAAGTTCCGGCTGCGGGAGATGGCCAAGGTCGCCTGAAGCCCCCGGGGATTTTCGAGAGAATATTTTCAATGGTCCGCATCCTGAGGGCGCCTTGTGACGTCTACTGGATGTCACCAATTGTCACCTATCGTACGCGTACACCGAATCCGCGTTGACACCTCGCTCATTTAGATTTACGAGTGATGAAAATCGAAATTCGTCACTCGTTATTTGACAGAGAGCTATGTCCGAAGCCGCCAACATCGTCGCCGACGTCGCCCGACAGGAAAATGTAACGCGCATACTCGATTGCGCCGAGCGCCTGTTCCGGCACTATGGCTACGGCAAGACCAATGTCGCCGACATCGCCCGCGAACTCGGCATGTCACCGGCCAACATCTATCGTTTCTTTGCGTCCAAGGTTGAAATCCACCAAGCCGTATGTGGCCGGATGCTCGGCGCCAGCTACAAGATGGCTTACGAGATCATGCACCTGCCGATCAGCGCCGAGGAGCGGCTGCGTCGTTATGTGCATGCACAATACAAGCTGACGATGGAGGTCATGCTCGACGACCAGAAGGTCCACGAGATGGTCATCGTCGCGCTCGAGCGGGACTGGGGCGTCATCGACAAGCATGTCGACAGCATTCACGATCTTTTCGCCGAGGTGATCGGCGAGGGCATCGAGGCCGGCGAGTTCAGGAAGCAGGACCCGGTGACCGCATCGCGCTGCTTCGGTGCCGCCACCGTCATCCTGTGCCACCCGCAGATGGTGGCGCAGTGCCTCGCCAAGACCAATCGGGCAATGCCCGACGACCTCATCGATTACGCCATCAGAGCCTTGAAATAGCCGTCGCCAGCCGGTGCCGGTGTCGACAGTCCGTCTCCAGTCGGGAGTACCGAAATGTTTTTGCCCAGTTCCATCCTTCGCAAGCTGCCAGCTGCCGGCCTGATCGTCGCGTCGCTGGGGCTTGCCGGCTGCTCGCAGGAAAAAGCCGAGGTGAAGGACATCATCCGTCCGGTGAAGGTCGTCGAGATCGCCCAGGCGCATGACACCCGTACGCTGTCCTATTCCGGATCGGTGCGCGCCCGCACCGAGAGCACGCTGGGTTTCCGGGTCAATGGCAAGATCACCGAGCGTCTCGTCGACATCGGCCAGCACGTGGCGCCTGGCGACGTGCTCGCTCGCATCGATCCCTCCGACTATGACCTGTCGGTCAAGAGCGCGCAGGCGGCACTCGATGCCTCTGAACGGCAGGTCGAGACGGTCGAACTCGCCCGCAAGCGCGCCGAACAGCTTTTCGCCAAGAACTTCGCGCCGAAATCGCAGCTCGAACAGGCGACACTGACCTATGACCAGGCAATCGCCACGCGCGACTCCGCCCGCTCTACGCTTGCCCAGGCCAGGAACCAGGTCGGCTATACCGACCTCAAGGCCGACAGGGATGGCATCGTCACGGCGGTAAACGCCGATGTCGGCCAGGTGGTCGGCTCGGGCACGCCCGTGGTCACCGTCGCGGTCGACGGTGAAAAGGAAGTGCTGATCGCGGTTCCGGAAATGGAGATCGCCGAGTTCAAGCCGGGCAAGGACGTCAAGGCGGGCTTCTGGTCGGACGATGGGCTGAAGCTTGACGGCAAGGTCCGTGAGGTCGCCGGCAGCGCCGATCCGCAGTCGCGCACCTTTGCCGTCCGCGTCAGCCTGCCCAACGACCCGCGCGTGCTGCTCGGCATGACCGCCAATATCGAGGCGTCGGCGGTCAACGAAAAGCAGCTCGTGTCCATCCCGCTCAGTGCACTCGCCGAGAAAGACAGCCAGTCGATCGTCTGGACGGTCGATCGTGGCGCCGACACCGTGCATGCCCGTTCGGTCAAGGTCGCCGAGTTCGCCCCCGACGGCGTGCGTGTCGCGGAGGGATTGAAACCGGGCGACGTCGTGGTCGCCGCCGGTACGCAGTTCATGACCGAGAACCTGAAGGTGAAACTCCCCGGCGGCACCGCACAGCAGTCCGCCTCGGCCGAGGGCGACGAAGCCAGCCAGTTGCGCTGACGACAGACAGGTCGGCCGCGCGTTCCCGCGGCCGCAGGTTTCCGGGCGGCGTGCCCGAAGGTCGAGACGTCAAGGCCGATGTACCCCCGCATCGATCCTCGCGTCCCACCGCGATGAGTGTCTCTCCGCTTGAAGAGCAACGCCGCCCGGAAGCCAGTATCGAACGCAGATGATTTCGTTCCGCGCGCGCTTCCTCGAAGCCCCTTTTTCGAAGCACCAAGCGCCGGCAACCAAGCAAAGTGGACCACTTCCGATGACGACCCCCACTGAAGAAAAGCGTCCCTTCAACCTGTCGCGTTGGGCCATCGGCCATCCCTCCATTGCGCGCTTCCTGTTCGGGCTGATCATCATAGCCGGCGCGCTCGGCTTGATGCGCATGGGCCAGAAGGAGGATCCCGACTTCACCTTCCGCGTCATGGTCGTGCAGGCGATCTGGCCGGGCTCCTCGATCCAGGAGATGGAGGACCAGGTCGTCAACAAGATCGAGCGCAAATTGCAGGAGACGCCGCATCTCGATTTCGTGCGTTCCTTCACCCGCGCCGGCAGCGCCATCATCACCGTCCAGATCAAGGGCGACACCAACGCCGCCGAAGTGACGGATGCTTTCTATCAGGTGCGCAAGAAAGTCGGCGATATCCAGGGCGACCTGCCGCAAGGCCTGCTCGGCCCGTATTTCAACGACGAGTTCGGCGACACGTTTATCACCCTGCATTCGATCAGCGGCGACGGCTTCTCCTTTCCCGAATTGAAGAAGTTCGCCATCCAGGCGCGCGATATGCTTTTGACGACGCCCGGCGTCGAAAAGGCCGTCATCATCGGCGACCAGCCGGAAAAGCTCTATATCGATGTCTCGTCCAAGGCGCTGGCCGAACGCGGCCTGACGCTGACCGACCTGCAGAACGCGATCAAGGGCCAGAACAACGTCGACCCCGCGGGTTCCGTCGACACCGGCGTCAATTCGGTGCGCATCTCGGTCGAAGGCGACGTCGCCAAGGCGGCCGACATCCGCGAACTGCGCCTGCGCGCCGGCGGCCAGATCACCCGGCTGGGCGACATCGCCACCGTCACTTCGGGCCTGGAGGACCCCTTCCAGCGCAAATACCGCTTCAATGGCCACGACAGCGTGCAGCTTGGCGTGGTCATGGCCAAGGGTTTTAAAGTCACCGATGTCGGCAAGGATGTCGAGGCGACCTACAAGCGCTTCGAGGAGGCGTTGCCCTATGGCGTTTCGGTCGACCAGATTTCCGACCAGCCGGGCGTCGTCACGGATGCCGTCAGCGAATTCATGCATGCGCTTGGCGAAGCGCTACTGATCGTGCTCGTCGTCTCGTTCCTGTCGATCGGCTGGCGCTCGGGGCTGGTCATCGCCATCGCCATACCGCTGGTGCTCGCCGCCACCTTCGCCATCATGTACGAGATCGGCATCGACCTGCAGCGCATTTCGCTGGGCGCGCTGATCATCGCGCTCGGCCTGCTTGTCGATGATGCCATGATCGTCGTCGAGATGATGGAGCGCAAGCTCGAGGAGGGGCTGGTCAAGATCGAGGCGGCGAGCTTCGCCTATTCCTCGACCGCCTTCCCGATGTTGACCGGCACACTGATCACCACCGCCGGCTTCATACCGGTCGGGTTCGCTGCTTCGACGGCTGGCGAATATGTGCGCACCTTGTTCTATGTCGTCGGCATCGCGCTGATCGTGTCGTGGTTCGTGGCGGTCTATTTCACGCCCTGGCTCGGCTATATGATCCTTAAGCAGCGCAAGCATGCCGGCAGCCATCACGACGCCTTCGACACAGGCTTCTATCGTCGGCTGCGTGCCACGGTCAGCTGGGCCGTGCGCCATCGCATCATCGTTTTGGTGATGACGCTGGCGACTTTCGGCACCAGCCTTTGGGCGTTCCAGTTCATCCCGCAGAATTTCTTCCCGCAATCGTCGCGGCCCGAAATTCTTGTCGACCTCTGGCTGCCGGAAGGCACCAGCATCAAGGAGGTCGAGGCGCAGTCCAAGGCCCTGGAAGCCAAGATGATGGACGACAAGGACAAGCGTTTCATCGCCACTTATATCGGCGAGGGCGCCCCGCGCTTCTTCCTGCCGCTCGACCAGCAATTGCGCAACCCGAACTTCGCCCAGATGCTGGTCATGGCCAATGACGAGCCGGCGCGCGAGCGGCTGATCGTCAAGCTGCGCACGGTTCTGGCCGAAGACTTCCCGTCGATCCGTGCCAAGGTCGACCGCCTGTTCCTCGGACCGCCGACCGGGTGGCCCGTGCAGATGCGCGTCATGGGTCCGGACCGCCAGGAGGTGCGCCGCATCGCCGACCAGGTGAAGGCGAAGTTCCGGCAGGATCCCCTGCTCGGCGCCGTCCATGACGACTGGCTGGAGCCCGTTCCGGCGATGAAGCTGGTCATCGATCAGGATCGTGCCCGTGCGCTCGGCGTCACCTCGCAGCGCATCCGCCAGATGCTGCAGGCGACGATGTCCGGCGCGCCGCTTGACGATTTCCGCGACGGCGAGGAGACGGTGTCGATCGTCGCCCGCGAGCCGGATGCCAGCCGCAGCCTGCTGTCGTCGGTCGACTCGGTCTATATCCCGACCGATTTCGGCGGCTTCGTGCCGCTGTCGCAGGTGGCCAAGGTGGTGCCTGTGCTGGAGCAAGGCATCGAATGGCGGCGCGACCGCCTGCCGACGATCAGCGTGCGCGCCACATTGCCAGACGGCGTGCAGTCCAACGACGTCGTCACCAAGATGTACAAGGACATGCAGGGCCTGCGTGACGGCCTGGCGCCCGGTTACAAGATCGAGATCCAGGGCGGTGCGGAGGATTCAGCCGAAAGCCAGGCTTCGATCGCCGCCAAGGCGCCGATCATGCTGGCCATCATCGTCGTGCTCCTGATGATCCAGCTGCAGAACTTCGGCAAGGCGATGCTGGTGCTGGCCACCGGCCCGCTCGGCATCATCGGCGCGGCCGCGGCTCTGCTGATCAGCGGTGCACCGTTCGGCTTCGTCGCCATCCTCGGTGTCATCGCCCTGCTCGGCATCATCATGCGCAACTCGATCATCCTGGTCGACCAGATCGACCAGGACATTGCCAAGGGCATGGACCGTTCCGAAGCGATCGTCGGCTCGGCCGTGCGCCGCTTCAGGCCAATCGTGCTGACGGCGATGACGGCGGTGCTGGCACTGATCCCGATCTCGCGCGGCGTGTTCTGGGGACCGCTCGCCTATGCCATGATGGGCGGCATTCTGGTCGCCACCGTGCTCACCATCCTGGTGCTGCCGGCGGGCTATGCGCTCTTCTTCGGCCGCGAGCCGAAGAAGGCGAAGACCGACCAGCAGGCGCCGGAGCCAGGGGAGATCGAAGGCATCGAACGGCCGCAACTGCCGTTGGCGGCGGAATAAAAAACCGGCCGGTCGATTTGCGACCGGCCGGTTTTCCTTGATGCAATGATTTAGGCCGCAGTCAGACCATCAGATGACGAACACCCAATTCGCGATGAGCATGACCGCCACGCCGGCGACCAGCGTCAGATAGGGCAGCATGCCCGCCTTCTTGACCGAAAGGTCGGCTCCCGCCATGCCGAGATCGGCCAGCATGTGGTCGGGGAATTTGCCCTTGTCCTGGATGTAGTGGCGGAAGCAGAACACCGGGATGATCAGCGCCGCCGTGATCAGTCCGGCCCACAGCGCCATCGGGTTCCACACCTTGGCGCCTGCGCCCATGAAGATCGCGTTGACGTAGGCGAAGATCGCCCCGATCCCCAAGAGCCAGCTCGGTGCTTTCCACGGCCGTGCGATATGGCCGTTGTCGATGCGGTGGATCCAGCCGGCATTGAGGTTGAGGAAATTGAAGATGATGTAGCCGCAGTTCGACACGGCGAGGATGAAGAAGAAGCTCGTCGCGTCGGCCGAGGCGATCGCCAGCACGACCAGATTGAAGCAGAGATCGGTCCACATGGCCCGCGTCGGCGCGCCGTGCTCGTTGACGTGGCTGAGATAACGGGGCAGCCAGCCGTCGACCGAGCCCTGGTAGAGCGTGCGCGACGAGCCGGCCATCGCCGTCATGATGCACAGCACCAGCGCCAGGATCATCAGCATCATCAGCAGGCTGTGGATAAGCCTGCCTCCGCCGACCATGCCGGCCAGCGCATCGGCCACGCCGGAGCCGTCGACGATCGGTGTTGCCAGCATGCCGTTCAAGCCCAGCACGCCCTGGAAGGTGAACGGCACCAGGATGAACAAAAGCATGCAGAGCAGGCCGGAATAGAAGATGGCCTTGAACGTATCGGTACCCGGGTTCTTGAACTCCGACGTGTAGCAGACGGCGGTTTCGAACCCGTAGGTCGACCATGCGGCGATGAACATGCCGCCGAGCGCCAATGTCCAGCCGGCGATGTTCCAGGAGCCGGGCTCAGGTGCATAGGCGGCGGCGAGCGGCACCAGAGGCGAAAAGTTCGACCAGTCGATCTGGCCGGTGAAGATCGGCACCACGCCGACGATCAGCATCGGGATAATGACCAGCAGTCCGATATATTTCTGCACGCTGGCAGTGCCCAGAATGCCGCGATGTTGGATCGAGAAGATGATCAGCATCAGCACCGCGCCGATGAAGAAGGTGGCATTGAGCGTGAAGGACACCGGGCCTAGCGTGTGGCTCCACAGCGTCCAGTTGCGGATCGCCGGCGTCGCGGCGGCGGTCACCGCGGTGATGGCGTCGGCAGGTGCCGTTCCGGCATGCGCGGCGATGTAGGCGACGACATCGGGCGAGGCCTCGGTGAACAGCGGCACCGGCGCCAGTGCATTGAGGATATAGGCGGCGGCGATCGAGCAGCCGAGCGACAGCACCGGCGACCAGGCGAACCAGTTGCACCACACCGACAGCGGCGCGATGAACTTGGAGTAGCGCAGCCAGGCCGTGGCGCCGTAGATCGAGGCACCGCCGGACTTGTTCGGGAACAGGCCGGCGATCTCGGCATAGGTGAAGGATTGCAGGAAGCCCATGATCATGGAGACCGTCCAGATCAGGAACGCCAGCTTTCCCGTCGTGCCGGCAATGCCGCCGATCGAGAACAGGACCAGCGCCGGAACGCCACTCGCCACCCAGAAGGCGCCGCGCCAGTCGATATGCCTGAGCAGCTTGCTTTCGGCAGGCTGGTCCAGGACCGTACTTATTGTGCTCATGTGGATGAGTTCCCCTTTTTCGATGTTCCCCGCCAGTGATGCCTCGGCTACGCGAAACTTACTCCCCGGCAAATGATCGTTCCGGCCGCAGTGTTTCCACTCAGTCGTATTTTTTTCTTAGGAGTGAAGATTGATCCGGCGCGCCGTCACGTCAAGCGATTTGTGAAACCATGCACATCACGCTTGCGCGCGCGAACATCAAAGCGTCCGGCGGTGCGGCCGGCGGGCGCTTTGCGAGTCCCAAAAGGGCAGGTCAGGAACGTGGTTTGGTCTTTTGCGGATCGTAATGGGCAAAGGCCACGACCCGAGCCGGCAGCCGCTTGGCGTGGCCGTCGAGCTTGCCGATCTCGACCTCCGTGCCGACAGCGGCATGAGCGACGTCGAGCCGCGCCAGCGCGATGTTCCTGCTCAGCACCGGCGAGCGCATGCCCGACGTGACGATGCCGATCTGGGCGCGGCCGACATGGACGCAGTCGCCATGGCCGACGGCGACATTGCTGTCGATGTCGAGGCCGACCAGCTTTGTCTGCGGATGATCCTTGCGCCGGATCAACGCCTCGCGGCCGATGAAATCGTCGGTCTTGCTCTTCAGCGGCACGGTGAAGCCGATACCGGCCTCGAACGGATCGGTCTGGTCGGAAAATTCGTAACCGGCGAAGATCAGTCCGGCCTCGATGCGCACCATGTCGAGCGCCTGCAGGCCCATAGGCTTCAGCCCATGCGGCTGGCCGGCCTCCCAGATCGCGTCGAAGACCTGTTGCGCGTCGCGCGGATGGCACCAAATCTCGTAGCCGAGTTCGCCGGTATAGCCGGTGCGCGAGACGACGACGGGGATGCCGTTGCCGCCGCCGATCCTGGCGACGGCGAAGCGGAACCATTCGAGTTCCTCGATCGATGGCTGCACGGGCGAGGTCCAGATCACCTCCTTCAGGATGGCGCGGCTCTTTGGTCCCTGCACGGCGATGTTGTGCATCTGGTCGGTGGACGAGCGCACCAGCACGTTGAGGCCGAGTTTTGTCGCCGTCTCGCGCAGCCATTCGCCGGACAGATCGTCGCCGCCAACCCAGCGGAAATTGTCCTTGCCGAGCCGCAGAAGCGTGCCGTCGTCGATCATGCCGCCATGTTCGTAACACATGGCGGAGTAGACGACCTGGCCGACGCCGAGCTTCTTGACGTCACGCGTCAGCGTATATTGCAGCAGCGCTTCGGCATCCGGGCCGGTCACTTCGAACTTGCGCAGCGGCGACAGGTCCATGATCACGGCATCCTGCCGGCAGGCCCAATATTCGGCGATAGCGCCTTCCCTGGCGAACGAATTGGCCAGCCAATAGCCCCTGTACTCGACGAAGTCGCGTGTGTGTTTGGCAAAGCTCGAATGGAAAGCTGTCTCGCGGGTCATTTTCGGTTCCGAATCAGGCGTCATGCGTCTGGCGATCGCTCGCGAGAATTTGTGCTGGCCGGAATAGGTCCGCACGTGGATGTCGGTCAGGTCCCAGCCATTGGCCGGCGTCGTGTCGTCGGGGCAGGCCGAGGAGACGCAGACGATGTCGGTCAGCGCTTTGAGCAGAACATAGTCGCCGGCCCGCGACCATGGCTCGTCCGACACCATGACCCCATGGGCGTCGATCGCCGTGTTGAAGAAGAAGTTGATCGCCATCCAGCCGGCGCGGGGATTGACGCCCTTGCCGTCCAGCGCGCGATTAAAGTTCTCCGAGCAGTTGGTGTGGCCGGGATAGCCGATGTCGTCATAATATTTCGCCGCGCAGGCGAGCGCGAAGGCATCGTGCCGGCCGCATGTGTCCTGCACCACCTCAACCAGCGGTTCCATGTCCTGGTCGTAATATTTCGAATGCAGACCGGGCATCGGATAGCTCGCGCCCATCAGCGTGCGCGTGGTCGTGACGTCGAGCGGATGGTCGAGCCCCTTGTCCAGCTTGCGGGCCGAGAAACACTGGAAGTCGGTGCACTGGCGCCCGTCGACATCGATGATCTGCAGATAGTCGCCCGCCTTGACGAAATACGATTCCGCCGTCGCCGAATGGACGCGCAAATCGAGCATCGGATCGGCCAATGGATCGGCAAGCCGGGATTTCGTTTTCAGGCGGATCGTGTTGCGCCGCACGACGACGCTGAGCGGCGTCGCTGTGTCGTGCCCGTCGACCAGCATCGGACCGCCGGGTGCGGCGATCAGCATCGCGCCGTCGCGCGCGACTGTGAATGCCTGCTCGGTACCGGCTGGTGTCATGCCGCCAAACACGCGCACCGCCTCGGCCTGCCCAAGCTGAACCTGGCGGCGTTCGAGGCCGCGGCGCACCGCCGAAAGACTGTCGTCGCCCTCGGTGAGCAGCGCCTTGATGCCGGCGGCATTGCTGTTGGATTTTTCACTGAGAATGCCGGGATCGCTGGCGCCTGACCTGTCCCAAGCCAGCAGCTCGCAGGCCTGGCCTCCCTCGACGTTGCGAACCGTGATCGTATCGCCGGCCTCGACCTCGATCAGCACCGCGCCATTCCCCTGTACGGTATAGCGCTCCATGCCGGCCGGCAGCGCGATCTGGCCAGGCCGCAGGATCAGGCTTGGCCTGGGCGGTCCGGCTGTCACGGTGGGGTAGGGCGACTGGCTCATCTCAGCCTTGCGGTTCGAGAAACAAGTTTGCCTGTGCGTGAAATTATTTTAGCAGCAAGAATAGCAGCGGAGCGGAGTTTGGCAAGGCGGGGAAGAAGCGCAGTGCTACGCCAAGTCCTCCGAATGCCCGATCTCGACACCATACTCGGCAGCCGAGTCCAGCATAGTGTGCCACAGGCTTTCGGCGAAGGTCGAAAACACCAGAACGGTGAAAACAGCCTGTCCGTCCGGCGCATCATTGCCACGCCACAGCGTGACGCTGGTGTGATCCATCGAGGTGGTTGCCGCGGCTCCGACCGGGAACGCCGCCGAATACAGATCGATCGACGACAGTTTGGCGAGCAGGGCGCGCGCCTTGTTGCCGGAAATGCTGATCAACACCCGCGCATGTGACTGGTCCGAGAGCGAAGCCGAGGTCGCGAAAACCGGGGCCAGCGACTCCACCGTGTGTCTGCCTTTCGACAGCACGAAGAACTGATCCGGTCCCGACCAGATGAGCGTGGCTTCGGCTGCTGCGGCCGTCTTCGGTGTTTCCGGCGCCGTCACGCCGAAATGCGCGTTCGCGGCGCTCGCCATCTCGGCCGTCTTGCCGCGCCGCGCCATCACCTGAACAAGGTCGAAATTGCGGATCTCGCTCAGGGTCACGCCGGCGTCGCCTCGCGCGCCGTGTGGACCGGCGACGAGTGCGCGGTGGAGAGGGCTGCGGGTTTCCCAGGAAAACTCAGCCACGCTGGCGCCCTCCATCCGGGTCATAGAAGACAGGGTTGCACAGTTCCAAATCGTAATCCTCGCCGCGTAGCGGATCGTGCGCATGCACGATCTCGCCGAACCGCTCGCGGCCGCGCTCGACAAGTGCAAGCCCGATCCATTGGTCTGATGTCGGCGAAAAGCAAACCGAGGTGACGTAGCCCTGGTCGTTGTCGGGCCCGGGTGTCTGCCCCTTCGGAATGATGTGCGCGCCGGAACGCAGGCGCCGGGCCTTGTCGGTCGGCTTGATGCCGACGACGACCTGCCGATCCGCTGCGATCAGCGCTTCGCGTCCGGCCATGACGCGGCCGATGAAATCCTTCTTGGTGGACATCATCTTGCCGAGGCCAAGATCGGCCGCGGTGGTCGTGCCGCTGAGTTCCGGACCCGCGACGTGACCCTTTTCGATGCGCATGACGCCGAGTGCCTCGGTGCCGTAAGGCGTCACGCCGAACGGCTTGCCCGCAATCATCAGATTGCGCGCCATCGCCTCGCCGTAGTGCGCCGGCACCGAAATCTCGAACGCCATTTCGCCTGAGAACGAGATGCGGAACAGCCGCGCCCTGACGCCGCCGCGCAACGCGACTTCGCGTGCGCCCATGAAGGGGAATCCTTCGTTGGAAAGGTCTTCCGAGGGATCGACGATCTCTTTCAACAGGTCGCGGGTTTTGGGTCCGGCAATGGAAAATTGCGCCCACTGGTCGGAGACCGAGGTTAACTGCACATCGAGTTCCGGAAACAGCACCTGCCGGCAGAATTCGAGATGCTGCATCACCAGCCCGGCCTTGGCCGTGGTGGTGGTGAGGAAATAGTGGTCCTCGGCCAGCCGCGACGTGGTGCCGTCATCATAGACGATGCCGTCCTCGCGCAGCATCAGCCCGTAGCGCGCTTTTCCCACCGCAAGAGCGGAGAAGGTGTTGATGTAGACGCGGTCGAGGAAGGCGCCGGCGTCCGCGCCATGCACGTCGATCTTGCCCAGCGTCGAGACATCGCAGAAGCCGACGCCTGAGCGCACCGCCTTGACCTCGCGGGTCACCGATTCCAGCCAATCCTTCTCGCCGGCGCGCGGATACCATTGCGCGCGCTTCCACAGGCCGGTGTCGACGAAGATCGCGCCCTGTTCGGCGGCCCAGTGATGCGACGGCGTCAGCCGCGTGGCGTGAAAATTCTCGTCGCGATGATGGCCGGCGAAGGCGCCGATGGCGACCGGCACATAGGGAGGCCGGTAGATTGTCGTGCCGGTCTCGGGAATGGATTTGCCCGTGACCGCCGCCATGATGGCGAGGCCGGCGACGTTCGAGGTCTTGCCCTGGTCGGTCGCCATGCCGAGCGTGGTGTAGCGCTTCAGGTGCTCGACCGATTCGAACCCTTCGCGCTGCGCCAGCTCGATATCCGATGCGGTGACATCATGCTGCTGGTCGACGAAAGCCTTGCCTTTGCCGGCAACGTGCCAAAGCGGCGCCAGTGAAAAGGCTTCGTCGTCGGCCACCGGCGTGGAGCCTGAGCCATTGCCGTGTCCGGCATCACGTGCCGCAGCCGCGCCCGCCGCAAATCCTTCGCGCAAGCAGGCGCCAAGCCCGAAGGCGCCGTTGGCGGCACCAGCCGCGACCATTCCCGGAGGCGCGCCGTCGGGCACGAAGGCGGCGATATCGTCGCGCCATTTCGGCCGGCCGCGATGATAGGAGGTGAGCCCGACCGCCGGGTTCCAGCCGCCGGAAACGGCAAGCCCATCGGCTTCCACTTCGGCACGCGCGCCGCCGGTGAGTGAGACGGAAATCTTGCGCACACCATTCTTGCCGCCATCGATGCCGCTGACGGAGCCATGCAGAACCGCAAAGCCGCCCTTGCTGGCAAGCGAGCGGTGCTCGGACGAGATTTCGGCGCGCGCGTCGATCACGGCGGCGACCTGCAGTCCCGCCCCGAGCGCTGCCTCGACGGTGCGCCAGCCGTCCTCGTTGTTGGTGAACAGCGCGATGCGTCTCGCCGGTGCCGCGGCATAACGTGCGATATAGCTGCGCATGGCGGACGCCATCATCACGCCCGGCGTGTCGTTGCCGGCAAAGACGATTGGCCGTTCGAGCGCGCCTGCCGCGACGACGCAGCGCTTGGCCACGATCCGCCATAGCCGCTGGCGCACCTGGTGCTCCGGCGGCGAGGGCAGATGGTCGCTGACACGCTCGATCGCGCCATAGGTGCCGCCATCATAGACGCCGAACAGCGTCGTGCGCGTCATGATGCGGACATCAGGCATGGCGGCAAGCTCACTGAGCGTGCGCGCGATCCATTCGTCGGCAGGCATGCCGTCGATCATGCCGCCATCGGCAAGCAGGCGCCCGCCGGGAACAAAGTCCTCTTCACACAGGATGACGCGGGCGCCGCTGCGGCCTGCTGCGAGGGCGGCTGCGAGGCCCGTCGGGCCGGACCCGGCGATCAGCACGTCGCAATGCGCCCACGCCTTGTCGTAATGATCCGGATCGGCAATGCCGGCTGCACGGCCGAGACCCGCGGCGCGGCGAATCGCCGGCTCATAGATCGCTTCCCAGAACTTCGCCGGCCACATGAAGGTCTTGTAGTAGAAGCCGGCGACGAAGATCGGCGCGAACAGCTGGTTGACCGACATCACGTCGAAGGCGAGCGACGGCCAGCGGTTCTGGCTGGCGGCGTCGAGCCCTTCATAGAGCTCCGCTGTCGTCGCCTTGGTGTTCGGCTCGCGCCGTGCACCGCTGCGCAGCTCCACCAGCGCGTTAGGTTCTTCCGATCCCGCGGTCAGGATGCCGCGCGGGCGATGGTACTTGAACGAGCGGCCAACCAGCTTGACGCCGTTGGCAACCAGTGCCGAGGCAAGCGTGTCGCCTTTGAAACCGGAGAAGCTCTTGCCGTCGAACCTGAAATTCAGCGGCGCCGAACGGTCGACGAGACCGCCGGATGTGAGACGATGGGGTTGAGAGGTCACGATGTCCAGCCTCTCGTCGATTCGATGTCATGGCGGAGGGCAGCACTGCCCCTCATCGCCCTGCCGGGCACTTCTCCCCGTATAGTGACGGGGAGAAGGGGGCTGGCCGCTAAGTTGGCTTCCTTCTTGCAGCGCTGGCGATCGGCGAAACCGGGGACGGCAGCACCCCTGTCCCCGTCCCTATACGGGGAGAGGATGCCGGCAGGCAGGTGAGAGGCGGCGCCGAGTTGGCAGGAAATATTCATTTCGCAACCTGCCTCGCCCCGGCACCCGCTGCCGGTTCAACCGCCGAAATCTCGTGCGTCAGCGTGTTGCGGGTGACCTTCAGCCAGGCCCGGCAGCCGCCGCCATGATACCAGTTCTCATCCATCACGCCGGCGATGTTGTCGCGCAGATAGACGTAATCGTAGACCTCATCTTCCGACGCTCCAGGCGCCGGCCGCACCGGCTTGGCGTCGCCGAGATAGGTGAACTCGCCGAGCTCGCGTTCACCACAGAAGGGACAGACAATACGCATGTTTTTCGACTGTCCTCAGTGCAGGTTCGGTTGGGCGCCCTGGCCCTTTTCGTCGATGACAGCACCAGACCGGAACCGGTCGAGCCGGAAGCGGGCGGCCTCGGCGTGCGATTCATCGCGAGCAAGCAGATGGGCGAAGACGAAGCCTGAGCCGGGTGTCGCCTTGAAGCCGCCATAACACCAGCCGGCATTGAGGTAGAGCCCGTCGACCGGTGTCTTGTCGATGATCGGCGAGCCATCCATCGACATATCCATGATGCCGCCCCATTGGCGCAGCAGCCGGACGCGGCCTATCATCGGCATCAGCGCCATGCCGCCCTCGCAGACATCTTCCATGACAGGCATGTTGCCGCGCTGGGCATAGGAATTGTAGCCGTCGATGTCGCCGCCGAAGACCAGCCCGCCCTTGTCGGACTGGCTGACATAGAAATGGCCGGCGCCAAACGTCATGACGCCGGGAATGAGCGGCTTGATCGCCTCCGAGACGAAGGCCTGCAGCACATGGCTTTCGATCGGCAGCCGCAGGCCAGCCATCGCCGCGACGCGCGATGAGGACCCGGCCACCGCCATGCCGACCTTGCCGGCGCCGATCCTGCCGCGCGAGGTCTCGACGCCAGTCACCTTGCCGTTGCCGTCCCTGACAAAGCCCGTGACTTCGCAATTCTGGATGATATCGACGCCGAGTTCGCTGGCAGCGTGGGCGTAGCCCCAGACCACCGCGTCGTGCCGCGCCGTGCCGCCGCGTCGCTGCAGCAGCCCGCCCTGCACGGGAAAGCGCGCATTGTCGAAGTTCAGGAACGGGATCATCTTCTTGACCGCCGCCAGGTCGAGCAGTTCGGCGTCGATACCGTTGATGCGCATGGTGTTGCCGCGCCGTGCATAGGCGTCGCGCTGCGCATCGGAATGGTAGAGGTTGATGACGCCGCGCTGGCTGACCATCGCGTTGTAGTTGAGGTCCTGCTCCATCCGTTCCCAAAGCTTCATCGACAATTCGTAGAAGCCGGTATTGCCGGGCAGGCCGTAGTTGGAGCGGATGATGGTGGTGTTGCGGCCGGCATTGCCGGAACCGATCCAGCCCTTTTCCAGCACCGCGACATTTTTGATGCCGAATTCGCTGGCCAGGAACCAGGCGGTGGCCAGCCCATGGCCGCCGCCGCCGATGATCACCACGTCGTAGCGGTCCTTCGGCGCGGCGTCGCGCCAGGTGCGTTGCCAGTTTTTGTGGCCGGAAAGAGCGGCGCGGGCGAGCGAGAAGATCGAGTATTTCATACGTTCATTCCGAGGTCGCTCGCCCCACGCAGGAACTTTCTTGACGCATCGCCTTTGCCGAAAACCGTGTCACACTTTTCGGTCCGATGCTCTAGATGTCCAGCGTGTGGTCGCGCTCCCATTGCGTGAAGTGCGAAGCATAGGAATTCCATTCCTGGTGCTTCAGCTTTAGATATGCCGACGAGAATTCCTCACCCAGCGCCGCCTTGAGCGATTTGTCCTTGTCGAACTCGCGCAACGCATCGAGCAGGTTGAGCGGCAGCTTAGGCGCGCCCTTCACCGTGTGGCCATGCTGGTACATGTCGATATCGTAGCGCTTGCCCGGATCGGCCTTCGAGCGGATGCCGTCGAGGCCGGCGGCGATGATGACCGCCTGCAGCAGATAAGGGTTGGCAGCGCCATCTGGGAGGCGCAATTCGAAGCGGCCGGGGCCGGGCACGCGCACCATGTGGGTGCGGTTGTTGCCGGTCCAGGTCACCGTGTTCGGCGCCCAGGTCGCGCCCGAAATGGTGCGCGGCGCGTTGATGCGCTTATAGGAATTGACCGTCGGGTTGGTGATCGCGGCGAGCGCCGAAGCGTGCTTCATGATGCCGCCAAGGAAGTTCTTGCCTTTGGCGGAAAGACCGAGCTCCATCGAATTGTCGGCGAAGACATTGGTCTTGCCCGATCTGTCCCAGACAGAGATGTGGGCATGGCAGCCATTGCCGGTCAGGCCCTGGAACGGTTTGGGCATGAAGGTGGCGCGCAGCCCATGTTTTTCCGCGATCGACTTGACCATGAACTTGAAGAAGGAATGCTTGTCGGCGGTCGGCAGCGCATCGTCGAACGCCCAGTTCATCTCGAATTGGCCGTTAGCGTCCTCGTGGTCGTTCTGGTAAGCGCCCCAGCCGAGCGCCAGCATGTGGTCGCAGATCTCGGCGATGACATCGTAACGGCGCATCACCGCTTGCTGGTCGTAGCAAGGCTTCGATGCCGTGTCGTACTCATCGGAGATCGTCTTGCCGTCCGGCGAGATCAGGAAGAACTCGGCCTCGACGCCGGTCTTGACGTGCATACCGTCGGCGGCTGCCTCGGCGATCAGCCGCTTCAGTGTATTGCGCGGCGCCTGGTCGACGTCCTTGTCGTCCATGATGCAGTTGGCGGCGACCCAGGCGACTTCCGGTTTCCATGGCAACTGGATGACCGAGTCCGGATCCGGCACCGCCAGCATGTCGGGATGCGCCGGCGTGAGGTCGAGCCAGGTGGCGAACCCGGCAAAGCCGGCACCGTCCTTCTGCATGTCGGCGATGGCTTGCGCCGGTACCAGCTTGGCACGCTGGCCACTGAACAGGTCAGTGTAGGAAATCATGAAATATTTGACGTTTTTCGCCCTTGCGAACTCTGCAAGATCAACTGTCACTGAAGTTCCCCATTTCTTATCGATTGTTGGCCCTAGAGCATATGGCCTTCGGCCCTTTGTTGATCAGAAGCCGTTCTTCCCCGGTATCCAGTTGGTGCCGGCCAGTGGCACGCCGGCCATGGCGGCAGCCTCGATAGTCAATGCGACGAGGTCCTCGGGTTCGAGATTGTGGAGGCTGTTCTTGCCGCAGGCGCGGGCGATGGTTTGCGCCTCCAGCGTCATCACCTTCAAATAGTTCGCCAACCGGCGCCCGGCGGCCACGGGGTCGACCCGCTTCATCAGTTCGGGGTCCTGCGTGGTGATGCCGGCAGGATCCTTGCCCTCATGCCAGTCGTCATAGGCGCCTGATGTGGTGCCGAGTTCGTTGTACTCCGCCTCCCAGCGGGGATCGTTGTCACCGAGCGCCACGAGTGCCGCGGTGCCGATCGACACGGCGTCGACGCCGAGCGCCAGCGCCTTGGCCACATCGGCGCCGTTGCGGATGCCGCCTGAGACGATGAGCTGAACCTTGCGGTGCATGCCGAGATCCTGCAGCGCCTGCACCGCCGGCCTGATGCAGGCGAGCGTCGGCTGGCCGACATTCTCGATAAACACTTCCTGCGTTGCAGCCGTTCCGCCCTGCATGCCGTCGACCACGACGACATCGGCGCCGGCCTTCACCGCAAGCGCTGTATCGTAGTAGGGCCGGGCGCCGCCGACCTTGACGTAGATCGGTTTTTCCCAATCGGTGATTTCGCGCAGCTCGAGGATCTTGATCTCGAGATCGTCCGGTCCGGTCCAGTCGGGGTGGCGCGAGGCCGAGCGCTGGTCGATGCCTTTGGGCAGCGTGCGCATCTCGGCGACACGGTCCGAAATCTTCTGGCCGAGCAGCATGCCGCCACCGCCGGGCTTGGCACCCTGGCCGACGACCACTTCGATCGCATCGGCGCGACGCAGGTCGCGCAGGTTCATGCCGTAGCGCGAGGGCAGGTACTGATAGACCAGTTGCTTGGAATGGCCGCGCTCTTCCTCTGTCATGCCGCCATCGCCGGTCGTGGTCGAGGTGCCCGACAGCGTCGCGCCGCGCCCGAGCGCTTCCTTGGCGGGACCGGACAGCGAGCCGAAGCTCATGCCGGCAATGGTGATCGGGATCTTCAGTTCGATAGGCTTCTTGGCGTGGCGCGAACCGAGCACCACGGATGTGTCGCAGCGCTCGCGGTAGCCTTCCAGCGGATAGCGCGAGATCGAGGCGCCGAGGAACAGAAGGTCATCGAAATGCGGCAGCTTGCGCTTGGCGCCGGCACCTCTGATATCGTAGATGCCGGTCGCCGCGGCGCGGCGGATTTCGGAGAGCGTGTAGTCGTCGAAGGTCGCGGATTTGCGCGGCGTCGTCGGCGGATTGCGATAGGTCATGCTGCCTCAATACGCGTCGGCGTTGTCGATATTGAAATTGTAGAGCGTGCGCGCCGAGCCGTAGCGCTTGAACTCCGACGGCTTGACGCCGGTCACGCCGGCGCGGTCGAGCAGACCCTGCAGCAGTTCAAGATGCTCGGGCCGCATCTCCTTGGCGATACAATCCGCACCGAGACTGTCGACCTTGCCGCGCACGAAGAGCCGCGCCTCGTAGATGGAATCGCCCAGTGCATCGCCGGCATCGCCCAGAACTACCAGGTTGCCGGATTGCGCCATGAAGGCCGACATATGGCCGATATTGCCGTGCACGACGATGTCGATGCCTTTCATCGAGATGCCGCAGCGCGACGAGGCATTGCCTTCGATGACCAGCAGCCCGCCCTTGCCGGTGGCGCCGGCATACTGGCTGGCATCGCCTTTGATGACGATGGAACCCGACATCATGTTCTCGCCAACGCCGGGGCCGGCCGAGCCGTGCACGGTGATGGCGCTGCCGGAGTTCATGCCGCCGCAGTAATAGCCGACGCTGCCGCGCACATCGATGCTGACAGGATGATCGACACCCACGGCGACCGAATGGCTCCCCTTCGGGTTGAGCACTTCCCACGCCGTCTCGTTCGAACCCGGAGCCAGATTGTGGAGCGCTTGATTGAGTTCGCGCAGCGACAGGACGTCGAGGTCGAAGACGCGCGCATGGCTGTCGCGCGTTGCCTTGGAGGTTGCCGGCATGAACTCAATGCTCCCAGAAATAAACGGTTGCGGGCTCCGGTTCCCAGACCCTCGCATTGTCTATGCCCGGCAGTTTGGTCAGGGCGCGATATTCCGAGCCGAAGGCGACATACTGGTCGGTCTCGGCCATCACGGCGGGCTTGCAGGCGATCGGATCGCGCACCACGCCAAAACCATTCTTGGTGCCGACGACGAAGGTGAAGAAGCCATCGAGGTCGGACAGCGTGCCTTCAAGTGCCTCGCCGAGGTTCTTGCCATGCGCCATTTGCGAGGAAAGGTAGGCGGCCGCCACTTCGGTATCGTTCTCGGTCTCGAATTTCATGCCTTCGCGGATCAATTCGCGGCGAACATTGTTGTGGTTCGACAATGAACCATTGTGCACAAGACACTGGTCGGCACCGGTCGAGAAAGGATGCGCACCCATCGTCGTCACTGCCGATTCCGTCGCCATGCGGGTATGACCGATGCCATGCGTGCCGGTCATCTTGCGCACGTCGAAGCGATCGACGACGGCTTCGGGCAGGCCGACTTCCTTGTAGATTTCCACCGCTTCGCCGGCGCCCATGATGCGGATGTCGGGCCTGAGCGACTGGAGGGCCTCACGCGCCGCGTCGACCTTGTCCGGCGTGGTCCTGACCACCGCGTGGGTCGATTTCACCGCAATGCTCACCGGCGCTCCGACGGCCTTCGCGAGTTCGGCGTCCAGGCCGCGGAAATCGCGTTCCGGCTTCGGCGACTGGATGGTGATCTTGGCCTCGTTGCCGGATGTCGCGCCATAGATGGCGATGCCGGCACTGTCAGGGCCGCGATCGCTGAGCGATACCAGCATCTCCGACAGCATCGCGCCGAGCTTCGGCTCCAGCGCCTTGTCCTTCAGGAAAAGTCCAACGATTCCGCACATGTCAGCCTCCCGACGTTTGTGACTAAGATGATGTACCGAATGAAATCCTCTAATTCAATGGCATGAAAGAAATTTTCCTCTGGTTACGTATGCGGCTCAATGCCGCTCTGCGTATCGTTTCCTTCCGTCCGGGCATTATGAGCCCATTTGGCGGTACGGATGCGGGCGATCTTGTAGGCGTCGAGGATCGACAGCGCATAGATCAGGAAGCCGCCGGCGTGACGGCCGACGAAGCTGGCGTCCGGCGGCGAAATCTTGGCGGTCACCCAGGCCAGGATGACCATGAAGAAAAGAAACTGCAGTCCGCGCACCGGGATGCCCAGAATGACATGACCGCTTGCCGGCAGCACGATTGCGGCGCCCAGGACGAGATAAGGGCTCACTGGCGCCGGCGAGGTGTCTGAAGTGTTCATGCGGCCTGCCGTTCGCTTCGGTTGATGGCGTCGCGCAGATCCGAGAGTGATACCAGCAACCGCTCGATCAGCGCAGAATCGATCCGTGTGTCACCGAACGCGGCTTGCCGGAAGACACCGTAGCGTGCCCGCTCGGCCTCGGCCAGCAGCCACACGATGCGCACTCCGTTCGGCGTGATCAGCAGCTCCTTGGCGCGGCCTTCTGAAAACGGTTCCATATGGCCGGCGATGATGCTCTGCGGGAACCGTGTGCCCCTGCGGTCTGTCCGCAGCACCGCCTCGGCCGGAAAACCGGGCGCCTTCGGCAGCGTATGCTGGAGATGGTCGAAATTGGAGAACGTCGTCGGCGAGCCCGGCCGCATCATCATGTCGAAAATGGCAGGTACCGAGACCTTCTCGGTGATCGAAACGCTGAGCCAGCGGGCCGGCAGTTTCCGTGTCGCCAGCGTGTCGACAATAGTGCGCACCTGCACGCGTTGGCCGTTCCATGATCCTTCCCAGGTGATGACGCCGGCGGTGCCGTCCGAGACATTGTCTGCATCCGCGACGACAGCGCGAATGCCCGCCTCGTCGGCGGCGAGCGCTGCCGAGGCCCTGTCTCGGCTGCGGCGCGCCTGCCACGCAAAGTGAAGGACGAGAGCCAGGACAATTGCCCCGGCAAGCAGTGCTGATATCACGTCGGACATTTTATCGTGCAAGGCCCGTCCAGATGCTGGGCGGGCCTACTCCCATCAATAGCCCTGTGGTTTCGGCCACGGCATGGTGAACTGGTCCCCACGCCGCACGAATTTGTAGCGATAGAAATGGAACCACAGCGAAATCAGGAAATAGAAGGCGACCATGGCGATCAACTGCGAGCCGAAGCCGAGGAAGATGGCGAAGAAGGTCACCACGCACAGGCAGAACAGGACGATTGCCGGCAGCGGATGGAAGGGGTGCGTGTAGCCGCGGCGGATCGAGCCCAGCGGCCACTTCTTCCTGAACATCATGATGTTGATGCTCATGAAAGTGTATTGCAGCACGCCCGATAGGATCGAGAAGGTGATCGCCTGGTTGAGGTCGGCGATGAAGGCGAAGGCCAGCGCGATCGGCAGCAGGAACAGGATCGAGCGATAGGGCGTGCGGTATTTCGGATGCACCGCCGAAAACCAGCTCGGCAGATAGCGGTCGCGGCCGAGCGAGAACCAGGCGCGCGCCGCGTCATTGATGCAACCATTGGCGGAGGCAAGCGCGGCGAGCAGCGTCGCTATGAACAGGAGGTTCTCAAGCAGCGGGCTGCCAGTCAGTTTGCCGGCGTCCCACAGCGGATAATAGGTGATGCCGAGATACTCCCAAGGCATCAGCGAGGCGCAGACATACCAGGTCATGGCGGCGGCGATGAGCAGCGTGATCATGCCGGCCATGGTGCCGTAGGGCAGGGAGCGTGCCGGCGAGCGCACTTCCTCGGCGGCCTGGGTGGTCCCTTCGATGCCGAGATAATACCAGATGCCGAACTGGAAGGCGGCGATGACGCCGATCCAGCCATAGGGCAGCGCGTTGCCTGGAGTGACCAGTTCGTTGAGCTTCAGCACCGCGCCTTGCGTCCAGGGGCTGACCGAGAAGAACAGGACGACGATCGAGACATAGGCGATGGCCGTGATGACGAAGTTGACGTTGAGCGTCATCAGTACGCCGCGATAGTTGAGCCAGGCCAGCACCACGATGGTAGCGGCGATGAAGGAATTGTGGGTCAGCCCTTCCACACCCGCCTTGGCGACGATGGTGTCGCCGAGCAGGATGGCATCGGACACTTCCAGCATCGTATAGGCAAAGACCAGGAACAGCGCGACGTTGAACGCCATCAACGGCCCGACAATGTGCTTGGCCTGCGCATACTGGCCGCCGGCGGCGGCCACTGTCGACGTCACCTCGGAATCGATCATGGCCACCGAGGTGTAGAGCAGCCCGACGACCCAGCACACGATCAGGGCAGCCAGCGCGCCGCCCTTGTCGGCCGAGAAATTCCAGCCGGTGAACTCGCCGACCAGAACGATGCCGACGCCGAGCGCCCAGACATGGGCCGGGCCAAGCACCCGAAGCAGCGATACCCGGTCGCCGTGAATTGTGGTGGTGGTGGTGGTGTTTTCAAGCGCGACCGTCATCGATCAATCCCCACTCAGATCCGGTGTTTTTCGGAAGCGGCTTCAAGCTCGCCTTCACGCGACGAGGTCAAAACGTCCTCGGAGTAGTTCGTATCGACCTTGAACCAGTCGTAGAGCATCCACAGCGCGAGCACGATCGAGATGCCCCAGCATGCGTAAGAGAGTGCCACCCACATGATCGTGTCCCCAAATTCTTCGTCGCCAAACTTTACCTGTCGTCGAACTTCTCGTTGATCACATCGCGATATTCGCGGTCGGATGCCCGGAACAGGAACACGAAATAACCGATCAGGACGGCCGCCATGATGATCAGCGTCGGCCAGTCGATGATGTAGTGGAACCGGTTCTGGATGATGTCGTGCGCGGTCTCGGGCGTATAGCCGAGCTTTTCCCAGATCGACGCCATGGTCGGATTCTGCCCGAGCGCTTCCCAGGTCTTGGCATCGAGCGCGTCGATTGATTTTGCGGCACCGGCAAGACCAAGCTTCAGCGGCAGCCACAGCGCCACGAAGATGGCGACCACGACAACGGCGATGTCAAAGACTTGCCCGGCCTTGCTCTGCTCCGGCGGCGTATAGCGGGACATTGTTTCTCCCCTCAGGACTTGCGGTTGCGGGATGCGTCGGCGTTCTTGATGTCGAGCCCGTAGATGAATTCCTTGTCTTCCTTGTAGTGTTTGACCATCGCCAGGATGGCTGCCGTGTTGAAGATGAGCACGGCGGCGGCGGCAATGGCGACGACGGCCTTGATGCCGCCCTGCGGAATGTATGGCCATGTCATGAAGAGGACGAAGAGGATCGTCGCCCACAGGCAGATGATCAGGAGCGCGGATCCGCGCAAGTCGGAGCGGTACAGCGCCTCGATGCGCTGCTGCAGGTCTGCCATCGGTTTTCCCCTTCTTTGCCGACGCCCGGTTCCGAATCCACCGCCCGCCGCTCTCTTTCAAGAGAGTGAAATTTTTTTCATAAATTCAGACCGAATTCCGCAATTGTCAAGGCGAATTTACGCTGAGTTAACCGCTCAGTTCCGACGAGCGATTTTGCCTGACAATGAAATTATTTGCTTGCAGGGGATTGCGGGGCTCTCGCGTTTGCGATCAATATTCGACCAAGCTCCCGGCCTGGCGCACGGGAGCAGGGAACAGCAGCATTTTCGAATGGAGGACGAGCGGATGACGGCATCCTGGAGATTTTCGACCCTGGCGGATCGCCATCGTGCGCTGGGTTCGAAACTCGAAGACTGGAGCGGCATGGGTACCGCCTGGACCTACGACAAGGATGCCGACGAGGAATATATCGCCATCCGCACCAAGGCCGGCCTTATGGATGTTTCCGGCCTGAAGAAGGTGCACATCACAGGGCCGCACGCCTCGCATCTGATCGACCTCGCCACCACGCGTGACGTCGAAAAGATCTATCCCGGCAAGTCGGCCTATGCCTGCATGCTGAACGAGGCGGGAAAATTCACCGACGACTGCATCCTCTACCGCACGGGACCGAATTCCTGGATGGTGGTGCACGGCTCGGGCACCGGCCATGAGGAACTGCAGCGGGCGGCGACGGGACGGGACGTGTCGCTGCGCTTCGACGACAATCTGCACGATTTGTCGCTGCAGGGGCCAACAGCGGTCGACTATCTGGCCAAGCACGTGCCCGGCATCCGCGACCTCAACTACTTCCATCACATGCAGACGCAGCTGTTCGGCTTTCCCGTCATGATCTCGCGCACCGGCTATACCGGCGAACGCGGCTACGAGATCTTCTGCCGTGGCCAGGACGCCGGCACGATCTGGGACAGGATTCTCGACGAGGGCAAGAACGCCGGCATCATTCCCTGCCGCTTCACCACGCTCGACATGCTGCGCGTCGAAAGCTACCTGCTGTTCTACCCCTACGACAATTCCCAAAAGTATCCGTTCGAGAATGAAGGCCCCGGCGATACGCTTTGGGAGCTCGGCCTCGACTTCACCGTCAGCCCCGGCAAGACCGGCTTTCGCGGTGCCGAGGAGCACTATCGCCTGAAGGGCAAGGAGCGCTTCAAGATCTATGGCGTCCTGCTCGACGGCAAGGAGCCGGCGGACGAGGGCGCTCCGGTCTATCGCGACGGCAAAAAGGTCGGCGTTGTCACCTGCGCCATGTATTCGCCGCTGGTCGAGAAATCGATGGGCATCGCCCGGCTCGACGTCAACTGCGCGGTCAAGGACACCACGCTCGAAATCCGCAACAAGAGCGGATTGATCAAGGCGACGGCGCAGCCCTTGCCGTTCGACGATCCCAAGAAGACCAAGCGCACGGCGAAAGGCTGAGGCATAATCGACAGCGAAGGTTTTCGAGGCACAAAGAGAGAATGGCAGCCAAGACCATCATCAGCCGGCCCATTTACGGAACCCTGTCTCCGCAGCCTGGCAGGCATCATCTGTTAATCGCCGACGCCGAAGGCGCGCTGGCGATTACCGATATGGCCCGAACCGCGCCACCTGGCTTTTTCGATTGTGCCGAGATCGTCTTCATTCCCGGTCCTGACGGGAAATACAGTGCCGCTCTCGAAGCACTGAAGCCAGCCCAGCTTCATGTGGCCCCGTCCTTCGCCAGTCTGCTGCCGCGTCTGAAGCAGACGCTTGATAACGCGCATATGGGGCTGCGCCTCTATCTCGCCGGCACCGAAGGGCTGATCGGGCAGGCCATGCAGGTGGCGCTCGAAGCCGGCATCGACCACACCTCCATGCAGACCGAGCATCGCGGCTCGCTGGCACGGCGCATGCAGTGCGTGCACTGCAAGGGCATCACCGAGAATGTGACGACGCAGCCGGCGACCTGCTCGCATTGTGGCCTGCTGCTTCTCGTGCGCGATCACTATTCAAGACGCCTTGCCGCGTTCCAGGGCGTCTGCATCAATGCCGAGGATCGCAGTGAAATTCCTCCGATGGAGGAGATATTTCGATGAGCACCGGCACCACCAAGCTCGACGTCGTCGTCAGCGATGTCGTCCCGGTCAATGAGCTGGTCACGCGCTTTCATTTTCGCCGGCGTGATGGCGAGCTGTTGCCGACCTTTTCCGGCGGCGCCCATGTCGTGGTCGAGATGCGCGATGGCCAGCGCACAAGGCTCAATCCCTATTCGCTGATGGGCTCGCCGCTAGACACGCGCGAATACACCATCTCGGTGCGCCGCGACGACGTCGGTCGCGGCGGCTCGCTGTTCATGCACAGGTCGGTCAAGCCGGGCCTGGAGATGGTGATCAGCTATCCGGTCAATCTTTTTTCGCTCGATCTTCGCGCCAAGAAACACCTGATGCTGGCCGGCGGCATCGGCATCACGCCGTTCATGGCCCAGACCGCGCAACTGGCGGGGGAGGGCGGTAATTTCGAACTGCACTACACCTGCCGCACCGCTTCGCTTGGCACTTATGCCGACGTGCTGAGGGAACGCTACGGCCGTCGCGTCCGGCTCTATCACGATGACCTCGAGGAGCGGATCGAACTCGACCGGTTGCTATCCTCGCAGCCGCTCGGGACGCACCTCTATGTCTGCGGCCCGGCCGGCATGATCAACTGGGTGCGCGACCGCGCAGCTAGCCTGGGCTGGCCGCCGGAGACCGTCCACTACGAGCATTTCGCGGCGCCGCAGCCCGGCCTGCCATTCGACGTGACGCTTGCCGTCAGCGGCAAGGCCATCCGCGTCGGCGAGCAGCAGAGCCTGCTGGAAGCCATCGAAGCCGCCGGCGTCGATCCGCCCTATCTTTGTCGTGGCGGCGTCTGCGGCCAGTGCGAGACCAACGTCATCTCGTGTGACGGCAAATTCATCCACAACGACCATTGGCTGAGCGAGGAAGAGCACCGTTCGGGCAGGAAGATCATGCCGTGCGTGTCGCGCTTCGAGGGCAGGTCGCTGGTCTTGGAAAGATAGGAGGCGAGAATGGGCATCACCTTTCGCAAGGAAACGTTCCGCGACGACTTCACTTTCAAGAACAGCCCCGAGCACATCAGGCGGTTTCCGTTCCCCTTCCATGAAGACAGCTACATGTACGCGGTCAACATCGAGCCGCATGTCGTCGGCCCCAAAGGCTCGGTGCTCGAAAACCTGATCGACGTCGACGAACACTATGTCGCCGAGATGCAGGACCGCGCCTTGGTGCTGGCCGAGGATCCCCTGCGCTGCCAGTCGCTGCCGCACATGACGCTCGCCGGCTGGGACCTGCTGGAGCTTTTGATGGAGCAGCAGGCGCTGGGCTATCCCGAGCATTTCACGCTGACGCGCGACGGCGACCGCTGGCGCTGGATCAACCGGCCGCTCGGCATCGATGATACTTTCACCTTCGGCGACACCTCGACTTTGCCTTATGGGCCGATGGAATACATCACCCGCCAGAGCCAGGGCGATTTCTGCATCCTCGACCAGCGCGACGGCAATCTGTGGATGGACGCCGGCATGGTCACCACCCAGGCCGACTGGTCGCTCGATTTCGACATCGGCATGAATTTCTTCGAATGGCACGCGCCTGTGCCGCTGGCGCATGAGAAGGGTATTTTCACGCGCGCGCTGAAGTTCCTCACCAACATCCAGCAGGGCAAGCCGGCACGGCGCCTGAACTGGACGATGACCATCAATCCGCGGCTGGACACCAGCCCGGAGAATTATCACAAATGGGGTCCGGACCGCGCGACGGTGACGTCGGAGAATGTCGGCGACAAGGTGCATCTGCGGGTCGAACTGCAGAGCTTCTGGCGGCTGCCGCGCTCCAATGGCATCGTCTTTCCGATCCGCTGCTACCTGATCAAGATGGACGAGCTGGTGACGCAGCCGAAATGGGCACGGCGCCTGCACCGCGTCATCCGCGACCTACCCGAGGAACTCGCCAGCTACAAAGGCCTCACGCGCTTTCGCCCGACACTGGTCGAATGGCTGTCGAAGCTGGACGATGGCAGCCCGACGAGCCCGGGGTTCGGACCGGATTAAAAGCCCCCTCATCCGGCCGCTTCGCGGCCACCTCCCCGAGGGGAGAAGAGATCGCCAACGCTGGCGTCGGGCTCCTCTGCCCTAGGGGCAATCCGGGTGAGGGGCTGCGGCGGCCCGCCTACCCAGCACTGCCCTGCGGGTAGCAGATAATCGACAAATACCGCATCGGCAGTTTCGTCAGTTGCTCCGGTCCGTGCGGCGCGTCGGCGTCGAAGAACAGGCTGTCGCCGGGCTTCATCGGGTAGAGGTTGCTGCCGTGCCGGTAAACGACCTCGCCCTCGAGCATGTAGAGGAACTCCATGCCCTCGTGCTGGAAGGTCGGGAATACGTCGGAATCCTCGGTCAGCGTGATCAGATAGGGCTCGACGACGACGCCGCTGGTGTTCGAACCGATATGGCCAAGCAGATTATACTGGTGGCCGGCGCGCGTGCCGCGGCGCTCGACGTCGAGGCCTTGGCCGGCCTTGACGAAGACGGCGCTGCGTTCTTCCTCGAAGCGGCGGAAGAAGGCGGTGACGGGAACGCCGAGCGCCCGCGACAGTGCCTGCAAGGTGGTCAGCGACGGAGAGGTGATGCCGTTCTCGATCTTCGACAACATGCCCAGCGAAATATCGGTGGCGACCGCGAGATCCGCCACGGTGATGCCGAGCTTCTTGCGGAAGGCCCGCACCTCGCGGCCGATCGCGACCTCCAGCACTTTTTCGCGAGTATCGCGAATGGCGTGCGGGTTTTGTGTCAGCGGCGCGCGTATGGTCCTGCCGTCCGCCGACACTTTCGGCGACGGCTTTGCCTTTGCGCTCGCGGGAGCCTTGGAATCCGAATTAGCCTTTGCCATGCCGCCCCCAATCGTCAGGATTTATTTCACTCAAGGTGAACATGTCAGGTGCCGATACAGGAGCGCAACCGCAACGGCAAGCCATCTTATGTTGCGCGCGGCAGTGCGACCATCGCGACGCCCGCGGGTTTTCCGCCAGGAATCCACTGCGCGCAAACGCCGTTCCAGCAGATGTCTGTTGACAGCACCAAGAGGCCAATTACTGTCACTGCCAGTGAAATTTGTTTCGCTGGGGAAATCAAAAAAAGGAGGCCCGGAATGAACACTCGCGTTGCCGTCATCGGAGCCGGACCGTCCGGTCTGGCCCAACTCAGGGCTTTCAAGTCGGCGGCCGACAAGGGCGCCGAGATTCCCGAGATCGTCTGCTTCGAAAAGCAGTCCGACTGGGGTGGCCTGTGGAACTACACCTGGCGTACCGGCCTCGACGAACATGGCGATCCCGTGCACGGCTCGATGTACCGCTATCTCTGGTCGAACGGGCCGAAGGAATGCCTGGAATTCGCCGACTACACATTCGAGGAGCATTTCGGCCGGCCGATCGGCTCCTACCCGCCACGTGCGGTGTTGTGGGACTACATCAAGGGCCGCGTCGAGAAGTCGGGCCTGCGCAAATGGGTGCGCTTCAACAGCCCGGTGCGCATGGTCACCTTCTCGGACGAGACGAAGAAATTCACCGTCACCGCGCATGACCGCACCAACGACGTGACCTATTCGGAAGAGTTCGACAATGTCGTCGTCGCCTCGGGGCATTTTTCGGTGCCCAACGTGCCCTATTTCGAGGGCTTCTCGACCTTCAACGGCCGCATCCTGCACAGCCACGATTTCCGCGACGCCATGGAGTTCAGGGGCAAGGACATCCTGATCATCGGCCGCTCCTATTCGGCCGAGGACATCGGTTCGCAGTGCTACAAATATGGCGCCAAGTCGATCACCTCCAGCTATCGTTCCAAACCGATGGGTTTCAAATGGCCCGAGAATTGGAAGGAAGTGCCGCTGCTGCAAAAGGTCGTCGGCAAGACGGCGCATTTCAAGGACGGCATGACCAAGGATGTCGACGCCATCATCCTGTGCACCGGCTATCTCCATTCCTTCCCGTTCCTGACTGACGATCTCAAGCTCAAGACCGCCAACCGCATGTGGCCGTTGGACCTCTATGAGGGCGTGGTCTGGGAGAAGAACCCGAAGCTGTCCTATATCGGCATGCAGGACCAGTTCTACACCTTCAACATGTTCGACGCGCAGGCCTGGTTCGCGCGCGATGTCATCATGGGCCGCATCAAGCTGCCGTCGGCCGAGGCGATGGCGGCGCATGGCGCCAAATGGCGCGCCCGCGAGGAGACGCTGGAGGATGCCGAGCAGATGATCTGGTTCCAGGGCGACTATACCAAGGAACTCATGGACCAGACCGACTATCCCGGCTTCGACGTCGAGGCGGTCAACCAGACCTTCATGGAGTGGGAGCATCACAAGGCCGAAGACATTATGAGCTTCCGCGACCATTCCTACCGCTCGCTGATGACCGGCACCATGGCGCCGCTGCACCATACGCCCTGGCTGCAGGCATTGGACGATTCCATGGAGAGCTATCTCGAGGTGAAAGGAGTGGCGGCCGAGTAGGCCGCCGCCGCTACCCCAGCCTTGCCCGCGCCTTGGCCGTCCAGGCATTGAACAGCCGGTCGGCGACGATGCCGATGAAGGCGATGGCGAGGCCGGCGACGATGCCGCGGCCGGAATCGGCTTTCGACAGCGCGATGAACACTTCCTGGCCGAGATCGCGCGTGCCGACCATGGCGCAGATGATGATCATTGCCAACGCCATCAGGATGGTCTGATTGACGCCGAGCATGATCTCCGGCAGCGCCAGCGGCAGTTGCACGCGGAAAAAGGTCTGGCGCGGGGTGCAGCCCGACACTTTCGCTGCCTCGATCAGTGCCGGCGGCACCTGCCTTATGCCGTGATTGGTGTAGCGGATCGCCGGCACTACGGCGAAGGCTATCGTTGCAATCATCGCCGTCACGTCGCCAACCCTGAACAGCATCACGACCGGGATGATGAAACAGAAGGACGGCAGCACCTGCAGGGTGTCGATGACGGGTGTGACGATCTTTTCGAAACGGTCGCTACGGGCTGCCATCAGGCCGATGGGAATGCCGATCAGGCAGGCGATGAAGGCGGAGATGCCGCAGAGATAGACCGTCGCCATGGTCTTTTCCCACAGGCCGGTGACCGCGCAGAAAGCGGTCAGCATTGCCACCAGGACGGCCAGCCGCGGGCCGGAAAGCTGGTAGCCGGCAAGGCCGAGCAGGAACACCGCGCCCAGCCAGGGGAAGCCTTCGCAGAAGGCGCGCAGCGGATTGAGCACATTGAGGATCAGCGCCACGCGGAAGGCTTCGATGAGATCGAAGAAGTTGATCGTCACCCAGTTCACCGCCGCTTTCCACAGTGGCGCGGTGGTGAAGGTGATCGCCTTGGGCACGGCCGCGAAGGCGGGTATGAACAGGCCGAGCAGAGTGGTGACGGCAAGAATCGCAATGGCGAGCGTCAGATTGGGGTAGCGGCGCCAGAACCCCGGGTTCGCGGACTGGTGGACATTGCCCTTCGCCTGCTTATGGGCGATGGCCTGGCTCAGCCGGTCGAGCGCGATGGCCAGCGCGACGATGGCAAGGCCGGCTTCCATCGCCTCGCCGACCTTGAGCGCGCGAAGCGCCAAAAGCACGTCGTAGCCCAGGCCGCCGGCGCCGATCATCGAAGCGATGATCACCATGTTGAGTGCCAGCATGATCACCTGGTTGACGCCGACCATCAGCGTCGGCCGTGCCGACGGCAGCAGCACGCGCCACAATTTCTGCCGCGCCGTGCAGCCTGCCATCTCGCTGAAATCGTCGATCTCGGACGGCACCCGGGACAGACCCAGCATCGTTGCTCGCACCATCGGCGGCGTGGCGAAGATGGCGGTGGCGATCATCGCCGAGACCGGGCTGTTGCCGAACAGCAGCAGCATCGGGATGAGATAGGCGAAGGTCGGGATCGTCTGCATCAGGTCAAGTGCTGGGGAGACCACAAGCCGCTCGGCCCACGGGGTGCGCCAGGCCCAGATGCCGGCGAATAGCCCGGTGAGAATACAGAACGGCACCGCGATCGAGATCAGCGCCAGGGTCAGCATGGCACTGGTCCATTGGCCGAACAGCGCGATGTAGAGGAAACATCCGCCAACCAGCAGGCTGAGCTTCCTGCCTCCCGCCGCATGGCCGGCGAGGAAGGCGACGGCGCAGACGCCAACCCAGGACAAACGCGGCAGCACGAAAGCGTCGGCGCCATGGCCGAACTTGAAATTCTTGGCCAAGAGATTGAGCGCGAAGTCGAGCGGCACGCCGAGCACCGCGGTGACCGAGCGCGTCAGCCAGGACAGGTTCGGCTTGATCCAGCCCATCAGCGCGCTGACCCAGTCGGCGACGGGGACGACCCGCTCGACCGGGTAGTTGACGGCCCATGGCAGCCTGTCCTGCAGCAGGAACATCACCAGCACGGCGGCAAGCGCCAGCACCCAGGTCACCAGCCACCGTTGGATCGGCGGCCTTGTCCGGCTGGCGTTTGCCGTTACCGTCATGCGCCGGCTCGCTCGATGCCAGCCAGAAGATCGATCACCGCTTGCGGCGTCACTTCGCCGATTGGGATGCCGGTGCCGTTGATCACGGCGAAGGGTTTGCCGGCGGCAACGATGCTGGCCGAAAAACTCGATATCTTGGCCTCGGGCGCCACCGTGCCGCCGTGCTCGGCGCCATCGCAGCTACGCATCAGGCTGCGCGCCGAGATCACCTTGGCGCGGTCGACGTCGCGGGTGAACTCGGCGACATAGTCGGTCGCCGGATTGACCACCAGTTCCTCCGGCGTGCCGATCTGGATGACTTGGCCGTCCTTCATGATGGCGATGCGGTCGGCCAGCCTGATGGCCTCGTCGAAATCATGGGTGATGAAGACAATGGTCTTGTGCAGCATGGTCTGCAGCCGCATCAGCTCGTCCTGCATCTCGCGGCGGATCAGCGGATCGAGCGCCGAGAACGGCTCGTCGAGAAACCAGATCTCCGGCTTGGTGGCGAGGCTGCGGGCGATGCCGACACGCTGCTGCTGGCCGCCCGACAGTTCGCGCGGATAGAAATGCTCGCGGCCGCGCAGACCGACGAGTTCGATGACTTCCCGGGCGCGCGCCTCGCGTCTCGTCCGATCCTGTCCCTGGATACTCAGAGGAAAGGCGATGTTGTCGAGCACGTTGAGATGCGGCAACAGCGCGAAATTCTGGAACACCATGCCCATGCGATGGCGCCTGAGCTCGATCAGGGCGGCATCGGAAATCTTGAGCAGGTCCTTGCCTTCGAATTCGACCTTGCCATGTGTCGGCTCGACCAGCCGCGACATGCAGCGCACCAGCGTCGACTTGCCGGAGCCGGACAGGCCCATGATGATGAAGATCTCGCCCTGGCGGATTTCGAGGTCGACGGCGCGCACCGCCCCGACAAGGCCTGCCGCCGAAACCTCCGCCATGCTGGCCTTGCCGTCACGCTCGCGGATGAAATTGGCGGCGTTCGAGCCGAACAGTTTCCAGACGTTGCGGCAAGCAAGTTTTATCGGGCGGGCATCCGTCGCGTCGGATGCCTGTTCAATCGCTTCCGTCATTCAGTCGCCCTTCTGGAACATCAGGAATTGAGGCCCGGCCGGTCAACAGCCGGGCCTCCCTTTCCAGTCGGAGGTCACTGCGCCCAGGCTTTCCAGTCTGCCTCGTGAGCGGCGATCCAGGCGGCTGCGACGTCTTCCGGCGTCTTGCCGTCAAGATCGATCTCGCCGCTCATCTTGTTCAACTCGTCGGTGTCGATCGTGTAGGCCTTGGCCACTTTGTAGGCGACCGGCCATTTGTCTTTCATGCCGTTCCAGGAGTACTTCCAGATCTCGCCATGCGGCTTGCCGCAGTCGTATTTGGCGTCCGGGTTCACGCCCCATTTCGGGTCGGTGTAGCATTCGGGCGTGTATTCGGGGAATTGCACCCATTCGCCCTTGTATTTTGCAGGCGCCCAATGCGGCGAATAGATCCACAGCATGATCGGCGCCTTGCGCTGATAGGCGGAATCCAACTCGGCGAACATCGCGGCATCAGTGCCGGCATGGATCACGGTGAAGGGCAGCTTCAGCGCCGCGACACGCTCGTCGTCAAACCCTTCCCAGGTCACTGGGCCGCCGAGATAGCGCCCCTTTGGCGCCGTCTCGGCGGTCGAGAACGATGCCGCGCAAGTGGCGTCGAGCAGAGCGTGCCAGTCCGGCAAGGTCGGACATTTCTCCTTCATGTATTCGGGAAACCACCACTCCTCCTTGGCCTTCGGGCCGAGCTTGCCGAGCCTTTCGGTCTGGCCCGTGGCGTCGGAGGCCTTCATCGCTTCGCCTGCCGTCGTATCCCAGAATTCCAGGCCGACATCGATATCGCCATTGGTGAGGCCGGTTGTCAGGCTGGAGAGATAGTCGGCGGTCGGGTATTCGACGGTATAGCCGAGCTTTTCCAGGATGCCGCCGAGGATCTTGGCGTTGAGATTGACGCTGGTCCAGTCGAACAGCGCGATCTTGATCGGGTCGTTGGATTCCGGCGCCGCTGCCTGCGCTGTCGGCGTCAGGACACTTGCCGCGGCAAGTGCAAAAGCTCCCACTGAGAATTTCGATATCACACTGCGGAATGGCATTGCTTGGTTCTCCTTCAAGCTGTGACGGTTATTGGTCGTTCCCTTGTTGCGTCTTTTCTTGATTGTGTTGGAAAGGCAGGCTGTTGTGCAAGACCGTTCTCGCCATGTCGGGGCCAAGCTGGCACAGGCGCGATGATGCTCGATTTCGGTGATGACGGACGCTGCCGAGACAGCCAGTCTCATGGCCGATCGATCGCCGCGATAGCGATCGTCGGCGGATCAATTGTCAGTCCTGCGGCGCCCTGCAAGATGCGAGCCATCAAGGTCCCATGATCCCGAGCATTTCCAGCGGAATTGCTCTCGGCTATCGCCTGGCAAGCCCCTTCTCGCCAGCGCGGTTTCACAGGATGAAAATATATATACCAACGTTCATGCCGCGCAACGACTAACGCCGCGAAGAAGCAGAATTCCAGACTGCAGGCGTAGCCGGCGGGACACGGGTCGCATGGCCTGTTTACCAGCAGACGTAGCCGCCATCGACGATCAGGTCGAGGCCGGTGACGAAGCTCGACGCGCGGCTGGCCAGGAAAACCGTCGGCCCGACCATTTCCTCCGGCGCCGCCATGCGTCCCATCGGCGTGTCGCGTTTGAAGATCTTCACCTCTTCGGCCACCTCCGGCCGTTTGTTCATCGGCGTCAGCGTGTAGCCCGGGCTGACGACGTTGACGCGCAGGCCGCGGTCGGCCCACTCCATGGCCAGGCTCTTCGACATGTGGATGACGGCGGCCTTCGAGGAATTGTAATGCGCCTGCGTCAGTCCGCGATTGACGATGGTGCCCGACATCGAGGCGATGTTGATAATCGAGCCCTTGCCCCGCGCCAGCATCTTGCGCGCTTCTGCCTGGCAGGACAGGAACACGCCGGCGACATTGACCTCGTGCACCTTCCGCCATTTTTCCAGCGCCAGTGTCTCCGCTGGTTCGGAGCCGGCAATGCCGGCATTGTTGACGGCGACCGTCAACGGACCGAGTTCGGCTTCGGCGCGATCGATGGCCGTGGCCAGGTCGCCCTCCGACGTCACCGTGCCCGTCAGCACCAGCGCCCTGCGGCCGAGTGCCGTGATCCGGTGAGCGGTTTCGTCCAGCCCGCCCTTCGACGCATGGCCAAAACAAGCGACATCGGCGCCTGCCTCGGCCAGTCCGATCGCGATTGCCTGGCCAATGCCGCTGCCAGCCCCGGTGACCAGCGCAACGTCGCCGTCCAGTTTAAAAAGATCCATCGATAGCCCTCCTTCTCAAGGAGGGTATGCGCTGACCTATATCTCGATCAAGCCTTCAGCGGGCTGCGGCGTGCCTAGAAATATCCGTCGGACGCGGCCGTGGCTTCCTTCGAGATTTCGACCCCATCGACCAGGATCTTGTCGACCAGTTCGTGGTGGAAGCAGACCAGTCCCTTGATGCGTTCTGCCTCGTGCACCGGCTCCGGATAGTACCAGACCATGTTCTCGTGCCGTTTCTTGGGCGTGGTCACGTGATAATAGTTGGAAATGCCCTTGTAAGGGCAGCGTGAGATGTAACGGCTGGGCGCGAACATATCGAGGCGCGTGTCGGAGATCGGCAGATAGTGGCGCACCGGGTGGCCGGTTTCGAACAGGAACACGCCGCGCCGTGAATCGGCGACCTGCTCGCCATCGAGGATGACCTGGACGCGCCGCGACGACGGCAGGCAGTCGACGCGGCGGAACGGGTCGCGGGCGTGCACGAAGATCTCCTCGTCTTCCTCGAACCAGTGGCCCATCTTGCTCCACACGAACGACATGTATCCCGCGATCGGCGGACAACCCCTGACCGGATCGAGATAGCGCCATGCACCGTCTTCGACCAAGGTGATGCCTGTATTGAGCGAGTAGTGCGTGGCAACGCCCTTGTACGGATCTTCCGTCGTCGTCTTTGAGGGCAGCAGGAACTCCTCGCGCACGTCCTCGATCGGGAAATAGTAGACCGGCAGATGGTCGGATTCGTATAACACCAATGCCTTGGTGGTGTCGGCAACGGTCATCGAGCCGACCTGGACCCGCAGCCGCTTCAGCGACGGCATGGTGAAGGCGACATAGCCGGGCTCGAACTCGTACTGCTCGATAGTGTCGAGCACGGGGAAATGCGGTCCGCGACCGCGCAGATGAGGCTTGCGAATGGTAGTCTCCTGTTTCTGTCTGTCGTCGGCGCGTGGTTAGGACGATATGAGGCTGGGCCGACGGCCGGCGAGCGCTTCCGGACGGTGGGCGTTTGCCGGTGTCGAACCGTTGGAGCGATGGCCCCCCATCGTTCGTCGCGGGCCTGTTGCCGGATAGCCTCACCGCCCGAAACACGGAGCCGTCCAATATTGCTTCTGCCTGCCGAGCATGATCTTGGCAGCATCTACCCCAGCGACACCCGATCGAGCAGCAGCCCGGCGGCGATCGGCGGCAAGCCGCTGACATTCTTGCGCACCGGCACCAGGAGATCGGGGAAGTAGCTGAAGATGATGGGTGTCTCGTCGAGCAGCAGTTTCTGGATGTCGGAGGCTGCCGCGCGCTGCGCGCCGATATCGAGCGCCTTGAGATAGCTCGTGACCATGCCGTCATAGGCAGGGCTCTTGAAATGCGCCGCGTTCCAGGGGCCGTCGCTGACCAGCGGGCTCTTGAGGAACACATTCGGCACGCTGCGATGAGCATAGTCGGTGATGCCGAGCGGGCTGTCCAGCCAGTCCGATTGGCCGAATACGGCCTTGCCGTAATATTTGTCCTGGTCTTCGATGTTGAGCGAGATGCGGGCGCCGATCTCCTTGGCGAAATTCTGGAACAACTGCGCGTAGCCGGGAATATCGGAGTAGCGCAACGTCGTCAGTGTGATGTCGAAACCATCGGCAAGCCCCGCCGCCTCCATGAGTTGCTTGGCCTTGGCGATATCCTGCGTGCGTTGCGGCACCGACTTGTCGGTGGCCGGGAAGGCCGGCGCGAACGGGCTGTCATTGCCGGTCGCGGCCATGCCGCGGCACAGTCCGTCGACCAGCTTGGACCGATCGATGCTGAGCGCCAGCGCCTGGCGCACGCGCTTGTCGGTGAAGGGCGCCATGTCGCAGCGCATGTGCAACTGGCGATGCGCGGTCGAGGCGACGCGCAGCACCGTGATGTCGGGGCTGTTCAGCACCACCTGGCTGACATCGAGCGGAACCGCGTCGAGAATGTCGACCTCGCCGGCCTGCAGCGCCAGGATGCGCGGCTGCACGTCGCCGTAGAACTTGAATTCGAGCCGGTCGGGCAATGCCTTCTCGCCCCAATAGTCGGGATTGCGCACGAAGGTCGCGCCGACCTTCGGCGTGTAGGTCTCCATCCGGAACGGCCCGGTGCCCTCAAAAGTCCTTTCGTAATCGCCTTTGTAGCTCGCCGGCAGGATGACGGCGTTGTAATTGTCGATCGACACCGAATAGGGAAAGCTGCCGTTCGGCGCATCGAGATGGAAGGCGACGGTGTGATCGTCGACCTTCCGGGTTCCACCCTTCGACAACAGGCCCTTGAACACCGACAGCGCGTTGGAGGCGCCGTTGGGATCGGCCAGCCGGTCGAACGTTGCGACGACGTCGTCGGCTTTGAATTCCTCACCATTGTGGAATTTTACGCCCTTGCGCAGCTTGAAGGTCCAGACGCTGCCGTCCGCATTGGGCGACCAGCTTTCCGCCAGAACCGGCTTCAAGGTCAGATCCGGCTGGGTGATGCAAAGGAATTCGGCGGTCTGGAAAACCAGCTGATAGCTGCCACTGTCATAGAAGGTGACGGGATCGATGGCCCCGCCGGGCGTGGCCACGCCGGCACGCACCGTTCCGCCCGGCTTGCCCTCGGCGCGGGCCTTCCGCGTGCCGAAACCGGCCGCTCCCAAAATGCCGCCAAGCAACGGCAGCGACAGGCCAAGCATGCTGCCGTGGCGGAGAAAATTACGCCGGTCGAGCCTGCCTGCCAGCAACTCGTCGACAGCGGAATTTTCGATTTCCGTGAGGCTTTTGCGGGCGGCGTCGATCGTCATGAAATGCCTTGGCATGGCTGCATTCCTCGTTGCCCTCGGGAGAGTGGCCATTTAGGTCATTGTTGACCGCGACCGGAAAGCGATATTTTTTGATGGGGCCCATCGAAATTTTCGATGCTGGAGTGATGGCATGGATACCGAAAACCTGCGCAGCTTCCTGGAGGTCGCCGAGCATGGCAGTTTCACCGTCGCGGCCAGCCGGCTCAATCTCGCGCAGTCAACGGTCAGCGCCCGGATAAGGGGGCTGGAGGAGCAGTTGGGGCGCCGGCTTTTCGTAAGGGATCGCGACGGCGTCACGCTAACGCCGGCTGGCCGGCAGTTCCTGCCGCATGCCTCCTCCATCACCCGCACTTGGGAGCAATCGCGGCAGGACATCGCCGTTCCCGACGGTTACGAGTCGCTGTTGCGCTTCACCGCGCCCGCCTATCTTTGGGATCGCGTCACCTCGCCATGGATCGCGTGGATGCGGGCCCAGCGGCCGAACGTGGCGCTGCGGCTCGAAGGAAGCTTTCCCGACCTGGCGATCGACCAATTGGCCGAAGGACTGCTCGACATCTGCATTCTCTATCTGCCGCGGCCGCATCCCGGCATCGTCTACGAGACGCTGGCCGTCGATCAGGTCGTGCTTGTCCAGCATTCCGCACAGCCAGGACCGTGGACGCAAAACTACATCCTGATGGATTGGGGGCTCGAATTCCGCATCGAGCACGACCGTGCCTTCGCTGGGATGGTGCAGCCGGCAATCTCGGCCGGGCTGGTCTTCATCGGCCTGCAGCACGTGCTGTCGCAAAAAGCTGCGGCCTATCTGCCGCTCAGTGCCGTCAGCGGCTACATCGAGAACGGTGAGATGAAACGCATCGAGGATGCGCCTGTGTTTCAGCGGCCGATCTATCTCGCCTATCCCAGCAATCCCGCATCGTCGGATGTGCTCGACGTCGCGTTGACCGGATTGCGGACACTGGCAAGGGACTGGACCGGTGATCGGGGCTTTGCCGAGGGGGACCGCTCCTTCAGCATGACCGGCCAGGCGTGATCGATGCGGGCCGCTTACGCCGGCAGGGCTGCGACCGCCGCCGGTTTCTGCAGCCGCCTCAACTCGGCATAGGGAATGTGGCAACGGATCGAATGCCCCGGCTCGGCCTCGGCGAGCGGCGGCTCCTGCTGTTCGCAGATCGGCCCGATCTTGCGTGGGCAGCGCGTGTGGAAGACGCAGCCCGATGGCGGGTTGGTGGCGCTGGGGATTTCGCCATCGAGCCGGATGCGTGCCGTCTCGGCCTGATCGAGCTTGGGCACGGCCGATAGCAGCGCCTCGGTATAGGGGTGATGCGGTCCGGAAAAAACGTCCTCCGATGGCCCGATCTCCATGATGCGGCCGAGATAGAGCACGGCGATCTTGTCGGAGAGATAACGCACCACGCCAAGGTCATGCGAAATAAAGATGTAGCTGACGTCTTCCTTGGCCTGCAGGTCGGCGAGCAGGTTGAGGATCGCCGCCTGGACGGAAACGTCGAGCGCCGAGGTCGGCTCGTCGCAGACGACGATACGCGGATCGCCGGCGAAGGCACGCGCAATGGCGACGCGCTGCTTCAGCCCGCCCGAAAGCTGGCGCGGCTTGACCGCCAGATGCCGGTCGGTGAGCCGCACCGAGCGGACGAGATCGTTGAGGCGTGCCTCCAGTGCGGCACCCCTCAAGCCCGCCAGCCGCTTCAGCGCACGGCCGATCAGATGGCGGATCGAATGCGAGCGGTTGAGGGCGGAGTCCGGGTTCTGGAAGACGATCTGCATCGCCTTGACCTGGTCGTCGCCGCGGTTCTCCAGCTTCGGCGCCAGCGCCTTGCCCTCGAGCTCGATGGTGCCGCCCTCATCGGGAGGCACCAGCCCGAGCAGCAGCCTGGCGAAGGTGGTCTTGCCCGAGCCGGATTCGCCGACCAGCCCGAGCGTCTCGCCGGGCCTGAGATCGAGCGAAACGTCCTTGACGGCGCGCAGTGCATGGCCGTGGCTGGCGTAGGTCTTGTTCAGCCCGGCGACGCGCAGCACCGGCGCCGTCGTGGGTTTCGGTGCGGGCACAACGTTGGCGGGCGTGGTACGTGGCAGGGCCTGCGCCTGGTCGTGGTAGTGGCAGCGCGACAGCCGCCTCCCGCGCTCGTCGGTCAGATCATAGAGCGGCGGCAATTCGGTGCGGCAGCGGTCGGCGGCCAGCGCGCAGCGGTCGGCGAAGGCGCAGCCCTTAATGTCAGCGCCGATGCCGGGCAGGAAGCCAGGGATGGTGTCGAGCCGGCCCTGGTCCTTGCGCTGGCCGCCGCGCGGCAGGCAACGCAGCAGCGCCACCGTGTAGGGGTGGCGCGGATCGTTGAAGACGACATCGGTCGGTCCTTCCTCGACCAGCATGCCGGCATAGAGCACGCCGACCCGGTCGCACATGTTGGAGACGACGGCGAGATTGTGGCTGATGAACAGGATCGACGCCGACAGTTCCTGCCTGAGCTGCGCGATGAGGTCGAGCACCTCGGCCTCGACGGTCGCGTCGAGGCCGGTAGTCGGCTCGTCGAGGATCAGCATCGAGGGATCATTGGCCAGCGCCATGGCGATCGCCACGCGCTGCTGCATGCCGCCCGACAGCTGGTGGGGATAGCGCTGCATGACGCTTGGCGGATCGGAGATGCGCACGCGGTTCAGCATGGCGATGGCGCGATCGGTGGCAGCTTGGCCCGTGATGCCGCCAAGCTCGAAAATTTCGGTCAATTGCCGGCCGATGCGGATCGACGGGTTTAGCGCCTTTCCCGGGTCCTGATAGACCATGGAGACGCTTTCGGCGCGCGCGCGCCGAAGCGCCTCCGCGTCGAGCTTCATCACGTCCTGGCCGTCGAGTGAGATGGCGCCACCTGATATCGAGCCGTTGCGCGGGAGGTAGCGCACCACCGTGAGGGCTACAGTCGACTTGCCGCAGCCGGATTCGCCGACCAGCCCATAGGCCTCGCCCTGACCGATGGTGAGGCTGAGATCGCGCAGCACCGCGCGATTGCGGCCGGCGACCCGGTAGGCGACCGACAGATCCTTGATATCAAGCGCGTCCTTTGCCTTCCCGGTCGATGTATTGGTGGGTTCAGTCATTGAAGGCCCCATGCACGCCGTCGGCGGCCAGGTTGACGCCGATCACCAGCGAGGCGATGGCGAGTGCGTCGAACAGCACCGTCCACCAGAAGCCGCCGCCGATCATGCCGTAATTGCTGGAAATGGAGAGCCCCCAGTCGGGTGACGGCGGCTGGATGCCAAAGCCCATGAAGGAGAGGGTAGCGACCGCAAAGATGGCGTAGCCCAACCGCACCGTGGTCTCGACCAGGATCGGCGGGATGACGTTGGGCAGGATCTCGACGAACATCGTATGCAGCGCGCTCTCATGCCTGAGCTGTGCGGCGGCGACATAGTCGAGCTCGCGCTCGGCCAGCACCGCCGAACGCACGGTACGTGCGATGATCGGCGCGAAGCTCAGGCCGATGACGATGATGACGGTGGTCTTGGATGTGCCCAGCGCGACGATGGCAAGCAGCGCCACGATCACCACGGGGATCGCCATGAAGGCTTCAAGGATGCGGCTGACGACATCGTCGACGAGGCCGCGGAAATAGCCGGTGAGCAGGCCGAGCGCGGTGCCGGCGACCGTCGCCAGCAAGGTCGCCAGGGGCGCGACGGTGAGGATATCGCGCGAACCGACGATGACGCGCGAGAACACGTCGCGGCCGATCTGGTCGGTGCCGAACCAGTGTTCGCGCGAAGGCGGCGCCAGCGCGTTGATGATGTCGTCGGCGAGCGGATCGTAGGGGGCAAAATATTCGCCAAACAGCGCGCAGGCAACCCAGAACAGCACGATGGCGATGCCGACAAGGAACGTTCTCGAGCGCAGCAGTGAAAAAAACACTTCGGCCAGCGGGCCACGGCGCCGCATGTCGTCCTGCGCGGGGGAGGGGGTCTGGACGGCGCTCATTGGTCTGACCCCAGGCGGATGCGCGGATTGAGCACGGAGTAGAGGAAGTCGGCGATCAATGTGGCCACCGCATAGACGATGCCGATGGTGAGGATGCCGGATTCCAGCATCGGAAAATCCTTGCCGCGCGCGGCGGTGAAGATCAGCGAGCCGATGCCCTGGTAGCGGAACAGCGTCTCGATCACGACAAGGCCGCCAATGAGATAGCCGGTCTGGGTCGCGATGACGGTGATGGTCGGCAGCAGCGCATTGCGCAGCACATGGCGCCAGATCACAGTGCGCCAGGGCAGGCCTTTGAGCACGGCGGTTCGCGTATAGTCGGAATCGAGCGCCTCGATCATGCCGGAACGCGCCATGCGCGCGATATAGCCGAACAGCACCAGGAACAGCGGCAGCGACGGGAGGATCAGGTAATAGAGCTGGGTGAAGAAGCCGGCATCCCTGGGCCACGCGGCCGAGATCGGCAGCCAGCGCAGCCACACGCCGAAGATCAGGATCAGGATGATGCCGGTGACGAATTCCGGCAGCACCGTCACCGACAGGCCGCCGAGGCTGATCATGCGGTCGAGCGGGCGGTTGAGGTTGAGTGCGGCAATGACGCCGCCGAGGATGCCGATCGGCACCACCAGCACGAAGGCGACCGCCGCCAGCTTCATCGAATTGCCAAGCGCACCGATGACGAAGGGCGCCACCGGCGAGCGGAATATGTAGGAGGTGCCCATGTCGCCCTGGACGAAGTTCGAGATCCAGCTCCAGTACTGGATGAGCAGCGGGCGATCGACGCCGAGCGTGTGATTGAGCGCGTCGACCGCGCGTTGGTCGGCGAACGGACCGAGGATCGCGCGCCCGACATTGCCAGGCAGGACCTGGCCGCCCAGGAACACCATGATGCTGAGCAGGAACAGCGTCACCAGCGACAGGGACACACGCCGCGCAAAAAAGGAGAGAATGGCTAAGACTCCTTGCAAAGCCAGCCCCCGGGGGAGCTGGCTGTTAGAGGACTGGCTTTCCCTTTTTCGCTTACGCCTTCGATGCCTTTTCGAGGAACAGCTGCGACATGGCTGTCGGTTGCACGCCGGCCACGCCCTTCGCCGTCGCCGTCAGGTAGTCGTAGAAATAGCCGAAGATGACAGGCGTTTCCTCGAGCAGAAGCTTCTGGATCTTGCCGGCGTCAGCCTTCTGCGCCTCGAGGTCGAGCGCCGCGATATAGCTGGTCGCCAGCGCGTCGTAGTCCTTGTTCTTGAAGTGCGCGGCATTCCAGGTGCCGTCGCTCTTCAGGGGAGCGGCAAGATAAACATTCGGCACGCCGCGATGGCCATAGTCGGTGATGCCCATCACCGAATCCAGCCAGTTCGATTTGCCGAACACCGCGTCGCCATAATAGGCGCTCTGGTCGAGGATGTTGAGTTCGAGCTCGATGCCGATCTCCTTGACCCAGTTCTGGATGAGCTGGGCATATTCGGGGATTTCGAGATAGCGCTCGGTGGTCAGCGTGATCTTGAAGCCCTTCCCGGCACCGGCCGCTTCCATGAGCTGCTTGGCTTGTGCGATGTCCTGCTTGCGCTGCGGTATGCTTGTATCGGTCGAGGGGTAGACCGCGGCGAATGGACTGTCATTGCCCAGCGCCGAGCGTCCCTTCATCAGGCCGGCGGCGAGCTTGTCGCGATCGAGGCAGAGCGCGATGGCGCGGCGCACGCGTGCATCCTTCAACGGGCCATCGTCGCAGCGCAGATGCAGTTGCTGGTGAGCCGACGACTTCAGGCTGAGGATTTCGAAGCCCGGATCGTTGAGCAGGGCCACGCCGGCCAGCACCGGCATCTGGTTGATGACGTCGACCTGCCCACCCTGCAGCGCCAGGATCATCGGCTGCACGTCGGTAAAGAAGGTGAACTCGGTACGGTCAGGCAGCGCCTTCGCTCCCCAGTAGTTCTCGTTGCGGACGAAGGAAGCGCCGACCTTCGGCGTGTATTTCTCCACCCTGAACGGGCCGGTGCCATCGAAGCTCTTCTCGTAGTCGCCCTTGTAGTCCGCCGGGATGATGACGGCGTTGTAATTGTCCGACGAGACCATGTAGGGAAAATTGCCGTTCGGCGCGTCGAGGTGGAATTCCACGGTGTAGTCGTCGACCTTCTTGCTGGCCCCCTTCGACAGGATACCGGTGAACACCGACAGCGCGTTGGATGAGTTTGCCGGATCGGCCAGGCGGTCGATGCTCGCCACCACGTCCTCGGCCTTCATTTCGCCGCCGCTGTGGAATTTCACGCCCTTGCGCAATTTGAAGGTCCAAACCGAGCCGTTGTCGTTCGGCTTCCAGCTCTCGGCCAACGCGGGCTGCAGCACCAGCTCGGGGCCGTCGACGCAGAGGAATTCCGCAACCTGCTGCATGATCAGCAGGCCGCCGGCGTCGGCGATCGTGACGGGATCGATGGCTGCCGCCGGCACGCTGCTGGCGACACGGATGGTGGCGCCGGGCGCGCCCTGGGCGCGGGCCAGCGACGGCATGCCGCCAAGGCCGGCAGCCGTGGTGATGCCTCCAAGCAGCGGCAGCGACAGGCCAAGCAGGCTGCCATGGCGGATGAAGTCGCGGCGGCTGACACGGCCGTCGACGAGGCCGTCGATCAGGTGATTTTCAAGCGGCGAGCGATTGCGCCGGATCAGGTCGAGAATGCGGTAGTTCTTGATCATGGGTTTTAACCCTTCCCCTGTTTCTTATGGTTTGATGAATGCGTTTTTCAGTTGACGAAGTCCGTGGAGTTCTCCTGTCCCGGCCATCAACGTTGTCAGTCGACCGGACTGTAGCATGCGGTTTTCCCTGGTCCATCCGATCCTTGCGGCGCGGGGGTCAGATTTTCTTGAGGCAATGCTTCCACCCGTCCGGTCCTGCCGTCGCCATCGATCGCGGCGGCGGACTCTTGTTCTTGAAATACGTCTCCTTTCCCGTGTCGTTCTCCTAGTTCAGCGGCAAACGGCGATATGTCCCTGGCTTGGCCGGGTCATGATATTTGTTGCAAGGGCCGTTCTCGGCAAAGTGGCGATGGCAGGCCGCGAGATTTTTCCGCGACAAGGTGACACCAAGACCGGGACCTTCCGGGACACGCACCGTATTGTTCCTGGGGCAAAACGGCCCCTCCTCGGTGATATCCATAGGTTGCATACGAAACAACGACTGGTTCGGCTCCCGGATCCAGCCCAGTGCCGCGCACAGATGCAGGTAGGCCGCGCTGCCGATGCCGCTGTCGCCGCTGTAGCACCAGAAATCGATGCCCGCATGCTCGCAGGCGCCGACAAAGCGTAGCATCCGGCCGATGCCGCCATGCGCGGTCGGGTTGCCGACGAATGCATCCGGCACCTTGAGGTCCATGGCGCGCGCGATGTCGATATTGTGGGTCGAGAACGGGATCGAGCAATGGCGGCGCAGTTCGCGCATCTCCTCTGATGTCGCCACCGGATCCTCCCAGTTGCGCACGCCGAGCTCTTCCAGCGGCCGCGCCAGCCGCCGCGCCGTGCTGAGCGAATAGGCCTGATTGGAGTCGATGCGGATCATCGCATCGTCGCCGAGTTTTTCGCGGATCAGCTCGACCATTCTCAGCGAGATCCTTGGGTCGTCGGTCGAGAATTTTCCTTCGAAGAAGGTCGTGCCGTGTGTCTCGTGCAGTTCCACGCAATAGTCGGCGACTTCTTCCGGCGTCGTCTCGCCCTTGACACCATCCCCATCGCCGCGCAGCGAGAAGTAGTCGGTGAACGGGATGTCCTTGCGCACGGCCCCGCCGAGCAACTGATAGAGCGGCTGGTTCCAGGCTTTGCCGCGCAGGTCCCAAAGCGCCATCTCGATGGCGCCGAAGGCCATGATGCGGGTGCGGTCGTTGATCGACTGCACGCCGGTCCAGAACGGCAGGCAGACATGTTCGGCGCCGGCAATGTCGAAGGCGTCGCGGCCGACCAGCCGCTGGGCAAGAACATCATTGGTGATGGCGGCCGCTGCCGGCGTAGGCGCTTCGCCCAGCCCGACAAGGCCGTCCTCGGTCTCGACTTCGACGATAACAGGCGAAAAACCGTCGAGTTCGCCGAACACCCAGGCATAAGGCGCTTCGAGGCGAAGATTGATCGGCGTGGCCTTGATGCCGCGGATCTTCATCTCAGCGTCCAACTTCGAAGAAGGGCTTGCCGAGCAGGTCTGGAACGACGTCGATGCCAAGGCCTGGGCCGGCGGGAATACCCATGCGGCTGCCGGTGACCGGCGGCGCGTTCGACGCGGTGCGCACCGTCACCCATTCATGGAAGGCGATCGCATGCAGCCGACGCTCCTCCGGCGTCGACAGTGACAGATGCGCCATGGCGGATGTGTCGATCTCGGCGCCGCCGGTATCCTCGACCGTGATCATGAAGCCGAGATCGACGGCGACGTCACGGATCAGCCGGGTCTTGGTGACGCCGCCGAGCCGCGAGATCTTCAGTGTCAGCCCGTCCGCCCCGCCGAGGCGACGGATTTCCAGCATCGCCTCCAGCGAGGTGACGGATTCGTCGAGCACCATCGGCTTGTCGAGCATGCGGCGCACCGACATGTTTTCGTCGATCGTCGTGCAGGGCTGCTCGAACGTATAGTCGATCGCCCGCGTCGCATCGGCGAACTGCCGCGCCTGGTATGGCGTCCACCCGGCATTGGCGTCGCAGAAGATGACAGTGCCTTTCGGCACCGAGGCGGCGACCGCCATGACGCGCTCGACGTCGTCATGGACATTGCCGCCGACCTTGACCTGGAGCCGGCGGAAACCGTCCTCGACGATGCGCTTGGCAAGTGCGGCCATTTGATCGACCGTGCCATGGGTGACGACCTTGTAGAGTTCGGCAGTGTCGCTTTCCCTGCCGCCGAGCAGCGTCACCAGCGGCACGCCGGCGGCACGCGCCGCGAGATCCCAGCAGGCCATGTCGAGCGCCGATTTGATGTAGGGATGGCCCTTGAACACCGTGTCCATCAGCCGGCCGATGCTCGCCAGCCCACGTGGATCGTGGCCAATGAGATGCGGCGCGATTTCCGGGACGCCGGCGCGGGTGCCGGCCGGGAAGGCGGGCGAGTAGAAATTGCCGAGCGGCGCCATCTCGCCCCAGCCGGTCAAGCCGCTGTCCGAGCTGATGGCGACGATCACAGCGTCGAAGCAGTCGGCCACACGCCCCTTGGACATGCGATAGGGGCCGTCCACGAAAGGCTGCACGACGTGATAGGCTTTGATGGTTTCGATTTGCACGTGGGGTATCCATTATCCGCGATGGGGGAGGGTCAGGCGCCTTTCGACGAACGCTTTTCGAGGTCGCGCGCGTAGGCAAGAAGCTCTTCGAAATCGTGGTCGATATGCTCGCGTGCGTGGCGCTGGGCGGCACGCATGTCGTCGCCCTTGAGCAGCGCCACATAGGTTTCATGAACGTCTTCGGCGGGCACGGCTTCCTTGCGCGCCTGCTGGTGCAGGGCGAAGTACATCTGCAAACGGCTGGTCAGCCTTTGCCAGGTTTCCAGGAGCACGGAATTGTCGGCCCATTCATGGATCAGGCCATGCAGTTGCAGCGCGGTCTCGATCTGCCTTGTGGTGTCGCGGTCGCGCGTCGCCTGCTTCACCGCCTTGTGGCGCCGCTCGAGCTCATCGAAAAAGCGCTGGTCGCGCAGTTCCCACGTCCGCTCGATGGCGAATTCGTCGAGCACCTTGTTGAGCGAATAGACGTCGTCGATGTCCTTGGCGGTGACATTGATGACGAAGGTGCCGGCATAGGGAATGCTGGTCAGGATGCCTTCCTGCACCAGCTCGCGCATCGCTTCGCGCAACGGCGCGCGGCTGACCCGCATCTGTTCGGAAATCCTGAGCTCGTTGAGCTTCTGGCCCGGCTCGAGCTGACCGGTCAGGATCGCGCGTCTGAGCAGTGCCACGATTTCGGCACGGCGTGTCGTGTCGGCAATCGGACTGAATTCCGTCTTCACCATCCGGCCCACTCCCGCGAGAACAGAGCAGAGACAATCAGATTGTCGACAATCTAACAAGATCCGGTGATCGGATTTTTCATCTCCCAGCGCCAATGTCGCCGCTCTGGTCGGCCTGCTCGTGAAAACGGCGCCCGCGACCTGAGAAAGGTCGGGGGCGCCGCGCGGAAACCGGGCCTGCGGGGGAGTCAGGTAGCCGGTTTCTGTGGCAGGGGCGAAATCGGCATTCCGGGGCCGATCTTCTGCAGATTGCCTGTGATCACCTGGTCGCCTTCAGCGACGCCGCTGAGAATGGCGACCATGTCGCCGCTGGTCGGTCCCAGCGAAACGAGCCGCTGGTCGACCGTATTGCCCTTGCCGACGACATAGAGGTACTTGCCGAGCTGGCTTGATCCCAGTGCGACCTGCGGCACCATCAGCGCATCGGGCTGTTGTTTGACGTGCAGCCGCACGCGAACATACTGGCCAGGCAAGAGCGTGAACTTGGCGTTGCCGATTGTGGCGCGTGCGGTGATCGTGCCGGTCGAGTGATCGATCGTGTTGTCGATAAAGGTGAGCTCGCCCTTCTGGTGGGCCTCCGTCTCACCGGGAAGCAGGACCTCGACCTCGATCGGGCCGGCGGCACGCGCTTCCTCGATCTGTGCCAGATCCGTCTCGCTCGGATTGAAGGTGACGTAGATCGGATCGAGCTGCACCAGCGTGTTGAGCACGGTGCCGGCAACGCTGACCAGCGTTCCCACGGAAGCCTGGTTGCGGCCCAGACGTCCAGCGAACGGCGCGTGGATTTCAGCGTAGCTCAAATTGAGCTCGGCCGTGCGCACAGCCGCCTGGTTCAGCGCCAGCGACGCCTGCGCCTCGCGCAAGGTGCTGGTGCGCTGGTCGAAGCTGTCCTTGTCCAGGTAGCCGCTCTTGGCGAGTTCGGTACCGCGGCCGAGATTGGAACGTGCATAATCGAGGGTCGCCGTGTCGCGCTGAACCTGTGCCTTCGCCTGGTCGAGCGAGGCCTGGAAGTCATCGGGCGAGATCCTGTAGAGCAGGTCGCCTTGCCGCACGTCGGCGCCGTCTTGCGCCGTCTGTTCCTGCAAATAGCCGGGGACGCGTGCCTGCAGCGTGATGCTGCGGATCGGCTCGGTCCGCGCGGCATAGTCGAGATAGATCGGGATCGTCTTCTTGACCACGTTCGCCACCGGCACCGGCATGACGAACGCTGCTGGAGCCGGCGCGGCCCCGGCCGTGCCGGCATTCAGGCTGAGATTGCCCATGTCCAGCAGGTGGACACTGGCCACCGAGATCGCACCCAGCGCGACAGCCGTTCCCAACGCGATTTTCCATTTACGCATGATGATTCTCCAATCTTATTCGGCCGCTTCTGCCAGGGGAGGAAAGGCGGGTTTGGCCGTTGGTTCAGTGTGTTGAGAAGCGGGCTCGTCGCCGCCGCGCCGTTCGCGCAGCTGTTCGATGACCGCGTAGAAGACCGGCACGAACACCAGCGACAGGATGGTCGCGGCGACCATGCCGCCGAACACGGTGGTGCCGATGGACTGGCGGCTGGCGGCACCCGCGCCGGTGGCGATCATCAGCGGCACCACGCCGAGGATGAAGGCAAACGCGGTCATCAGGATCGGCCGCAGTCTCAGCCGGGCGGCCTCCATCGATGCCTCGACGATGCTGAGGCCTTCCTCGCGCCGCCGTCTTGCGAACTCGACGATCAGGATCGCGTTCTTGGCCGCCAGGCCGATCAGCATGACGAAGCCGATCTGCGAATAGACGTCGATCTGCATGCCGCGCACCCAAAGTGCGGCGAACGCGCCGAACAGGGCGAGCGGCACCGCCAGCAGCACCATGAAGGGCATCGCCCAGCTCTCGTACTGCGCCGCCAGGATCAGGAAGACGAAGACGATGGCGAGGGCAAAGACCACCGACGCGATCGACCCCGCCTTGAGCTCCTGGAAAGTGATGCCGGTCCATTCGAAACCGAAATCCCTGGGCAGCGCGGTCGCCGCTGCCCGTTCCATGGCGGCGACCGCCTGGCCCGACGAATAACCGGGAGCGGCGCCGCCATTGATGGTGGCCGAGGCGTTGTTGTTGTAGTGCGGCACGGTTTCCGGGCCGACGAACGGCACCAGTTTCCCCAACGTGCTGAGCGGCACCATGCCGCCGGAGGCATTGCGCACATAGAGCCGTGAAATGTCGGCTGCACCGGCACGTGAATCCTTGTCGGCCTGGATGGTCACCCGGAAGGTGCGGCCAAACAGGTTGAAGTCGTTCACGTAGAGCGAGCCGAGATAGATCTGCAGCGTGTTGAAGACGTCGGGCAGGTTGAGGCCGAGCAGCTTCGCCTTGGCGCGGTCGAGATCGTAGTTGAACTGCGGCGTCGAGGTCGAGAACGGCGAAAACAGCTGCTGCGGATTGATTTCAGGCTGCTTGCGGGCCTCGGCGATCACCGCTTGCGTGGCGTCGTTGAGGGCCGTGCTGCCGCGGCCGGTGAGGTCCTCGACGACGAATTCGAAGCCGCCCGTGGTGCCGATGCCGGGGATGGAGGGTGGATCGAAGGAGAGCGCAAAAGCCTCCGGAATCTGCATCAGCTTGCCACGCACGTCGCCGACGAGCTTCGAGGCGCTCTGGTCGGGGCCACGCTCCTCCCACGGCTTGAGGATGGCGAACTCGACCGCCGAGTTCGACTGCGCCGCGCTGGTGAGGAAGTTCAGGCCGCTGATCGAGCCGACGATGTCGACGCCTGGCGTCGCCTGCAGGATGTCGCGCGCCTTCTGGGCCACCGCATCGGTACGCTCCAGCGAAGCGCCGTCGGGCAGCTGGATGACGACGAAGAAATAGCCCTGGTCCTCGACCGGAAGGAAGGTCGAGGGCAGCTTTTGCCAGACGAAGTAGGTGGCGACCAGGCCGGCGGCGAACAGGCCAAGCATGATCCAGCGCAGCCGGATAAGGATGCGCACGCCATGGGCATAGGCATGCGACAGCCTGTCGAAGCCCGTGTTGAACCAGCGGAACAGGAAGAATTGCGTCTCGCCGCGATGGCGCAGGAAGGCTGCACTGAGCGCCGGGCTGAGCGTCAGCGAGTTGAAGGCGGAGATGCCGACGGAGATCGCCACCGTCAGCGCGAACTGGTTGTAGAGCTTGCCGGAGACACCGGGAATGAAGGCAACCGGCACGAACACCGCCATCAGCACGGCGGTGGTCGCAATGATCGGGCCTGTAACCTCGGCCATGGCGGCCTTTGTCGCCGCCAGCGGTTTCAGTCCGGCCTCGAGCTGTCGTTCGACATTCTCGACCACGACGATGGCATCGTCGACGACAAGGCCGATCGCCAGCACCATGCCGAGCAGCGAGAGCATGTTGAGCGAGAAACCCATCATCTCCATGATGACGAGCGTCGCCACCAGCGACACCGGAATGGCGATGGTCGGAATGATGGTCGTGCGCCAGCTCTGCAGGAAGATGAAGACCACGGCGACGACGAGCACCAGGGCTTCGCCAAGCGTGATCAGCACGTCATGCATCGAGGCCGAGACGAAGCGCGTCGTATCGTAGTGCATCGCATAATCGACGCCCTTGGGAAAACGGGCCGACAGTTCCTGCATCTTGTCCTTGACGCGCTGCTGCAGATCGAGCGCGTTGGAGCCGGGCATCTGATAGACGGCGAGCACCACGGTCGGGTCCTTGCCGAAAAAGGCCGAGGACGAATATTGCAGGGCACCAAGCTCGATACGGGCGACGTCGCGCAGCCGCACCAGCGAGCCGGTGTCGGTGTTGGCACGCACGACGATGTCGCCGAATTCCTTCGGGTCGCTCAACCGGCCGACGGCGTTGACCTGCATCTCGAAGGCGGTGCCGGCGGGCGCCGGCGACTGGCCGATCTTGCCGGCCGCCACCTGGACGTTCTGTTCGGCGATGGCATTTTGCACATCGACCGCGGTGATGCCGAGATTGGCGAGCTTGTCCGGATCGAGCCAGACGCGCATCGAATAACGCCGTTCGCCGAAAATCTGCACGTCGCCGACACCAGGCAGCCGCTTCAGCGGATCCACCACCTGCAGATAGGCAAGGTTGGAGAGCGCCACCGGATCGACCGAATGGTCGGGCGAGGTCAGGTTGACGATGAGCACGAAGTTCGGGTTCTGCTTCTTGATCGTCACGCCGCCCTGGTTGACGATCGCCGGCAGCGACGAGGCGGCCTGCGAGACGCGGTTCTGGACGTCGACGGCGGCCGTGCTCAGGGAATAGCCGACATCGAAGGTGATGGTGATGGTCGACGAGCCGTCATTGGAGCTCGTCGAGGACATGTAGGTCATGCCTTGCACGCCGTTGATCTGCTGCTCCAGCGGCGTCGTCACCGTGTCTGCCACCACTTGCGCGCTGGCGCCCGGATAGTGGGCGCTGACCACGACTTGCGGCGGTGTGATGTCGGGAAACTGCGAGACGGGCAGCAGGAAATAACAAATCGTGCCGGCGAGCACCATGATGATGGCGATCGCCGAGGCGAAGATCGGACGATGGATGAAGAAGTTTACCACGACACGCACGCCTCTCCGGCCGCTCTTGCCCGCCCGAAGGCGCTGGCGACCCTGGATAAATGGCCGCGCCCGTCCCGGGACCCTTCCCGTGAACGCAGCAACGGCACCTCGCGACGCTGCCCATCGGCAAGCGAGCGCAACATGTTCTCGAACGCGCGGGGGTCGACCCCGTCTGCCTTCATGACCAGCTGGATCATCGGATCCCGGACGGCCTCATCTATGGTAAGATCGCGGCGCTGTGGCATTGGCCGGCTCCTTGTCTGTCGATTCGCAGCCCGTGCTCACGAACCGTTTTTCATCTCTTCACCGGCCGGGGCCGCATGATTGGCAATCTTTTCGTCCATCTCGATCTGGTAGGACCAGTTCACGACCTTGTTATTGACGACGGACGATATAGGTGTTACCAGTAAGTAACATTCAGGAAGTTACAGACCGGTAACACCCTAGTCAAGAGGTGGCCGAGGGTTTTTTGGAAACGAAAGGAGATCATGATGACAGATGGCGTCGTGGAGCGCTCTCGTCCCCGGGATCGGATTCTGGAGACGGCGCGTGACATGTTCCACAAGCACGGCATCAAGGGCGTCGGCGTCGACGCCATCACCGAGGCTGCCGGCACGAACAAGATGACGCTCTATCGTCACTTCGAATCCAAGGACGAACTGATCGTCGAATGCCTGCGCGCCAACGCACTGAAAGCTGGCGCGATGTGGGAAACGTTCGAGGCCGAGCATCCGGGTGACAAACTCGCTCAACTTCATGCCTGGGTTCGCAAGGCCGCCGCCATGCTCAACACCGACGGCCGTGGCTGCGACATGGCCAACGCCGCCGCCGAGCTGACCGAACCCGATCATCCGGCAAGGCGCGTCATCAAGGAACTCAAGGAAGCCCAGCGCGAACGCCTGGTCGGGCTCTGCCGGGATGCCGGCATCGGCCAGGCCGAGCTTCTCGCCGATACGCTGTCGCTGCTGTTTGAAGGTGCGCGGGTCAGCGTGCAGACCGTCGGTGCCGAGGGCCCGAGCACGCAGTTCGTGCGGATGGCTGAAGGACTGATCGTTTCCTTCCGGGGCACTGCCGCCGGTTAAGTATTGCCGTGGCTGCTGGTGATTTTGCGGTCGCGTGACCGAAACGATGTCTGCTGCCCTATAGGCAGCACGCTATTTCCCGTTGACTGAACGAAAAAAGCCCGCTGCCGGGAGGAGGTGGCAGCGGGCTCGATTTCGAATGTGGCGCGGGAGGAGGTGCACCCCATTCAGCGTCGGCATCGCATCTGGGAGGAGTAGATGGCCGACAACCAGAACGTACGAGTTGCCCAATGATTCGGCAACAATGAATTGTGCATAGCTGCTGTGCAGATTTGCAGGGGCGGTCAGGTTCCCCAGGAGATGCGGGATCTCACTGCACGGGTACGTTTTCCCGAAAGATCAGTCGCGGCTCGATGAATTTGCGGGTGAGATAGGGCGCCGATGATGCGATCGAGCCGAGCAGTTGGATCACCGACTGCTCCGCAATCAGCCTGGCGTTCTGGTCGATGACGACGTCGGCGAGGTCGTCGACGAGGTAGCCGCGTGTCTCCCTGGTCAGGTCGTGGCAGATGAAGACCGGCTTGCGGTTGGGCCTGGTTTCCCGGATCGCCTTGGCAATGCCGGAGCGCCCGGCGCCGACGCAATAGATGCCGAGCAGTTCCGGCTCGTTGCGCAACGCTTTCATGGTTGCGGCATAGCTGGCGTCGGGCTCGTCATTGATCTCGACGGCGCTGCTGACGGTGAGGTTGGGAAACTCCTCGCCAAGCACGGAGCGGAAGCCCATCTCGCGCTCTTCATGGCCGCGATAGGAACGCGAACCGACGACCATCGCCAGCTGCCCCTCGCGGCCACCCAGGAAGCGTCCCATCAAAAGTGCCGCCGCCCGCCCCGCCACGCGGTTGTCGATGCCGACATAGGCCGAGCGGGGAGCGGCCGGAATATCGGACACCAGCGTCACCAGCCGGATACCGGCCTCGACCATGTCGCGCAGGATGTTGCGCGTCCTGGGATGATCGACCGCGATGACACCGACGCCGTTGGCGCGCAGCGACAGTTTTTCGACCGCGGTCTGCAAGGCATTGGGCGAGATACCGGCGAGATTGTGAATCCGGCAGGACGCCACCAGCGGCAGGCGCGAGGCGTAGTCCTCGATGTGCTTTGCCAGGTCGTGCATGAAGTCGTTCGAGCCGATCGGCAGGAAGAATTCCAGGTTTGCGGGCCTCGAGGGAAGCGTCACCTGGTCGGCGACCGGCAGATAGCCGAGCTGCTTGGCGGCCTCCATGACGCGTTGCCGGTTGGCGGCACTCGCTCCGGGCCGGTTGTTGAGCACCCTGTCGACCGTCGCGGTCGACAGCCCGCAGTTCCTGGCGATGTCGGAGACGGTAGCCTTCATGCCGCAACCCTACACGTCGCTTCGTACGTCCTCAGTGCGCCGGCTTGCCGTCGGCGAGGGCGTCGCGGATGTCCTTGTCCGACATGCCGGTGATGATGCGCTCGACTTCCGTCACGGTTGTCGTCTTCGGATCGATGTCGTCGGCGACCACCTTGCCCCTGCGCATGACGACGATGCGGTCGACCACCTGGAAGACATGGTGGATGTTGTGCGCGATGAAGATGCAGGAGTGGCCGGAATCGCGGGCGTTGCGCACGAAGCTGAGCACGCCTTGGGTCTCGGCCACGCCGAGGTTGTTGGTCGGCTCGTCGAGGATGATCAGGTCGCTGTCGAAATGCATGGCGCGCGCGATCGCGACCGCCTGGCGCTCGCCGCCGGAGAGCGAGCCGATCGGCGTCGTCGGCGGGATGTTCTTGGAGATGCCGACCTGTTTGAGCAGATCGCGGGCGACCGTGTTCATGGCGTCCTGGTCCATGCGGTTGAGGAAGCGCGGCGGCTTGATCGGTTCTCGACCCAGGAACAGGTTGCGCGCGATCGACAATTGCGTGACCAGGGCGGAGTCCTGGTAGATAGTCTCGATGCCGTGGGCGATGGCGTCGCTGGTATCGCGCAAGGTGACCTTCTTGCCGCGGATGAAAATATCGCCGCTGGTCAGCGGCACCGCGCCGGAGAGAACCTTGATCAGCGTCGATTTGCCGGCGCCATTGTCGCCCAGAAGGCCGACGATCTCACGCTCGTTGACATGGAAATTGGCGTCCACCAGCGCCTGCACGCGGCCATAGGACTTGCGGATGTTGTGCATGCGGATCAATGGCTCGGCCATGGTTCAAGTCCCCGCCTGGTGCCGGCGTTCCAGCCATGAATGCAGCGCCATCATGCCAAGGATGATCGCGCCGATGAAGATGTTGTAGGCAAGGCCGGGCACGCCGATCAGCACGATGCCGTTGCGCATCACGCGCAGGATCAGGATGCCGAGCACGGTGCCGATGATGGTGCCGCGCCCGCCGGTGAGTGCGGTGCCGCCGATCACCACCATGGCGATCACCTCGAGCTCGTAGCCGGTGCCGCTGTTGGGGTTGGCGGCGGATGTGCGCAGCGAGGAGATGACGCCGGCAAGCGAGGCCATGACCGACGACAGGACGAACAGGCCGACCTTGACGCGATTGACATTGACGCCGCGGGCACGCGCCGCGTTGGGATTGCCGCCCGCCGCCTGGATCCAGTTGCCTGTCCGGCTTTGCGTCAGGACAAAGCCGAGCGCGATCGCCGCGGCGATGAACCAGAACAGCGACATGTAGATGCGGAACGGCCCGATGAAGAAGTCGCCGACCAGAGCCTCCGCCAGCCAGCTGCCCTCGGCACTCCAGGTGCGCTGCGGAAACCCGTCGGTGATGAAAAGCGCGCTGCCGCGCACCACGAGCAGCATGCCAAGCGTCACCAGGAAGGACGGGATCTTGAGCTGCGTGACGAACCAGCCATTGACCAGGCCGATCAAGGCGGCAACCACCAGCGCGACAAGGAAGCCCATTTCCAGCGAGGTGACGCCAGCATTGAACAGCGTCCACATCAGCACGGGCGAGAAGCCGAACAGGGACCCGACGGAGAGGTCGAATTCGCCCGAAGTCATCAACAGCGTCATCGCCAGCGCGATCAGGCCGAGCTCGACCGTGAAGGCCAGCGTGTTGGAGATGTTCTGCGGCGACAGGAAGTCGTGGTTGAAACCCCAGAAAACGGCGATCTCCACGATGAGCAGAATGAAAGGTCCGAATTCCGGCCGCGCGATCAGGCGTTGGATGAGCGAATGATTTTCCACTGGGAACCCGCGACATGGTTGGGACGGGCCGCGAGCTCCACCGCATCGGGTGGCATGCCACGGCGCAGGAAGATATCTGGCGCCGTGCGAAAACGCGCGGCGCCAGGGGATCGCGGATTATTTGCCGGACAGGATCTTGTCGTAGACCGCCGCGGTGTCCTTCTCATAGAGCGCGCCGGTGATGACGTTGAAGCCCGGAGGAATGCCGCTGGCCGCCATGTTGGCGAGCGACAGCGCCACATAGCTGGTCGCCTGCGGATCCTGCCACTGGCCGGCATTGACATAGCCGTTCAGCACTTCCTGGGTGGTGTCGAGCGAGTTGCCCCAGCCGACGACCGGGATTTCGCCCGGCTTGACGCCGACCTGGTCGAACACGCGCTTGATCGAACCGGTTACGAGGTCGCCCAGGCCGATGATGGCGTTAACCTTGCCCTTGTGGGCGGTGAGGTAGTCGACCATGCGGTTGATCACCTCGGCCTGGTCGAGCGTCGCTTCGGTCACTTCATAGGTGATGCCGAGCGGGCCGAAGACGCTCTTGATGCCTTCTTCTTCCTGCACGCCGTAGGTGGCGCCGGGGATCTCGACCGGCATCCAGACGAAGTCGCCCTTCTTCACCAGGCCCTTGTCGACCAGATACTGCGCCCAGTGCTTGCCGAAAGTGACGTTGTCACCGCCGACATAGGCGTTGAAATTGGCCTTGGGATCGGGCGTGTTGAAGTTGATGATCGGGACGTTGGCCGCGCGCGCTTCCTTGACGATCTCGACCAGGCTGCCCGGATCGGGGCTGGTGGTGACGATGCCGTCGGCCTTGGCCGAGAGGGCGGCACGGACCGCCTCCTGCTGCGAGGCGACGTCGCCATTGTGGAACGACGTGTTGACGGTGTTGCCGGTGTCCTTGGCCCATTGCTTGGCGCCGGCGAGGAAGTAGGTCCAGACCGGGTCGGCCGGCCCGCCATGTGAAATCCAGTAGAACGTCTTGGCCTGCGCGGCTGCCGGAATGACCGTCAGCGCGATCAGCAGGCCGTAGAGCACAAGTCTTAGTCTCGTCAGCATTTGATTTCCTCCCGGTTGAAGATGATCCGTCCCTTGTTCCGGCTTCAGCCGGATTGCGTCTTTTTGCCAGCGCCGCTCGGATGCCTAAGAGCATTCCCTTTTTCGACGAATGGCAAGCCTCCATCTGCAGATGTAGTTGGCGCCTGACGCGGCGCCATCAGCGACCCCATCAGATCGCATCAGTCGGGATGATTTTTCCCGGGCAGTCGGATGATTGTCGCCGAGAGCTCAGCCGGGCGGACTATCCCGATCACGTCTGGGCGGTCTCTGAGGGCGAAAGCCCCCAAAGAGCCGCTTAGAGCAGGCCGGCCTTGGCCAGGTCGCGCATCAAATGGCTGGCGCCGTAGGTCCAGTGCGGGCAATCGGGCGACAGCCGCACGCGGTTGACCAGCGCGCCGAATTTTTCCGACGAGATGGTGACGATGTCGCCGACCTTGTGCGTGAACCCCTTGCCCTTTTCGCCGCGATCCTTCGACGGCACGAACATGGTGCCGAGATAGAGCGCCAGCCCGTCCGGATACTGGTGATGCGGGCCCATGGCCGCGGCAACCAGCTCCTCCGGCGAGCGGCTGATCTCGGCCATCGAGCTTGCCCCCTCCAGCGAAAACCCGTCCTCGCCCTCGACCTTCAGGCGCACGACGGCCTGCTTCACGTCGGCGGTGGAGAACGTGTCGTCGAACAGCCGGATGAAGGGGCCAAGCGAGGCCGAGGCGTTGTTGTCCTTGGCCTTGCCGAGCAGCAGCGCCGAACGCCCCTCGACGTCGCGCAGATTGACGTCGTTGCCGATGGTGGCGCCGACGATCCTGCCGCTCGAGGCGGCGATCATGGCGATCTCCGGCTCCGGATTGTTCCAGGTCGAAACCGGGTGGAGGCCGACATCGGCGCCGAAGCCGACCGAGGCCATCGGCTGGCACTTGGTGAATATCTCGGCATCGGGGCCGATGCCCACTTCCAGATATTGCGACCAGGCGCCGCGCGAAATCAGCTTGGCCTTGATCTCCATCGCCTCTGGCGAACCGGGCTTGAGCTTCGAAAGATCATGGCCGATCAGACCCGCAATGTCGGCGCGGATGGCGTCGGCCTTCTCGGCCGAGCCACGCGCCTGTTCCTCGATCACCCGTTCGAGCAGGCTGACCACGAAGGTGACGCCGGAAGCCTTGATCGCCTGCAGGTCGACCGGCGACAGCAGAAAGGGTTTTGCCCGATCGCGCGTGGCTTCGAAACTGTTGGCCGCGATGGCGTCGAGTGAACCGATCGGCTTGCCCCTGGCCGAGCGCACATGGCCGGCCGGGTCGGCCAATTCGCAGACGTCACGCACGGTGGGCGCCGCGCTGGATGTGATGTCGAAGACGGTGTCGTCGCGCACCGTGACGACCAGGGGGTACGAGGCATCGCCGCTCCTGGCGCGGCCGACAAACAAGCCTTCGGCGGGCAGATGTGTCGGGTTGGTCATGAGTTGGGTTCCTCGTTGGATCGAAAATGGTGGCCGGTCGGCGCGGCACTTTCGCCGGAATCCATTCAAACGTCTATCCCGTCCACGCAATCGGGCAGTGGCCGCGAAATGCCGACTGGGTCATCCACTGTCTCCGGAGATCAAGGACATCACCGGGCTTTAGGGTCCGGTTACTCGAACTTGACTCAGAGAATTGTTCGTGTTTTGTTCTGGGTGCCAGAACAGAACGGAGGCGTTCCTTGGCGAGCGTATAGGTAATGTACCAAGGCGAATTGGATTTCGGAATTCCAGAACCGCCAAGGCGGCCCAAAAAACCGGATCGTGTCTTCTTCGGCGTGTTTCTGCAGGCAGGGGATTATTCTCGGTTTGCTGATTGTCAAAGCCGACTATGCCACAAATTTGGCATAGCCGGCTCACCGCTGATACCGGAGCGTTTTCATGTCAGCCAGCAGCATGTCGGGGACTACAAGCGGCTGCGGTCGAAAATCATCTTTGCGGCCACCCGATCGGGGCAGCGCGTCGTGATGCCTGCTTTTGAGATCACCTTTCGCCACGCCAGGAGCTTTCCTGGCCGTCCGGCGACAAGAGGCCGACCGGCCAAGCACCCCTTCGTGCTTGTGGCCGATGACGGACCGGTTTGTGAACTGAGCGGGAATCTCGGCGCCGAAATGCTGCGTCAAGGCCTCAAGGCGTCAGACGGGTTCGTCCCTCATCTGACCCTTGCCTATGACCAGAAACTTATCCCACAACTGCCGATCGAGCCGATCAGCTTCGTGGCGCGGGAGTTCATTCTCGTGCACAGCCTGCGCGGGCTGACGCAATATGATTTTCTGGAACGTTGGCCGCTGATTGCGATGTAACGAAGGGGCCGCTGGTTCGCGCGACACCCCATCCTGACAGGGTCATGTCAGCTATCGACCTGTCCGCGATGGCAGGTCCGCAAGCGGTTCCCTACTTGCAATGCGTCTGAACAGGAGGAACAAAAATGACCGTCACGGAAATCGCCAAGGAGTTCACCGAACTTCTCAAGCAGGGCAACAACGAAGGTGCTGCCGAAAAATACAATGCCGACGATATCGCCAGCTACGAAGCGATGGAGGGACCGATGGCCGTCAGTCACGGCAAGGAGGCCCTCAGGCAGAAAAGCCAGTGGTGGCAAGAGAACCACGAAGTGCATGGCGGCTCGGTCGAGGGCCCTTATGTCAACGGCGATCAATTCGCGGTGCGCTTCACCTTTGACATAACGCCCAAGGCCACCGGCGAGCGTGTCACCATGGATGAGGTTGGCCTGTACACGGTCAAGAACGGCAAGATCACCGAAGAGCGCTTTTACTACTGAGGCCGGAAATCGGGTCTTCCCAGCTTTGCTCTCTTTGCGGCAAGGTTGAAAATGTGCACGGCGGCCAGAGCGATCCTCTGGCCGCTGGGAGTGTTCAAATCGTCTTCACATACTGCGCAAGTTGATCGGCCACCGTGCCCCAGCCGTCGAAGAAACCCATCTCTTCATGGTTGTCGCGGGTGGCTTGGTCACGGTGAATGGCTGTGGCGGTATAGCGCGTACCCTGGCCATCCTGATGGAGCGAAATGACCGCGGTGATGAAAGGCTGGCCCGAGGGTCGATAGCCGGGCAGCAGCGCATCCGTCCACACCAGCCGCTCGTTGGGCACGATTTCCAGATAGCAGCAGTGGCGGTCACTGACCTCCTTGCCGTCGGGCGACTGCATGCGTGTCCGAAACAGGCCGCCCGGTCTGAGGTCGATCTCGCAGTCGGTGATCAGCCATGGCTTCGGCGTGAACCACTGCCTGACATGCTCAGGTGTCGTCCAGGCTCGCCAAAGCAATTCGCGCGGCGCATCGATTACGCGCTCCAGCGTCAGGTCCAGCCGGGGATCGGGCTCGAAGGAATAACTCATTTTTCCTGCTCCTTGAGGGTCATGACATAGGCATCGAACCGGTCGAGGCGGCGTTCCCAAACTGTACGCTGTTCGGCCAGCCAGCTTTCGGCGAGCTTCAACGGTTCAGGCGCAAGCTCGTAAGTCCTGACCCGTCCGGTCTTTTGCGAACGAACCAGCCCGCAGCCTTCGAGAATCTTGAGATGGTCGATGAAGGATGGCAGGGCCATCTCGAAAGGCTGGGCCAGTTCGCTGACCGAAGCAGGGCTCCTGTTCAGCCGCTCGACCACGCGCCGTCGCGTCGGGTCGGCAAGCGCGCGAAAAATGCCGTCGATCGGCGGGAGGCTTGGATTTGCACTCTGGAGGCTGGTCATCGATCGGTCCCGGGTCGTCAAAAAGCGATTAGAAACACTTAGGTAATTGCCTTAGTGTTGGCAAGCGCCAAATTTCCGGCAACGCTGACCAAGCTGCTGGCCAAGCGGGAAGGGCGGTTTTAGGCTGCGAAACGGATTCGACTGTCAGCCCAAGGGAAGAGCACTTTGACGATCACCATGTACGGCATCACCAATTGCGACACGATCAAGAAGGCGCGCGTCTGGCTGGAGAGCCATGACCTTCCCTATCGTTTCCACGACTATCGGGCCGAAGGGATCGAGGCTGGCAAGCTGAATGGCTGGGCCGGCAAGGTCGGTTGGGAAAAGCTGCTCAACAAGGGCAGCACTTCGTTTCGCGAACTGCCGGAGGCGGACAAGCAAGGCCTCGACGAGAAGAAGGCGAAAGCGTTGATGCTGGCCAAGCCGACGATGATCAGGCGGCCGGTGCTGGAGATCGGCGATCGGGTGGTGGTTGGCTTCAAGCCGGAGGTTTATGAGCAGACGGTGGGGAAGTAGGCGGAAGCGTCGCGCCGTCCGATCTCCGCCCTCGTGGGGAGATGTCCGGCAGGACAGAAGGGCGCTGTCCCGCCTGCTCGCGAAGGTCCGAGCGCCTCAACCCGCGCTCAAATACTCCGCCAGTGCCACCGCATTATTGTGCGCCTCATCATGCGCGCCGTAGAGCAGCGTTACCTTGCCCTCGCCAAGCAAGCCGCGCAGCTGCGCAACCGCCTCACCATTCCCGTCGAGCTCAGCCCCGTACCGCTTCCGAAATTCCGCCCAACGTGCCGGCTCGTGCCCGAACCACTTCCGCAGGTCGTCGCTCGGCGCGATCTCCTTCAGCCACAGTGCCAGCGCGGCATGCTCCCTGCTGACGCCGCGCGGCCAGATGCGGTCAACCAACACCCGCTGCCCGTCATCGGCAGCGGGCGGTTCGTAAATCCGCTTGACCATCAGGTCGAAAGCCATTCGACCTCCCTACGCCGAACCCCTCAGGCCCACTCGCCCTTGCGCATCACCGGCACGCGGCTGCCATCCTTGGCGACGCCGTCAATGTCGATCTTGTCCGACCCGATCATCCAGTCGATATGGATGAAGCTCTTGTTGCCGCCGCGCGCCGCGATTTCGTCAGGGCTGAGCGAGGCGCCGTCGACGAAGCATTTCGAATAGCATTGGCCGAGCGCGATGTGGCAGGCGGCGTTTTCGTCGAACAATGTGTTGAAGAACAACAGGCCGCTGGCCGAGATCGGCGAGGAATGCGGCACCAGCGCCACTTCGCCCAGACGACGCGCGCCCTCGTCGGTGTCGAGCACCTTCTTCAGGACGTCCTCACCTTTCGACGCCTTGGCCTCGACGATCCTGCCGCCCTCGAAGCGCACCGAGATGTCGTCGATCAGCGTGCCTTGGTAGGACAGCGGCTTGGTCGAGGAGACATGGCCCTCGACGCGCCGCGCATGCGGAGTTGTGAAAACTTCCTCGGTCGGGATGTTGGGATTGCAGGTGATGCCGTTCTTGGCGGTCGAGGCGCCGCCCATCCACTCATGGCCATCCGCCAGCCCGACCGTCAGGTCGGTGCCCGGTCCAGCGAAATGCAGGGTATGGAAATCATGGCCGTTGAGCCATTCGGTGCGGCCGCGCAGCGCCGCATTGTGCGCCGTCCAGTTGCCGATCGGGTCTTCCACGTCCACCCGCGAGGCGGCGAAGATGGCGTCGGCGAGCTTCGCGACCGCCACATCGTCGGCATCGCCGGGGAAAACCTGCCTGGCCCAGGCCAGATCCGGATAGGCGACGATGTTCCAGTTGATGTCGAAGCCGGTGATCTTCTCCAGCGCCGGCTGGTAGGCCATCGAATTGGCCTTGTTGGCGCGCGCCACCTTCGCCGGATCCTGCGCCGACAGGAGCGACGGATCCTCGCCGCGCACGGCAAGCCGGGCTGCGTTGTTGGAGAAGGCCTTAGCCATGCCTTCGTAGAGCCAGCCGGCGGCATGGTCGAAGCCAGCATCGGCGCCGAAGCGGTAGCGCGCCAGCGTCATCTCGTCATCGTTGAAGATCGGCGTCACCAGCCCGGCACCGGCCTTGTAGGCGTGTTCGACGATGCGCCTGGTCAGCGGCAGGGCCGCGATCGACGATGTCAGCACCAGGTCCTGTCCGGGCTGCAATTGCAGCCCCACCTTGATGGCGACTTCCGCCAGCCTGTCGAGCTTCACCGGGTCGATCGTTGCGGAAACGCCGCGCGAATGTGTGGTCATGATCCTGCCTGTCGTCTTGGGATGTTCGATTGAACATAGACCGGTGCCGCGGTGCTTTCCACCGTGATCGTGCCGCTGGGCTCCGCGACCGACGATCCGAACCGCGCCATCGTCGCCGCGATCTCTTCCTTGATCCAGATCATGAAGTCCCGGACCTTGCGGCTCTCGGCCTTGGTGGCGGAGGTCACCAGCCAGTAGCCGAGGCCGCTCTGGGCGCGAATTCCGAACGGCGCCACCAGGCGCCCGTCGGCCAGCGCATCGGCCGTCAGCAATTGCCAGCCGAGCATCACGCCATGGCCGGCGATCGCCGATTCCAGGCACAGCATCGGGTCGGTGAAGCTCGCGCCTTTCTGGAAGGTAACGGGTTGAACGCCGGCGGCCGCGAACCAGCTTTCCCAGTTGATCATCGCCCGCTCGTCGGTGATGGCGCAGGTCTGGGCGAGGTCGCAGATCGACGTTAGTTTTCTGGCAATCCCGGGCGCGCAGACCGGGAAGACTTCCTGCGCCAAAAGCAGCTCCGCCTTTCCACCCGGCCATTTGCCGTCGCCAAGCCGGATGGCAATGTCGACGTCCGAGTGATCGAGATTGGCCAGCCGCACTGAAGCGTCGATACGCAGCAGCACGTTGGGATGCCGGTCGAAGTGCCGCGACAGCCGTGGCAGCAGCCATTTGGAGGCAAAGGCCGGTGCCGCCGAAACGACCAATGTGCACTGGCTGGCTTTGTCGGCCAGTGCCACGGCCTGGGCAAGCTCGCGAAATCCAGTGCCCAGGCGGGCCGCGAAGACGGCGCCGAATTCGGTCAGGACGAGGCCGCTGGTCGTGCGCTCGAACAGTGCCTGGCCGAGCTGTTTTTCGGTGCGGCTGATCTGCTGGCTGACGGCGCTGACGGAAACATTGAGTTCGCCGGCGGCGGCGGCGAGCGAGCCGAGACGGGCGACGGTTTCCACGGCGCGAAGGCCGTTGAGATGAACGCGGTTGAGCATGGCCATTTGAGATTTTCTAAACCGGTCCGGCCGAAATCTCAATTGAAAGACATATCGAAACGGCAGACCTTATGGGTGGAAACAGGCCCATGGAGCCGGAAATGCTGAGCATGTTGCTGAAGGCCCTGGTCGCGGCCACTTCGCCGGATGACACGGACTGCGACTTCGATACGCTGAGTTGGCTGACCGATCCGCTTGCCCATCCCGCGCTGGGTGTAATGTCGGAGCGCGAACTCGGTGATGTGCCGTTCCGGTTGACGGCGCGCCGGACCGCGTATGAGACCGTTTCACCGAGCACCGGTTTCGGCGATCGCTGCTGAGCGCGCGATCGCGATCAGGGCACTGGCCCAACACGAGGCGGATTGTTTCACCCGCTCGCACATCTATTGTGCACTGCAATGACTTCGCCCCAATCGACAGCGCTGCGTTACGCCTTCGCCGGCATGATCGCCATGGCCGTCGCCATGGGCATCGGCCGCTTCGTCTACACGCCGATCCTGCCTGGCATGATGGAGGAACTGCATCTGTCGCCGGCCAATGCCGGCTGGATCGCCTCGGCGAATTATCTAGGCTATCTCGTTGGCGCGTTGGCGGCGGCGGGCAGCTGGGCACATGGACGCGAGCGTTTGCTGATGCTGGGCGCCCTCGGTGCCAGCGCCGTGCTGGCCGCCTCGATGGGGCTGACCGACGCTATGGCCGCCTTCGTCGCCATTCGTTTTCTGGCCGGTCTGGCGAGCGCTTTCGTCATGGTGTTCATGGCCAGCATCGTTTTCAGCCATATCGCGGCCGCCGGGCGCGGCGACCTGCAGGCCTGGCATTTCGGCGGCGTCGGCCTCGGCATAGCGATATCGGCGGCGATGATGACGGTGCTGGTCACCGAGCATGCCGGCTGGGCGCAGGGCTGGCTGTGGTCGGGGGCGATTTCGGCTGGCGGCTTCGTCGCCGTGGCGCTGCTGGTGAACCAGGGTCCGCTCATCAATGGCGAGGTCGGCCGTGAACCGGCGCTGCCGAAAGATCGGTCGCTGATGAAGGTGATCGTCGCCTATGGCCTGTTCGGTTTTGGCTATGTGGTGACGGCGACCTTCCTCGTCGCCATCGTCCGCCAAGGCGGCGGCAGCCGCGTCTTCGAGGCCATGGTGTGGATGGTTGCCGGTCTTGCCGGTTTTCCTTCGGTCTGGCTGTGGCAGAAGATAGCGGCGCGGATCGGGCTTTATGCCGCCTATGCCTTGGGATGTTTCGTCGAAGTTGTCGGCGTTACCGCGAGCGTCGCCACCGGCGGGCGCATGGGGCCGCTGCTTGGCGGCGTGCTGCTCGGCGGCACGTTCATTGCCATCACGGCACTTGGCCTGCAGGCCGCCCGGCAGCAGGCCCCTGCGTCGCCCCGGCGCATCTTTGCCCTGATGACCGCCTCCTTCGGTCTTGGCCAGATCATCGGCCCGATCGCGGCCGGGCTTTTAGCGCAGGCATCGGGCGATTTCTTCCTCGCCTCGATCGTCGCCGCGGCCGTCCTGGTCGCCTCCGGCGCCGTCACGTGGTCCGCTGCGCCAAAATCGCCATGATTTGTGGTCTTGCTCTGCACCGGCATCGGGCAGGCATTTTCTTTCCCCCTAATGTGTGACCTTATGCCGGCTCAAACCTGCTGATTTGCGCATCGATCGAGGAATTCGCCACAGTGTTCGTATCCTTCTTCCCGCAGCCGAAGCTGTTCTTCTCTTCGGCCGCCATCTGGAGCCTTGCGGCGATCCTGTTCTGGTTTTTCGGCGGGGAGCAATTGGGGGCGGTTTTCGGCATGCCGCCTGCTGCTCCCGGAGCGCCACCCATCATCGGCATCGCCATTCTCGTATCGAAGCCATTCCTCTGGTTTTATATCTACTTCACGCTTTGCGTGGCCATCTTCTACGCGTTCTGGAGTTGGTATTCGCCGCACCCATGGCAGCGCTGGTCGATCCTGATGACGGCGGTCATCCTGTTCTTCATCTATTTCAACGTGCAGGTCAGCGTCGCCGTCAACGCGTGGTACGGCCCGTTCTTCGACTATGTACAGGGGCTGATGTCGGGGACCGGAAAGTCGACGAACGCCGAGTTCTACACCGGATTGGCCGACTTCTCATGGCTGGCCCTGGTCGGCATGAACGTGCAGGTGGTCAACGCCTTTATCGTCAGCCACTGGATCTTCCGCTGGCGCACAGCCATGAACAACTACTTTATCGAGAACTGGAGCAGGCTGCGCCATATCGAGGGCGCTTCGCAGCGCATCCAGGAAGATACGATGCGGTTCTCGCAGATCATGGAGGATCTCGGTTCCAGCTTTGTCCAGTCGATCATGACCCTGATCGCCTTCCTGCCGGTGATGATCCAGTTGCAGGCCCACATCAGCGAACTGCCGATCATCGGCGCGATCCCGCAGCCATTGGTGGTCGCGGCACTTGCCTGGTGTCTGTTCGGCACGATCTCGGTGATGATTGCCGGCATGAAGCTTCCCGGCCTGCAGTTCCGAAACCAGCGCGTCGAAGCCGCTTACCGCAAGGAACTGGTCTATGGCGAGGATCATGCGGACAGGGCGCAACCCGCCACCACCGCCGAGCTGTTCGCCAATGTCCGGCACAATTATTTCCGGCTCTATTTCCACTACATCTATTTCAACGTCGTCCGGTACACCTACCTTCAGGCCGACAACATTTTCTCGCTGCTGATCCTGGGCCCGTCGCTGGTCGCGCACAAGATAACGTTCGGCGCGCTGAATCAGATATCGAACGCGTTCGGCAAGGTGACGGGTTCGCTGCAGTTCCTGCTTACCTCATGGTCGACCATCGTCGAGCTGCAATCGGTGCACAAACGCCTGCGCGCCTTCGAGGCGACGCTGCAAGGCGAGCCGTTGCCCGATATCGACCAGCGCTATCTGGCAAGGCAGGGGGCCGGGGATCCGGCTTGAGGATGCGCTGACGAAACGCCGGTCGGCGGCTCAGCCGCCGACGGAGGCCTGCTTCCGGCCGCCATCCTGCCGCGAGACGTAATCGCGAAAGCTGATGCACTCGACATCTGATTTGACGCAGACTTCGCCGGCAAAACGCTCCAGCGCATTCCAGTAGGCGCCGTCATTCATCAGCGTGAAGTGGAAGCCGAGTTCCAGCGGAACGCGCTTGCCCCGATATTGCGCGTCGAAGGCGGCGCGAAACGCCTGATAGGTCCGGTCCGCGAACTCGCCGGCGTTGCTCGGCCGCTCGAAGCCGCCGGAATGGCGGACGTACAGATTGTAGTCCATGGCGATCACCGGCCGTGATTTCGGCCCTTCGGGAATCTGCGGCAGGGAAAAGCGGGTGACGCCGCCAACGGTCGGCGGCAGGGCAGGACCCATTGAAACGCCGCTGGCGTCGAACCGATAACCGGCTGTCGGGAGTGCCTCGTAAAGCGCCTTGCCGGTCGACAGATAGGGCGCCCGGAAACCCGCCACCGCATGCCGCGCGAATTCCCGCCAGCCCTCGGGTTCGGGCCCAATGCCGTTGATCGCATAGGCGTTCTCAAAAATGTGCTCGAAGGAGGCGAACTCTTTCAGCCAGTCGGCCTTGCTCCAGTCCTTGCCGTCGAAATGGCCGCAGGCGTGGCTGGCAATGTCGTGACCCTCATGGGCGGCGAGGCCGATCTGTTCCAGCCGCTCTGCCACGTCCTGCCTGGAGGCGGCGAAGCCGATGTTGGATTTGCCCGCCGTCTTGCCAGGCGCGGTGTATTGGCCGCGTGTCTCGGGCGACAGCAGGAAGACGCAGGACAGGAAATAGGTGAAATGCGCGCCGGTGCGCTGGGCCAGCGCCCGGCTGCGCTTCCACTGCGAGATGTCGCGCGCGCTGTCGAAGGAGATGATCACGATCTGCTTCGGCCTTGCCGGTGCTGGTGGCGCGGGCGGATCGGCCAGGGCCACGCCGGCGGTGGCGAGTGAGGCAAGCGAGAACAAAACAACGCGGGACAAACAAGGCATCGGCAAATTCACGGGCTCCGGGTGGTCGGCAAGCCGGCTATCGCGCAAATGTGGCGCCGGTGCGATTGGGTTTTCGTGGGTTTGCCCCCGGGGACAAACATTGGTTTGCCCGGGGGACAAACAGTTGTTTGCCGGGGACAAACATTTGTTTGCCCCGGGAATAGCCGATTTTCCGGCCGAACCCCTTCCATGCCGACAAAATTTCGCTAAAACGCGGGCTCATGAACCGCCCCGGCCCGGGGCAGGAATGGTTTGATTGATGTCCGACGACAGTTTTATTCGCGAAGTCAATGATGAGATGCGCCGCGAGCAGGCGCAGAAGCTGTGGGACCGTTTTGGCCCGGCCTTGCTTGTCATTGCGGTGCTTGTGGTGCTCGGCACCGCGGCCTTCGTCGGCTATCGCTATTGGGACGAGACGCGCGCCAATCGCTCCGGCGATGCCTTCTCGCAGGCGCTGAAGCTCGCCAATGACGGTAAGAACGATGACGCGCTGGCCGCGCTCGATCAGCTGGAAAAGGATGGCTACGGCGCCTATCCGCTGCTCGCCCGCATGCGCGCCGCGACCGTCAAGGCCAACAAGGGCGACGTCGCTGCCGCCGTCAAGGACTTCGACGATGTCGCCGCCGACACCGCCATTCCCCAGGGCCTGCGCGACATGGCGCGGCTGAGGGCGGCGCTCCTGCTCGTCGATCATGGCTCCTTCGCCGACGTGTCGAGCCGCGTCGAGGCGCTGACATCGGACACCAACACGCTGCGCCACAGCGCGCGCGAGGCGCTTGGCCTTGCCGCCTGGAAGGAAGGCAAGACCCAGGACGCGCTGAAGCTGTTCGATCAGATCGCCTCCGATGATGGCGCCCCGCGCAACACGCGCGAGCGGGCGACCTTGATGTCCGAGCTGATCCGCGGGTCGGGCAGCGCATCGTGACCCGTTGCCCAAGGCGCGCAGCGGTTTGGCACCACGACATGCGTGGAAGATGTAGGGTCGGATGACATTCAAAGTCGCCATCATCGGCAGACCTAACGTCGGCAAGTCGACGCTTTTCAATCGGCTGGTGGGAAGAAAGCTGGCGCTTGTCGACGACACGCCGGGCGTGACCCGCGACCGCCGCGTCCACGCCGCCAAGCTTTACGATCTGCATTTCGATGTCATCGATACCGCGGGCTTCGAGGACGCCGGCGCTTCGACCTTGCCGGGCCGCATGCGCGCGCAGACCGAAATCGCCATCCGCGAGGCGGATCTGATCTTTTTCACCATCGACGCCAAGTCCGGCCTGCTGCCGGATGACAGGACCTTTGCCGAGATCGTGCGAAAATCCGGCAAGCCGGTCGTGCTGGTCGCCAACAAGGCCGAGGCGAAGGGCGCCCAGGGCGGCATGCTGGAGGCCTGGGAACTTGGCCTTGGCGAACCGATCCCGGTTTCTGCCGAGCACGGCCAGGGCATGCCCGACCTACGCGACGCCGTGATCGAAGCGCTCGGCGAGGCGCGCGCCTTCGGTGAAGACGAGGATACAGACGACGAAGACGCCGCCGCCAGCGAGGTGCTGATCGGCGAGGACATCGCCGATCCGGACGCCGAGCCATCCTATGACGACACCAAGCCGATGCGCATCGCCGTCGTCGGCCGGCCGAACGCCGGCAAATCGACTTTGATCAACGCGCTGATCGGCGAGGAGCGGCTGCTGACCGGACCGGAAGCCGGCATCACCCGCGATTCCATTTCGGTCGACTGGGACTGGCGCGGCCGCCGCATCAAACTGTTCGACACCGCCGGCATGCGCCGCAAGGCCAGGATCCACGAAAAGCTGGAAGTGATGTCGGTGCAGGATGGCCTGCGCGCCATCCGTTTCGCCGAGATCGTCATCATCGTATTCGACGCCACCATTCCCTTCGAAAAGCAGGACCTGCAGATCGCCGATCTGATCATCCGCGAGGGCCGGGCACCGGTGATCGCCTTCAACAAATGGGACCTGATCGACAACCCGCAGGAACTGTTGGCCGAACTGCGCGAGAAGACCGAGCGGCTGTTGCCGCAGGCGCGCGGCATCCAGGCCGTGCCGGTCTCGGCCGAGACCGGACGCGGCCTGGACAAGCTGATGGATGCGGTGTTGAAGACGCACAAGGTCTGGAACAGCCGTGTTTCGACCGGCAAGCTCAACCGCTGGCTTGAAGCCATCCTGACGCATCACCCGCCGCCTGCCGTCGCCGGGCGCCGGCTGAAGGTCAAATACGTCACCCAGGCCAAGACCCGGCCGCCGGGCTTCGTGGTCCAGTGTTCGCGGCCGGACGCGATGCCGCAAAGCTATGTCCGTTATCTCTCCAACAGCCTGCGCGAAGCCTTCGACATGCCGGGCGTACCGATCCGCATCGCGCTGCGCACTTCGGACAATCCGTTCGCCGGCCGTGCGAAGAAGCGTTGACGATAGGGTGGCAACCGCCTCCGCCGAGAGCTGCGGCTAAGCGACTTTCAGCAGGTTTTCTTTGATCTCGGCACCCTCGGGCAACGCTTCGAACGCCGATTGCAGCAGGATGCCGGCCAGCCGCGCCGCGATCGGATCGAGCTCGGCATCCTTCTGATGCAAATGCAGCGCCATTTTCGGCAGCGGCGGCAGCCCGAGCATTCCGGGCGCGAGCGCCCGGACATTCGCGGGCAGGCCGATATCGGTGCGGATCGTCAGCCCGAGGCCAGCCGCCACCGCCGCCCATATGCCGCCAAGGCTGGGGCTGGAGAACGCCATCCGCCAGGGCCGCCCGGCACGATCCAGCGTCTCGGTCGCCACGGTGCGCAGCAGGCAAGGCGCCTCGAACACGACCAGTTGCAGCGCCTCGCCATCGTGGGGACCTGCCTCCATCGGTTTCGCCGGGCCGATCCAGCGCGCCTGCACGTCGGCGACATGCCGGCTATACGGCAGCGTCGTGCCATCATGCCAGGCGAGCGCAATGTCGAGGTTGCCGGAAAGGACACGCTCGGCCAATTCGTGGCTGCGTCCAATCCGTGCTTCGATCCGGACCTTGGGGTGGGCGCGAGCGAAGCGACCGAGCACTTCCGGCAACACGGCCTCGCCGAAATCCTCCTGCAGGCCGAGCCGCACCCAGCCCTCCAGTTCGACGTCGCGGATCGCCAGGGCTGCCTCGTCATTGAGCTCGATCAGGCGCCGCGCATAGCCGAGCATCGTCTCGCCGGCTTCGGTCAGTGACAGGCCGCGCCCCGCCTTGCGGAAGATCGGCGTATCGGCCTGCTCTTCCAGTTTCTTCAGCTGCGCGCTGACGGCGGAGGTCGAGCGGCCAAGCCGCTCAGCTGCCCTGGCAAAACTTCCCAGTTCCATGCCGATGACGAAAGTCCTCAGCACGTCGAGATCGAATGTGACACGGCGCATAAGATCGTCCTTTTTTTCAGGATTATCGATCAAAATCTTCCTGATTTTATGGATGAAGCTATGGCGCTATATGCCTCCCGTCAAGGCCGCTCGGCCGGCGTCACGGGAATGGAATCATGTCTGCCACCGTCATTCGCAACGATTGCCAGCTATCCGGGCGAGGCACTGCCATGACCGCGGCCGGCCGGACCTTTGGCCCCAACCACCGCTGGAAGGTCCTGGGCATCGGGGTGGCCGCGAACGCCGGTTTCTCGGCGACTTTCTCCGGCATACCGGCAACGGCGGTCGTGCTTCGCCAAGGCTATCACTTGAGCAATGCCGAGCTTGGCCTGGCGCTCGGTCTTCTTGGCCTGGGGGTTGCGCTCAGTGAGTTGCCATGGGGCCTGCTCACCGACCGCTGGGGGGATCGCCGCGTGCTTCTGATCGGCCTCGGTGCAACGGCGGCCTGGCTGCTTGCGATGGCGATGCTCGTCGTGCCGACAAGCTCAAGCATTCCCGATGTCACGTTGCTGGCGGCAAGCCTGCTCGTCACGGGATTGCTCGGCGGCAGTGTCAATGGCTCGAGCGGCCGCGCAATCATGGGCTGGTTCCGGCAGAATGAGCGTGGTTTTGCCATGAGCATCCGGCAGACGGCGGTGCCGCTTGGTGGCGGCCTTGGCGCGCTCGTCCTGCCTTCGCTTGCCCTGGCTTTCGGTTTCGCTGCGGTGTTCGGGCTTCTGGCGGCGGCATCCGCTCTCTCCGCCCTGTTCGCCTGGCGTTGGCTGCACGAACCGCCGATGGCGGGTGAGGCCGTCTCATCCGACGTTGCCGGACCGGCACCGTTGCGCAACGTCGAGGTCTGGCGCATCTCGACCGCCATCGGCCTGCTCTGCTTTCCGCAGGTGGCGGTCCTCACTTTCGCATCGGTGTTCCTGCACGACTTCGCCGGGCTTGGCACGACGGCGATCAGCGCCAGCCTCGCCGCTGTACAGGTCGGCGCCATGGTCATGCGCGTCTGGAGCGGCCGCTTTACCGACCGCCACGGCAACCGCCGTCAATTTCTCCGCTTGTGCTGTGCGCTGAGCGCGCTGGCCTTCGTGGTGCTCTGGTTGCTGGTTCTGGCGGCTCACGCAACGCCTTCCAGCCAATCCTTCCTGATCGCTGTCCTGCCCCTGGTGCTTGTCATTGCCGGCATCTCGGTCTCCGCCTGGCACGGCGTTGCCTATACCGAGCTTGCCACGCTTGCCGGTGCAGGCCATGTCGGAACCGCACTCAGCCTTGCCAACAGCTTTGTCTTCGTCGGCTTCTTCCTGGTTCCGGTGGCCATTCCAGGGCTGCTGCACCTCTGGTCATGGCCTGGCGTGTGGCTGTCGGCAGCCGCCTGTGCCCTGGTCGCCTGGCCGATCTTCCTGCGGCGGACCTGAGCTTCCCGTCGCAAAATCGCCCGACTTCGAACCCACGACCTCTAGCCGACCGAGAAAACCTGACCGACCTCGTTAACGTCCCATCAAGGTTAATGCATCATTTTGCTCTCCAGTGGGGTCAGTTGCGTTCCTGGAGAGAGTTCCGTGCATCGACGTGTGTTGAAGCGGCTGATGGCCGCCGCCGGTGAGAAACGCAGCCTTGTGTCTCCGTTCATCATTGGTCTCGGTATCTGGATCGGCTTTCCGACCGTCGCTGCCTACCAGGACATGACCAGCCTCGTTTCCGGCCTTGAATCGCCGACCACGCGCTGGAATTCCTATGTCGAGAAATCCGTCGCCGGTTCGGTCCACGCCGCCGAGATGCCGTTCGTCGATTCCGACATCACCAGCTCGATCTCGGGTTCCGGTGTTCGCCTTCCCGGTGTCGGCGCCGTCTCGTTTCGCGGCAAGGGCGGCAAGGTCAGCGGGTCGCCCGACGAGGATCGCGTCGTGCGCGCCGACAAGAAGGGCCGCATCGTCCAGGTCTCTCCCGTGGCGCCACCGAAGAACTTCAATGCCGGCTCGATCTTCCAGCGGACCTCCTCGCTGATGCGGCCGAGCATGGACGGCGATCTGAAAATGGCCTTCGCCAAGCCGCGGATCAAAGGCAAGGAAATCCAGATCGCCGCGGCATTCCATGCGCGTGAGGACAAGAAGCCGGATCCCGGCGTGCCGGCCATGCTTGCGGCCCTGGTCAACAACGACCATCCCGATGTGCTGGCGACCGCCTATGCGCAATCCGCGCCGGACTATGCCAAGGCCTCGCCCTTTGAAGCCCTGCTTCAGGATGAAGAGCCCAACAGCGGCCGCTTCATTCCGCCGATGGCCAAGGGCGACCATTCATGGATCCAGAATCCGCTTCCGGCCAGCGTCTTCTCCAAGCCGGAGCAGAAGTGCCTGGCCAACGGCATTTATTTCGAGGCCCGCGGCGAAGCCGTGCGCGGTCAGGCCGCCGTCGCCCAGGTGATCCTCAACCGGGTCCGCAACCCCGCCTATCCCAATTCGATCTGCGGCGTCGTCTACCAGAACGACAGCTGGTTCAACCGCTGCCAGTTCTCCTTCGCCTGCGACGGCAGGAAGAAGCGCATCGACAATCCGGTCGCCTACAAGACCGCTCAGGATGTCGGCATGGCCGTCACCGCTGGCAAGATCTTCATTCCGGAAGTGGGATCGTCGACCCACTACTATGCCAATTACGTCCATCCCGGCTGGGCCCGCACGATGCAGAAGATGACCAAGATCGGCCTGCATATCTTCTACCGGACCTATGGTGGTGGCTGGAGCTGAACGGTCCGCCGCCCGCCCGTCTTTTCGCGCGGTCGCACGATCGATCGGAGAGCCATTGTCGGGGGGATTCGCGCGGCGCATTCCGCCGATCGCAAAGGGCACGATGTCGCACCTTTGTAACCATTTGATTTTACTAACTAAAATACACAGCGCGGAACTTCCCTCCGTGGCTTGACGGGCGCAAACCCTCTAACTATGTTGCCGGCGACTTTAGAAGCGGACGGACGGTGACGGTCTGCCCGGGCAGGGGGGTTGCGATGGCCGAGAAAAACAGGCCAGACGGAACCGGAGAAACCGGCCGCGGCAAGCAGCATGACCCCGAAATCCGTGACGACGATCTTGAGCGACGTCGGCGTGAACTTGGAGCATCGCTTGCGACAAGGCTGCCGAACCGGCTCGAGGGGAAAGACGACGCGAAACCAGTGACCGGATACGGTCAGGCGATCAAGCTATCCAGCGAGTTTATCGCCGGGGTGGTGGTAGGCGCCGGCATCGGCTGGATCATCGACCGTATGGCGGGGACATCGCCGTGGGGTCTGATCATTTTCCTGCTGCTTGGTTTTGGCGCCGGCGTGCTCAATGTCATGCGTTCAGCTGGCGTTGTGGCGGAATTCGGACAGGGCGATAAATCGCGTCCTGACCGAGGCGACAGCAAATAGCCGCCCTGGCGCGGCAATGGTAATTTAGCCGTGCGCGGCATTGACGGGGTTTGAACGTGGCAGCTGACAAGGTCGATCCGATCCACCAGTTCCATATCATCAAGCTGGTTCCGATCGAGATCGGCGGCTATGATCTGTCCTTCACCAATTCCGCGCTGTTCATGGTCGCGACCGTGGTCATTGCCGCGGCCTTCCTGTACCTGACGACGTCGAGCCGCAGCCTGGTTCCCGGCCGGCTGCAGTCGGTCTCCGAAATGGCCTATGAATTCGTCGGCAACATGCTGCGCGATGCCGCCGGCACGCAGGGCATGAAATTCTTCCCCTTCGTGTTCTCGCTGTTCATGTTCGTGCTGGTCGCCAATCTGCTCGGCCTGTTCCCGTATTTCTTCACCATCACCAGCCACATCATCGTCACCTTCGGTTTGGCCATCATGGTGATTGGCACCGTGATCGTCTATGGATTCATGAAGCATGGCCTTGGCTTCCTGAAGCTGTTCGTGCCGAAGGGCGTGCCCCTCCTGATGATGGTGCTTGTCGTTCCGATCGAGGTGATTTCCTTCGTGTCGCGCCCGGTCAGCCTCTCGGTTCGTCTGTTCGCAAACATGCTCGCCGGCCACATCACGCTGAAGGTTTTTTCGGGATTTGTGGTCAGCCTCAGTGCGCTGGGTGCGCTCGGCATTGCGGGATCGATCCTGCCGCTAGCCATGGCGGTGGCGTTGACGGCGCTCGAATTGCTGGTGGCGCTGTTGCAGGCCTATGTCTTTGCGGTGCTGACCTGCATGTATCTCAACGACGCCCTCCATCCTTCGCACTAATCAGGTTTCCGGCACGACGCCGGATGGAATAGCAACGGAATTTTCAGATCCAAAGGAGTTGAACAAATGGACGCAGAAGCAGCAAAGTACATCGGCGCCGGCATCGCTTGCCTGGGCATGGGTGGCGCGGGCATTGGCCTGGGCAACATCTTCGGCAGCTACCTCTCGGGCGCGCTGCGCAATCCGTCGGCCGCCGACGGCCAGTTCGGCCGCCTGATTTTCGGCTTCGCCGTGACCGAAGCTCTGGGCATCTTCTCGCTTCTCATTGCGCTGCTGGCCCTGTTCGGCTGAGTACTGAGAAGATTGGACAGGCCGGCCGCGCAAGCGGCGGGCCTGATATCTGGGGATAGTCCATGTTCGTGACATCTGCCTTCGCGCAAGAGTCCGCGCCATCAGCCGACACCAGCCACGCTGCGACCGGAGGCGACACGCATTCCGGCACCAGCGTGCCTGCCGAAGCGCACGGCACGTTTCCGCCATTCAATCCGGAGACGTTTCCGTCGCAGCTTCTGTGGCTGGCGATCACGTTCGGGCTGTTCTACCTGTTCCTGAAGCGGGTCGTGATGCCGCGCGTCGGCGGCATCATCGATGTCCGCAACGACCGCATCAGCCAGGATCTCGACCAGGCGGCCAAGTTGAAGGGCGAGGCCGACGCCGCCGTTGCCGCTTACGAACAGGAACTGGCGGAAGCCAAGAAGAACGCGAACTCGATCGGCCAGCAGGCCAGCGATGCGGCGAAGGCGGAAGCCGACGCCGCGCGCAAGAAGATCGAGGCCGCGCTCGATGAGAAGCTTGGCGAGGCCGAGGCACGCATTTCTTCCATCAAGGCCAACGCCATGAAGGAAGTCGGCAGCATCGCCGAGGATACCGCTTCGGCGATCGTCGAGGCGCTCGTTGGCGGCAAGGCCAGCAAGGCCGAGATCGCGGCCGCGGTCAAATCCGTGGCCCGGTGAGGAGCGCATCATGGACGCTACATCTCTCGCAACGCTCTGGGCCACGATTGCCCTGATCATCTTCCTGGCCATCGCCATCTACATCAAGGTGCCCGGCATGATCGCCAAGGCGCTCGACGCCCGCGCCGCCAGGATCAGCAGTGAGCTCGACGAGGCCCGCAAGCTGCGCGACGAAGCCCAGCAACTGCTCGGCCAATACAAGAAGAAGCGCAAGGAAGCCGAGCAGGAGGCCGCCGACATTGTAGCGGCCGCCAAGCGTGAGGCCGAACTGCTGGCTGCCGACGCCCACAAGAAGACCGAGGACTATGTTGCCAGGCGCACCGCGCTTGCCGAGCAGAAGATCGGCCAAGCCGAGCGTGACGCGGTTGCCGAAGTGCGGGCCAGCGCCGTCGATATAGCCGTCGAGGCGGCACGCGCATTGCTCGCCGCCAAGGTTGACGCTAAGGCCGGAGCCGACCTGTTCAGGTCCGCGCTGCAGGATGTGAAGGCCAAGCTGAACTGAGCGTTCTTCAGTCGCTGACACGAAGCCGCCCGGTCAACCTGGCGGCTTTTTTGTTTGGGAGAAAGCGGCGCGTCAAAGCGGCCAATCTCCGCCCTCGTGGGGAAGATGGAATTGCCACTGCCGTCGCCCTACTCCAGCCCGGCCAAGCTCTCTTCCTCAACCACATCCGTCCCGCCCAGCCGAAACGGCGCAAACGAGGTGCGATGCAGCCGAGCCACTGGCCCATGCGCCTCGATTGCCGTGCGGTGCCGGACCGTGGCGTAGCCCATATGGACTTCGAAGCCGTAGCGGCCGTGATGATTGCCGCAGCCGCGCATCATGCGGTCGCGCATGACCTTGGCGACGATCGAGGCTGCGGCGATCGATTGGGAGCGCTGGTCGCCCTTGATCAGCGCGCGCCCCTCGCAGGGCAATCCCGGCGGCACGTCGCGCCCATCCGCGAGCGCGAGCTTAGCCTGCACCGGCAGCCCGACCAGTGCGCGGCGCATCGCTTCGAGGCTCGCCTTGAGGATGTTGGTGCCATCGATACCCTCGGCGCTGATCGACGCCATCGAGACGCCGAGAGCGGAGCCGATGATGTGCAGGAACAGCGCTTCGCGCTGCAGGTGGCTAAGCCGCTTGGAATCGTCGAGACCCTCGGGAATATTGGCGGGGTCGAGCACCACTGCCGCCGCGACCACGGGACCCGCGAGCGGGCCGCGGCCGGCTTCGTCCATCCCCGCGACCGGCCACAAACCATCGGCCATCGCCTTCGTCTCGAAGGAGAAATCGGGTTTCTCGACGATTTCGAAGAGAGGCGGAGAATCAGAACGCGCGCGAGCCATGTTGCGGCGAGGTTCGCATCGGCTCCGATTCTCCGCAAGTCCCTCCGGGTCGGGTGGGGCGCCGGACCGGGAGGGCACCGTCTGCAGGCCGGGGCAGGCCGGACGGGATTTCTTTGCCACGGCGGCAATGAACAGCCGAGGCGATTTTCGGTTCAGAGCAGCATCAACTGCTCCTGGTCCTTGCCGGCAGCGACGAACTGGTCGGTCCGCAGTGTACGCCGCTCGGCATTGAGGCCGAGCCGCTTGGCGGTGATTTCGAAGCGCCGGCCGATCTGCCAGGCATAGGGCCCGGCGCCCTTCATGCGCTTGCCCCATTCCGAATCGTAGTCCTTGCCGTCGCGCATCGAACGGACCAGCGACATGACGTGGCGGTAGCGGTCGGGATAGTGGCGCAGCAGCCAATCCTTGAAGATCGGGCTGACCTCCAGCGGCAGGCGCAGCACCACATAGCCGGCTTCGCGCGCCCCGGCATAGTGCGCCGAGTCGAGGATGCGTTCCATCTCCTGGTCGGTCAGGCCCGGAATGATCGGCGCCACCATCACCGAAGCGGGGATACCGGCATCCGAAAGCTGCCTGATCGCCTCCAGCCGCTTGGTCGGCGTCGATGCCCGAGGTTCCATCGTCCTGGCCAGCATGCGGTCAAGCGTCGTCACCGACAGCGCCACCTTGGCCAAGCCCCGCTCCGCCATGCGCGACAGAATGTCGATGTCGCGCACGACCAGGGCTGACTTGGTGACGATGCCGACCGGGTGGCCGCGCGCCTCCAGCACTTCGAGGATTTCGCGCATGATCCGGTACTGCTTCTCGATCGGCTGGTAGGGATCGGTGTTGGTGCCGATGGCGATGGTGCGCGGCTGGTAGCCATCCTTTGACAATTCCTTGTCGAGCAGGCGTGCCGCGTCGGGCTTGGCGAACAGCTTGGATTCGAAGTCCAGGCCCGGCGACAGGCCCATGAACGAGTGTGTCGGCCGCGCGAAGCAATAGACGCAACCGTGCTCGCAGCCGCGATAGGGATTGATCGACCGGTCGAAGGAGATGTCGGGCGATTCGTTGCGGGTGATGATGGTGCGCGGCTTTTCCACCTGCACCTCGGTCTTAAAGGGAGGAAGTTCCTCCAGCGAACTCCAGCCGTCGTCGAAGACATGCCGGCTGACAGGTTCGAACCGGCCGGACGGATTGATGCCTGCCGACCGGCCGCGGTTGCGGTCCGGACGGACCCGCATGCCGCTCTGCTCGATCATCGCGTTGGCCATTTCGGCTCGCCCTGCTCCGAAGGCTGCAATGTCGGCGCGCATGATCGGTTCCATCTTCGCCCGCTCCCAGGGACTGTCCATGTTGTGTCGAATCGCTCTGCTCATGAAACTGTTCCTATTTTGTCGATGAGAACAAATCAAGAACTTTCTATGGTGCGCTGCAAAAACTGGCGCCGACCAACGCTTTCCGCTATTCGGCTAACCATGCTCAGTGTTCTGATTGAAACGCACAATGACGAGGAGGGGCTCGCTCTTACGCTGGCGACGCTGATTGGCGGCGCGGTCGAGGGCGTGGTGCGCGAGGTTGTCGTCTGCGACACGGGCTCCAGCGACCAGACGCATCGCGTCGCCGAGCATGCCGGCTGCCACTATGTGGGGAGCGGGGGCATCGCCGCCGGCATCCGCCAGGCCAAGGGTGACTGGCTGCTGTTTCTCGAACCGGGTGCGAGGCTGGTGGAGGGCTGGATCGACGCCGTCGTCGCCCATACGGCCAGGCAGACAATAGCGGCCCGGTTCTCGCGGGCGCGGGGCAGCCGTCCACCGTTCCTGGCCCGGGTCTTTTCGGCAAACCGCGCGCTCGCCGACGGACTGGTGATCAGCAAGCGACAGGCGGCGTCGCTGTCCAAGAATGACGGCACCGCCGAGGCCTTAGCGCGCGGGCTGGCGACCAGGCGGCTCGACGCCGAAATCTGGCCAGCGCAGCCGAAGCACCGCTCTCGGGGGTGATTTTTGCAACGGCTCTGCGTGGCGTTGCTTACGACGCCGATTTGCCGCGCCGCAGATGTTCGTCCAGGCGCGGCATGATCTCGACGAAGTTACAGGGCATGTGCCGGTAATCGAGCTGTGGCTCGAGGATGCCGTCCCAGGCGTCCTTGCAGGCGCCGGGCGATCCCGGCAGCACGAAGACGAAAGTGGCGTTGACGACACCGCCGGTCGCCCGGCTCTGGATCGTCGAGGTGCCGATCTTGTCATAGGAAATGCGGTGGAACACTTCCGAAAAGCCGTCCATGCGCTTTTCGAAGATCGGCTCCAGCGCCTCGGGCGTCACATCGCGTCCGGTAAAACCGGTTCCGCCAGTGGTGATCACGACGTCGACGGCCTTGTCCCGCGACCACGCCAGAACGGTGTCGCGGATTTTTTCGCGGTCGTCGGTGACGATATCGCGGGCGGCCACGATGTGGCCGGCCTTGGTAATGCGATCGGCCAGTGTCTGCCCGGATTTGTCGTCGGCCAGGCTGCGTGTGTCGGAAACAGTCAGCACCGCGATGCGCACCGGAATGAAGGCACGGCTCTCGTCAATTCTGGCCATCTCGCCCAGCCTCCGACGCCATGCTGCGCGTTGCCGCGACGAACCAGTCGGGCTGGCGGCCGCGGATCTCGGCCGCAGCGCGCTTGGCGACATTGCCGGTCTCGAACAGGCCGAAGCACGTCGCGCCCGATCCGGACATTCGTGAAAAGCCCGATCCGGCCTTATCAAGCCACGAAAGCGCCCTGCCGATGGCGGGCTGCATCGCAAGGGCTGGCCGCTCGAGATCGTTGCGGGTGATTTCCAGCCAGTTGCGCAGGCTGTGAAACTCGATACTGCGCGGCAGCGGCGGCAGCGGCTCATTATCGCGATGCGAAAGTGCGGCGAAGATTTCCGCCGTCGAGACCGGCACACCCGGATTGACCAGCACGAGACCCAGTGCTGAAAAATCCGGCACCATCGACAGTTCCTCACCAATGCCGCGCGCGACCAGCGGCTTTGCCGCCAGGCACATCGGCACATCGGCGCCAAGCGAAAGACCGATCCGCGCCAGTTCGGCGCTGTCGAGCTCCAGCCCCCAGCTCTCGGTCAGCCCGCGCAGCACGGCCGCCGCGTCGCTCGATCCTCCGCCCACGCCGGATGCGACCGGAAGGTTCTTTTCGAGCCTGATGCTTACCGGCGGCGTGCTCCGAACGCCAGCGGCCTGCCGCAGGGCGTCGCGGCCCTTCAGCACAAGATTGCCGCCATCGAGCGGTACGTCCGCCGCATAGCGGCCGGACACGCTGAACTCATCGGCGTCGGCCGGCGCGATCTCGATCCTGTCGCCAAAGCGCGTGAACACAGCCAGGCTTTCGATGAGATGATAGCCGTCGGCGCGCCTGCCGGTGACGTGCAAAGCTAGGTTTATCTTGGCGGGTGCGGCCCATGTCCGGACACGCTGACCGGATTCCGCAGTCTCGATTGCGAGTGAAATGAGGGTCAGTCCTTGGCCAGCCGGTATTCGCCGGTCTGCGGATCCTTGACCAGCGTTCCCATCGCGCCGTTGGCCGCCTGTTTTTCGGTGCGCCGCACCTTGGCCGTCACGCGTTCAGCCTCGCGCACGAAGGTGCGGTAACCGAAATAGGCGGCGACGCCGACGACGGCGAAAAAAATGAGCTGCGGCATGTCAAACTCCTACCACGCTGGGCCGGTAAGACCGGCCGGTCGGGTCTTTCGGGCAACCATGCTAGACGCTTTCATGGCTTTTTCAAAGCCCGAAGCGCGCCCACGATGCGCGCTCTTCCGCCGCATCGATGACGCCGCTGGCGGCAACTGCGGCGATATCGGGTGCCGAAAAGCCCTTGCTCGAGCCGAACAGGCCAAAGCGGCCGAACAAACCGCGCGGCGCCGCCACCAGCCTGAGCTGGGTCTTCGGCCCGAAGCGGGTCTTCAGCACCGTGCGCATGTCGCCCAGCGCATCGACGAGGCCGAGCTCCAGGCCTCGCTTGCCGGTCCAGAACAGACCGGTGAACAGGTCCGGATCGTCCGCCAGCTTCGTACCGCGGCGCTCCTTGACCAGATCGATGAAGGTCTCGTGCACTTCGAGCTGCAGCACCTTGAGCCGCTCGACGTCTTCCTTCTTCTCGGGCTTGAACGGATCGAGCACCGCCTTGTTCTGGCCGGCGGTGTGGACACGGCGCTCGACGCCGATCTTCTTCATCAGTTCCGGGAAACCGAACGAGGCCGACACCACGCCGATCGAGCCGACGATGGAGGAGGGATCGGCGAAGATCTCGTCGCCGGCGACCGCGATCATGTAGCCGCCGGACGCCGCGACATCCTCGACGAAGACCAGGACCTTTTTATTCTTCTCGACCGCAAGGTCGCGGATGCGCTTGAAGATCAGCCGTGACTGCACCGGCGAGCCGCCCGGCGAATTGATCGAGATCGCGACCGCCGGCGCCTCGAAGGAAAACGCCTTTTCGATCAGTCCGGCGGTGGAAGCAAGCGACAGGCTCGGCCGGAACTGGCCTCCGCCGGCCATGATGGTGCCGTGCAGTCGGATGACCGGAACGGTGACGACGGAGGAGCGCCAGGACTTCGGCAGCAGGCGGTTGAAAAGACGTTTCACGATGGCGTGGTCTCCGGCGATGGTTGCAGGCATGTAGGGATTTCCCGGCCAACGGCAATGTGTAGGCCGCCAACAGCTCAGTCTCCGAACAGCGAGGCGAGCCCGTTGGTGATCATTTCGCTGCGCTCGTCGGGGCCGTTGCCCGATCGCGCGTGAAGCATCAGGGGCGGACGGATGGCGAGCTTTCCTCGTGCCCCAAGTGCCGCCCGCACGATAATGCGGATTGCGGCCGCGTCCGGGCGAGGGTGCACGGCGAGCATCTCGGCTTCGCCGAAGCGGCCTGAAATCGCGTCGAGAATGGCGCCGAGCTGTTCGGGCCGGGCGATGACGGCAAGCCCGCCGCGCGGCCTGACAACCGCCGCCGCACTGCGGATCCAGCTTTCGAACAGTCCGTCCTCCATGACATGGGCTTCCTTTCTTAGCGGCTCGGGAGTGGCGCGGTCCCGTGCGGCGTTGAAAGGCGGGTTCATGATGACGAAGTCGAAATCATTGTCGGCAAGGCCGGTGGCGGCCCGGGCGCGGCCCGACACGGTGACATCGGCGACGAGCACGGCAGCGCGATCGCTGAGGTGCGCGTTGCCCGGATGGGCAAGCGTGGCTGCCGCGAAGGCCGCCATCTCAGGCGCGCGTTCGACCAGCACAGCCTGGGCACCCGGACAGCGCGACAGCACCGCAAGACCGGCAGCACCGGCGCCGGCCCCGAAATCGGCGAGCCGTCCGCCAAACGAGGACGGTACGGATGCGGCCAGCATCATTGCATCCATCCCGGCGCGATGGCCGCCATGCTTGGGCTGCACGAGCCAGAACCGGCCGCGGTGGAACGCGTCGACCGTGTGGGCCGGCGTATCCGGGACAAGGGCGGCTGGCGCGGCCGACATTATTTCCCCCGGATCTCGTTGGCGATGCCGGCATCGGTCAGGATGCGGCGCGCGGCGTCGGCCTGGTCGGCATCGACCATGACGCGTCGCGGCAGGATACCAAGCGAGCCGTCGAGCACGCTCATGTTCTGGTCGGCGACGAAGCAGCCGATCCCGGCATCGCGCATCAGCGATTCGACAAAGGAGATGATGACGGCGTCGTTGGTGCGGATGAGCTCTATCATCGCAAGAAACTCGCAGGTTGCGGCGTGCATGTAAACGTGCGGCCGCATTCCCGCATTTCCCGGCGTTGACACGCTGTCGCCGCCGCCGCGCCAATTCGCCACTTGCCGTGGCCGTGCCAGCGGCCCTAGAGTCTTGTCGGGACTAAGGGTGCCGTCGCACGCGTTGTACCAAGACGGGAGTGATTGTCGTGGGTGTCGTTCTCAACATCGAAAACGGGAAGCGGGAGCCCGCCTCCATCAAGGATCTCATCGATCTGACTGCTGCCGATATGGGACGTGTCAACGAGCTGATCCTGTCCAAGGCCGGCTCCGACGTCGAGATGATCCCCGAGGTCGCCAATCACCTGATCTCGTCCGGCGGCAAGCGGCTCAGGCCAATGCTGACGCTGGCCGCGGCGCAGATGTTCGGCTATGCCGGCGAGGGCCACGTCAAGCTCGCCACTTCGGTCGAATTCATGCATACGGCCACGCTTCTGCATGACGACGTGGTCGATGAAAGCGGCATGCGGCGCGGCAAGAAGACCGCCCGCATGATCTGGGGCAACCAGGCCAGCGTGCTGGTCGGCGACTTCCTGCTCGGCCAGGCCTTCCGCATGATGGTCGATGTCGGCTCGCTCGAAGCGCTCGACATCCTGTCCAGCGCAGCCTCGATTATCGCCGAGGGCGAGGTCATGCAGCTGGCCGCCGCCAAGAACCTCGAAACCACCGAGGACGAGCATTTCGCCGTCATCAAGGCCAAGACCGCCGCGCTGTTTTCGGCCGCCGCCGAGGTTGGCCCGGTCATCGCCCAGGCGACCCGCAACGACCGTGCGGCGCTGCGTTCCTACGGCATGAATCTCGGCCTTGCCTTCCAGCTGATCGATGATGCGCTGGACTATGGCGGCACCAGCAAGGATCTGGGCAAGAATGTCGGCGACGATTTCCGCGAGGGCAAGGTGACCTTGCCGGTCATCCTCGCCTACCGGCGCGGCAGCAAGGCCGAACGCACCTTCTGGAAGCGCGCCATCGAGGACAATGTCACCGACGACGCCGGGCTGGAAAAGGCGATCGGCCTGATGACCCGCCACGGCGCCATTGCCGACACGATCGGGCGCGCTCGCCATTTCGGCGAGATCGCCCGCGACGCGCTGGCGCCGCTGGAAGAGACGCCGCAGAAATCGGCGCTGATCGACGTCATCGACTTCTGCATCAGCCGCGTGAACTGAGCGCCTGACGGCTTGCTACCGGGGCCGTCAGTGAAAAGACGCCTGTGAATTCGCCCTGCCGTCTCGACAAGCAGCCCAGTCGCAAATTATCTATAAAACATGGCCAAGGGCACTGACGACACCATCGCGGTCCGCATCGGCAAGGTTTTGGCGGATCGCATCATCTCCGGCGCGATCGAGCCAGGGGCGAGGTTGCGGCAGGATCATGTCGCCGAGGAATTCAACACCAGCCACGTTCCCGTGCGCGAGGCCTTTCGCCGACTCGAGGCGCAGGGCCTCGCCGTCAGTGAGCCGCGTCGTGGCGTGCGTGTCGCGGCCTTCGATCTGGGCGAGGTCAAGGAGGTCGCCGAAATGCGGGCCGCACTCGAAGTGCTGGCACTGCGCCAAGCCGCGCCGCATCTGACCTCGGCCATTCTCGACCAGGCCGAGGAGGCGACAAAAGCCGGCGACAAATCCCATGACGTCAGGTCGTGGGAGGAGGCCAATCGCGCCTTTCACCGGCTGATCCTGACGCCCTGTGGCATGCCCCGCCTGCTTGCCACCATAGACGACCTGCACGCGGCGAGCGCCCGCTTCCTGTTCGCGGCCTGGCGCTCGGAGTGGGAGACGCGCACCGACCAGGACCACCGGGCGATCCTCACCGCCTTGCGGCAGGGGAACACCGAATCGGCCGCGACAACATTGGGACGGCATGTCCAATGGATTGGCCGCAAGCCGGTCAGGACAGCCTCCGGCGCCACGCGCGAAGCTTTCGCGATCGTGGGTTGAACGATCTTTTCCCAAGCCTAGGCTTGCTATCGCTCCAGAAATGTGGATTCGATAATAGATCGAAGGCAAAAATTATCTATAATTTCGGATCGACCGAAGGGAAGCCTATGACCAACCTCGCATTCTCGTCCGCCAGACCGTCCTTCAGCCCGCTGCGTCTCCAGCAGCGATCGCTCGGTTGGCGGGCCGGCGCCGTCGTGCTCGGCACGCTGTTGCTGGCGCTGTCCTCCTACATCGAGGTTCCGATGGTGCCAGTTCCGGTGACCATGCAGACCTTCGCCGTGACGCTGATTGGCGCACTCTATGGCTGGCGGCTTGGCGCGGTGACGATCGCGGCATGGCTGGTCGAAGGTGCTGTCGGCTTTCCAGTCCTGGCCGGCGGCGCTGCCGGCATTCAGCATTTCGTGGGCCCGACGGGTGGCTATCTCTTTGCCTTTCCTGTCACCGGCGCACTGGTCGGCTGGTTGGCCGAGCGCGGCTGGAACGGCAACAGGGTTTTGCCTGCCTTCGCCGCCATGCTGCTCGGCAATCTTGCCTGCCTGGCTCTCGGCACAGCCTGGCTTGCCGTCATGATCGGCGCCGAGAAGGCCATCACCTTCGGCTTCGTGCCGTTCATCGTCGGCGGGTTGCTGAAATCGGCGCTTGGCGCCGCGACGCTGATGGCGCTCCCGCACGGCAAGATGAACTTGCCCAAGCCGTGACGGTCAGGCTGCGCGCCCACCATCTCCTTTGCCTGCTCACCTATGTGGGCAAGGGGTACAGCCCCGCTTTTACCGCCAATTATGACGGGATCGCGGAGCGCTTGAGCCGGGGCGAGGACATCCTCCTCGTTTCCGGACCAGACGACATCTGCGCTCCGTTGCTTGGCGAGCCGGAACCGCACTGCCTGCGTGACAGTGCGGCCGGGCGGGACCGGCAGGCCGCGGAAGACGTGGAAGCGCTGCTGGCTCGGCCGATCCGGCACGGCATCCGCCTCGATCTCGATGCCGCCATCCTGACAAGGCTGCGGCAGGCGTTTTCGACCGGCCACGTGCGCAAGGCGTGCGGCGGCTGCGAATGGATCGGGCTGTGCGGCGCGGTGGCAAGCGGCGGCTATCGCGATACGCGGCTGCGGCGGCCTGTTGACGCGCAAAACCGTCCCATTTAGCCATGGTTTGTTAATCGGGTGACCCGATTGTGAATTTCAGGCGGATTGAAGCGCGACCCCAAAAAGGCCATGCTTTGCCTGGAAAGATCGAGTCTGGGTCGATCCGCTGACGCGGAGATGGCGCCTGGCTGAAAGGGATATGATGCAGCAAGGACGTGCGCGCTGGCTGACAAGGCTGGCAATTGTGACGGGCATGGCGATTTCGGCATTGCCGGCCTATGCCAAGCAATCCACCGAACCGGTCAAGATCTCGTCATTCTCGGGCGCCTATCTGGCTGCCAGGATCGCCGAGGGCGACAACGACCTCGACAGCGCCATCGCCTATTACAAGCAAGCCCTGGCCTTCAATCCTGGTGACACAGCCCTGCAGCAGAGCCTGATGCTGTCGCTGATCGCTCAAGGCCGCTTCGACGAATCGCTGGTCTATGCCGACAAGCTCAAGGAAGTGCCCGATGTCGAGCGCTTCTCGCGCCTGGCGCTGGCGGTCGACACCTTCCACAAGAAGGATTTCACCAAGGCACAGTACTGGCTCAAGCTGTCGCTGGAATCCGATCTCGATCGGCTGATCTCCGGCGTCATGTCCGGCTGGGCCGAGCAAGGTGCCGGCCAGGCCAGCGAAGCGATGGCTTCGATCGACAAGCTGCAGGGGCCGGACTGGTTCGGCCTGTTCAAATCCTTCCACCGCGCCCTGATCGCCGATGCGTCTGGTATGCCTGAAAAGGCCGAGGCTATCTATGCCGCGACGATGCAGGACACCACCGCCGGCGGTGCGGCGCCTGAAACCTGGATGCGCAATGCGCAGGCCTATGCCTCGTTCCTGGCCCGTAAGGGCGACAAGGCCAAGGCGATGTCGGTTCTCGACCAGGCCGAGGCGTTCTCGCCGGGCAAGCTGGAAATCGTCGCCTTGCGCGACAGGATCAGCAAGGGCGACAAGATCGCGCCCTTCGTGTCCGGTCCGTCCGACGGTGCTTCCGAAATCCTGCTCGATCTTGCCACCGCGCTCAACCGTGGCGGCGGCGAGCCATTCGTGCGCCTCTATTTGCAATATGCTTTGGCCCTGAAGCCCGACAGCGACGCTGCCCTCGTGCAACTCGCCGCCGTGGCCGAACAGCTGAAGAACGGCGAGGGCGCCATCGCGCTCTATCGGCGCATCCCCGACTCTTCGCCGCTGAAGGAGATTTCGGACCTGCAGCTTGGCCTCAACCTTGCCGATCTCGACCGCCATGACGAGGCGATCACGCATTTGAAGGCCTTCGTCGAGGCCCATCCTAACGACATGCGCGCCTATCTGGCGCTCGGCGGTGTCTACTCCTCGAAGGATGATTTCCGCTCCGCCGCCAATCTCTACGACAAGGCCGTCGAGGTGCTGAAGACACCGACCGCCGCCAACTGGAACATCTTCTACCAGCGCGGCATCGCCTATGAGCGGCTGAAGGAATGGCCGAAGGCCGAGCCGAATTTCCGCAAGGCGCTGGAATTGCAGCCAGACCAGCCGCAGGTGCTGAACTATCTCGGCTATTCCTGGGTCGACATGAACACCAATCTGAAGGAAGGCCTGGAGATGATCCAGAAGGCCGTCGATCTCAAGCCGAGCGACGGCTACATCGTCGATTCCCTGGGTTGGGCTTATTTCCGCCTCGGCCGGTTCGATGACGCGGTGCGCGAAATGGAACGCGCGGTCTCGCTGAAGCCGGAAGATCCGGTTCTGAACGACCATCTCGGCGATGCCTACTGGCGCGTCGGCCGCAAGCTGGAAGCCACCTTCCAATGGAACCAGGCCCGCGACCTGAAGCCGGATCCCGACGTGCTTGCCTCCTTGCAACAGAAGCTGATGAAGGGCCTGCCGCCGATCGAGTCCAACACGGCGCAGGAGACCCCGAAGGTCAAGCCGGAGCCGGTTCCCGCCCCGAAGGGGTGAGACGCCTTTTTGGAATCCGAACGGGGCTCTCGGAGCCCCGTTTTCGTTTTGATGTCCGTCTGCTCAGAACGCGCTCAGAACATCTTTCGATAGACGACGAAGCCAGAGCGTTCGCCGACCTTGTCATATAGCTTCATGGCGGTGTGATTGGTTTCATGCGTCAGCCAGTATACTCGGCCGGAACCGGCCTCCTGGGCGCGCTCGTAGACGCCTTCGATCAGCGCCCGGCCGACGCCTTTGCCGCGCGAGGCCTCGCTGGTGAAAAGATCCTGCAGATAGCAGTTTGGTGCGATTGCCGTCGTGCTGCGGTGGAACAGGTAGTGGACGAGGCCAAGCAACTCGCCTTCGTTTTCCGCGACCAGTGCATACACCGGCTCATAGGCGTCGAAGAAGCGGGACCACGTCATTGCGGTGATGTCGCTTGCCAGCGCCGTCTCGCCCGAACGGCCATAGAACGCGTTGTAGCCGTCCCACAGCGGCAGCCATCGGTCGAAATCCTGGCGCGTGACGGGGCGGATGGTGACGGGGTTGGACATGGCTTGACCTGTCGTCGTTGACATGGGTGATACAGGGCTTCGAAGAAAGCGCAGGTCGCCCACGTCCGGCAATGGGCCAGCCGCTCGCAAAGCTTTCGACCGGTCCTGCAAAGGTCGCGGGCGCGCGCCTTGCTTGACGCTTCGCCGCCGTGTCTCTAGGACGTGGCCGCAAGCTAGCCTGTGTCGCCGAGGCCACCGTGACGATTGAAATCCCAGCCCATATGCATCCCAGCCGCTCATTCCAGGGGCTGATCCTCACTTTGCACAATTACTGGGCGGCTTATGGCTGCGTCATCCTCCAGCCCTATGACATGGAGGTCGGCGCCGGCACCTTTCATCCGGCAACGACGCTGCGCGCGCTAGGCCCCAAGGGCTGGAACGCCGCCTATGTCCAGCCTTCGCGCCGTCCCAAGGACGGCCGCTATGGCGAGAATCCGAACCGGCTGCAGCACTACTACCAGTACCAGGTGATCCTGAAGCCCAATCCGCCCAATCTGCAGGAGCTCTATCTCGGCTCGCTGGCGGCAATCGGCGTCGACCCGTTGCTGCACGACATACGTTTCGTCGAGGACGATTGGGAAAGCCCGACTTTGGGCGCCTGGGGGCTTGGCTGGGAATGCTGGTGCGACGGCATGGAGGTGTCGCAGTTCACCTATTTCCAGCAGGTCTGCGGCATCGAATGCGCGCCGGTGGCGGGGGAACTCACCTACGGCCTGGAGCGCCTGGCCATGTATGTGCAGGGCGTCGACAATGTCTACGACCTCAACTTCAACGGCCGCGAGGGCGCCGACAAGGTGACCTATGGCGATGTGTTCCTGCAGGCCGAGCAGGAATATTCGCGCCACAATTTCGAATACGCCAACACGGCGATGCTGCTCAGGCATTTCGAGGACGCCGAGGCCGAGTGCAAGGCGCTGCTCGAGGCCGGCGCGCCGGCGTCGAACGACAATCTGCCGATGCACAAGATGGTCTTCCCGGCCTATGACCAGTGCATCAAGGCCAGCCATGTCTTCAATTTGCTGGACGCGCGTGGCGTGATCTCTGTCACCGAGCGCCAGAGCTACATCCTGCGCGTGCGCAATCTGGCGAAGGCCTGCGGCGAGGCGTTCTTGAAGACGCAGGCCGGTGGATTGGCGGCCTGAGCCTCAAGCGTCCTCGATCATTCCGAGGGAAGCATGGATCGGCGGCAGGATCTGGCCGCTCTGGCCAGCCATTGTCCGTAGCGCCTGCCGCACGCCCGGCATCGAGAAGGCGCCGTGGGCCTGCGCGGTGAAGCAGGCGCTGAGCGCAAGGATCTGAAGAAGTCTGGATGCCGTTTTCATCGTCGTTCAGCCAATAGTTCCCTGCCTGAGCGTGGGTCGCTTCAGCGCAGCTTTCAGTTCATGGAAATCTTTGATCCAAGGACGGGCGGGTTCGGCTCGTCCCGACAGAGTGGCCAAAATTTCTGGAAAGGGTGACAGCGGCCAGCCGAGTTGCTATGCCCCGCCCGGACCACTCTCCCGCATGAGCTGACCCCGATGCCTGACCTGCTTCTTGAACTTCGTTCCGAGGAAATTCCTGCCCGCATGCAGCGCAAGGCGGCGGGCGATTTGAAGAAGATGCTCACCGACGGCCTGGTCGAGGCGGGTCTCACCTATGAGGCGGCGCGTGAGTATTGGACGCCCCGGCGCCTTACGCTCGACATACGCGGGCTCACCGCACGCTCGAAAGACATTCACGAGGATATCAAGGGACCGTCGACATCGGCACCAGAACAGGCGGTCCAGGGCTTCCTGCGCAAGGTCGGCCTGTCTTCGATCGCCGAGGCGCATGTCCATTCCGACCCGAAGAAGGGCGACTTCTACGTCGCCCATATTTCGAAGCCGGGCAGGGCGGCCGAAGAGATCATCGCCGGACTGGTGCCTGACATCGTCCGCGATTTTCCGTGGCCGAAGTCGATGCGCTGGGGACCGGCCTCGGCCAAGCCGGGCTCGCTGCGCTGGGTGCGCCCGCTGCAGTCGATCCTGTGCACCTTCGGCCCCGAGACCGAGGAGCCGGTGGTGGTCGATTTCGAGATCGACGGCATCCGTTCGGGCAACATCACCTACGGCCACCGTTTCCTCGCGCCCGGCGAAATCACCGTGCGCCGCTTCGACGATTATGTGGGCAAGCTGGAGGCGGGCAAGGTCGTGCTCGACGCCGACCGTCGCAAGGAGATCATCCTCGCCGACGCCCGCAATCTCGCCTTCGCCAACGGGCTCGACCTGGTCGAGGACGAGGGCTTGCTTGAGGAAGTGTCGGGGCTGGTCGAATGGCCCGTCGTGCTGATGGGCGAGTTCGAAGAGGCTTTCCTTGCCATTCCGGCCGAGGTGATCCGCCTGACGATCCGCGCCAACCAGAAATGCTTTGTGACGCGGCCGCAGGGGGAAAGCGATGCGCTCTCCAACCGCTTCATCCTCACCGCCAACATCGAAGCGAAGGATGGCGGCAAGGAGATCGCTCACGGCAATGGCAAGGTGGTGCGCGCTCGCCTGTCCGACGCGCTCTATTTCTGGACCACCGACCAGGGCGATTTGCCGGACCTTGACCAACTCCAGGCATCGGCCGAAAAGTTCGGGCTCGATCTGAAAAAGCCGCTAGACCAGCGCATGGCCCGCCTCGACCATCTCAATGTCACGTTCCATGCCAAGCTCGGCACGCAGGGCGAGCGGGTGGAGCGGATCAGGGAACTGGCCGGACAGCTAGCACCGATTGTCGGTGCCGATCCCGCGCTCGCAAGTCGTGCTGCTGTTCTCGCCAAGGCCGATCTCACCACTGAAGTCGTCGGCGAGTTTCCCGAATTGCAAGGCGCGATGGGCCGCAAATATGCACTGCTGCAGGGCGAGCATCCATCCGTGGCCGCGGCCGTCGAGGAGCACTACAAGCCGCAAGGACCGTCCGATTATGTGCCGAGCGATCCAGTGTCGGTCGCCGTGGCGCTCGCCGACAAGCTTGATACGCTGGTTGGTTTCTGGATCATCGATGAAAAGCCGACAGGCTCGAAGGACCCCTACGCATTGCGCAGAGCCGCGCTTGGGATGGTGAGGCTGACTCTGGAGAATGGAACACCGCTATCGCTTCTTTCCACCATGGCCAAACATCGAAAGACCACTGTTGACCAGATCGATGAAAGGCACGCCAGGGAGGAGGCCGAGTCAGGCGGCGACCATGCGCACGGGCGCGGGCAAGTCGGCGACGGGAAGTCTGTGGATCGAGACCTGCTCGCCTTCTTCCACGACCGCCTGAAAGTCTACCTCCGTGACCAAGGCGCCCGTCACGATCTCATCGACGCCGTGATCACACTTCAGTCCGACGACCTCCTCCAGATCGTGCGCCGCGTCGAGGCGCTTGGCTCTTTCCTTGACACCGAGGACGGCAAGAATTTGCTCGCCGGCACCAAGCGTGCCGCCAACATTCTGGCCGCCGAGGAGAAGAAGAAAACGGCCGTCGCCGAAACCGTTGAGCCGGCGTTGTTCCGGCAAGATGCGGAGAAGTCGCTGTTCGCTGCGGTGAATCAGGCCGAGAAGCAAGCCGGCGAAGCGATTCAAAACCAAGACTTTTCGGCTGCCATGATGGCGCTTAGCGTGTTGCGTGAACCCGTTGATTCATTCTTTGAGCATGTTCTCGTGAATGATGAGGACCTGTCCGTGCGTGCCAACCGACTGGCGCTGCTCGCGCGCATTCGCACGGCTACCGGTCAGGTCGCGGATTTCTCGAAAATCGCTGGTTGAGAAGCACTTTTCGAAAAGTCGGCACCGATTTTCTCGGACAAACGGTTTCCGTTTGTCCTGAGATCACGCCGGGATAGAGGGGCCTCAGGCCCCTGGAAAAATATGTTCCGGCCGGCCCTTCGAGCCGGCTTACAGTCATATGACGATGATCTCTCCGTGGCAAAAGGGGTGTGTTCCCCATCCCAACGGAGGCTTCCATGAATTCCGATCACGAAATCGAAGTGACAGAAGAAACCTCGGCTCCTGCCGAGCCGCTTGAATCCGCTTCCGAAACCGCCCTCGATCACGCCGCTGCGATCACGGTCGAAGCCGCTGATCTGTCTGACGAAGACGGAGATGGCGATGACGAGGAAGGCGACGATGAAGACGGCGAAGAGTCTGACGAAGACGACGCCGATGACACCGTGAAGGCCGAAGGCGATGACGCCGAAGAAGAATCCGAAGACGGCGAGTCCGAAGACGACGACGACAAGGAAGAAGCAGCCTGATTTTCAGGTAACAGATTCTCGAGGGCGGCGCTTTCGCGCCCCCCTTCCGCCGTCTTCCCAAATTGATTTGATCAGTTCTCCAGGATGCTGACGCGCACGCTGTTTTCATAGACGTCGACCTGGATCAGCGGCTCGCCATTGACGATGGCGCGCTTGGTCGAGGAACTCATCGCGCCGGGGCGCTCCAGCATGCGCTGCAGGTCGGCGCGCTGGTCGTTGGTCCTGAACCAGGCGTCGCCCTCGTCGTCGCCGTCGCGGCGATGGAATTTGTGCCAGTTGGCACGGTCTTGCCGCACCATCTGCGCGGCGCCATCCAGCGCATAGCCGTCGCTCGCCTGGTGGTCGCGATCGGAAATGCGCGCGACATAGGATCCCAGCATGTCGTCCGCTTGGGCCACGCCACCAAGCAATGACGCCAACAGAAGCCCTGCCACGGTAACGGTCTTCGAATTTTTCATGAGCAACCCCCTCTGCCTTGAACGATGCAATTGCGTCCGCTGGAGCCACTTGGCGAAAATCAGCCGCAGGGCCGCCAGCAAGATACTCTAGACGAAATTCGCCGGACAGTGGTGCGCAGGACGCCAGACCGCCGTCAAGCCGCTGCGCATTTTGCCCGTCCGGTTTGCGTGGTCGCTACTTGACCTTGCCGGCTCCTGAAGCAGGCTGGTGGGCTGGCGGTGGCGGCGCGGCTGCCGCCGGTGCCGCTGCTTTCCCGTGCGCTGCCGGCGCTGGGGCTGCCGAGGCTGTCGCCGTGGCGGGGGCGGTTGGGGTGGCTGGGGCCGTTGCCGCGGCCGGCGCCTTGGCCTGCATGGGTGTCGAGAAAGCGCCGCCGACGACGCCGCCCCTAATGATCATCGGGCTCTGCGCGAAGGAGTGCCTCGCCTCGGCCTTGCCGGGGATTGCCGCGACCTTTTCGTAGGTGACGTCAGGCTCGCCAAGCACAACGACGGACACAACATCGCTCGCCTTGCCGTCGGCCGCCTTCAGCGCAAGGATGGAGGGTGTCGAGGCCGGCGCACCGGGAAAGACCAGCGACGAGGCCTGAGCCCCGCCACCCATTGAGGCCAAAGTGATGGCAAGCGCTCCCCAGATACGAACAGACACCGACATAGCTCCCATTGCCCAGAAGCCGCACGATAGTACTCGGCGATTGATGCCGGCTTTCGTGGAAAGATAGCATTTTAGGAATTGATGAATTGCCAATGCCCGCTTGCCCCGGCGGCCCCGTCGTATTACGCAGCCGGCATCCGCGAGGTGACGAGAGTGGCTGAAATACTTGCCGTCGGCGAAGCGATGGAACCGGCGTTGGCGCTGCTCGAGAGCGGCGATGTCGTCGCCATCCCAACGGAAACCGTCTACGGGCTTGCCGGCGATGCCACCAACGGCATTGGCGTGGCGCGCATTTTCGAAGCCAAGGGGCGGCCGCGTTTCAATCCGCTGATCGCCCATGTCGCCGACATGGCGATGGCCGAGCGCATCGCCTCGTTCGATCCGCTGTCTAGGAAGCTCGCGCTTGCCTTCTGGCCGGGTCCGCTGACGCTGGTACTGCCACAGCGCCCCGGCAACGGCATTCATCCGCTGGTCACGGCCGGGCTCGACACGATCGCCGTGCGCATGCCGAGGGGTTTTGGCGGCGACCTGATCGCCAGGCTTGGCCGACCGCTTGCCGCGCCCAGCGCCAACTCATCCGGCAAGATCAGCGCGACGACGGCGCAGGCGGTGGCTGCGGATTTAGGCGGGCGCATCAAACTGGTGGTCGATGGTGGCGCCACGCCGGTCGGGCTGGAATCGACCATCGTCAAGGCCGAAGGCGAAAGGTTGCGCCTGCTTCGGCCCGGCGGCATTGCGGCCGACGAGATCGAGGCGGCCATCCGCATGGAGCTGCAGCGCGGCGGCATTGCCGGCGTCGAGGCGCCGGGCATGCTTGCCTCGCATTACGCACCGGGCGCGGCTGTTCGGCTCAATGCCGGCACGGTTGGTGAAGGAGAAGCGTTGCTTGCCTTCGGCGACCAGCGCGCGGAAGGCTGGCGCGGCGCAACCGCTTTCCTCAACCTCTCGCTGTCAGGTGACCTGCGTGAAGCGGCAAGCAATCTCTTTGCCTACATGCAGGATTTGGACCGTAGCGGCGCGCGGATTATCGCCGTCGAGCCAATTCCCTTTGACGGGCTCGGCGAGGCCATCAACGACCGGCTCTCCCGTGCCGCCGCTCCTCGTGACAACGCACAGCCCACAACGTAGTTTTCCCAGATGACCGCAACCGCAAAGACACTCGATCCCGCCCTCATCGATCGTTTCGCGGCGATCGTCGGCGACAAATATGCGCTGCGCGACCAGCAGGACATCGCGCCTTATCTGATCGAGCGACGCGGCCTCTGGCACGGCGCGACGTCCGTGGTGCTGCGGCCCGGCAGCGTCGACGAGGTCAGCCGGATCATGCGGCTGGCGACAGAGACCGGAACGCCGATCGTGCCGCAAAGCGGCAACACCGGGCTGGTCGGCGCGCAGGTGCCGGACAGATCCGGTCGCGAGATCGTCCTGTCGCTGTCGCGGCTGAACCGCATCCGCGAGATCGATGTCCTGTCCAATACGGTCACGGTCGAGGCCGGTGTCATCCTGCAGACCTTGCAGGAAGCGGCCGATGCCGCCGGCCGGCTGTTTCCGCTGTCGCTCGCCGCGCAAGGCTCCTGCCAGATCGGCGGCAACCTGTCGTCCAATGCCGGCGGCACCGGCGTGCTGGCCTATGGCAATGCGCGCGAGCTCTGCCTCGGCGTCGAGGTGGTGCTGCCGACCGGCGAGGTGTTCGACGATTTGCGCAAACTGAAGAAGGACAACACCGGCTACGACCTGAAGAACCTGTTCGTCGGCGCCGAAGGCACGCTCGGTGTCATCACCGCCGCCGTGCTCAAACTGTTCCCGAAGCCGAAGGGGACGGACGTCGCCTTCGTCGGCCTGTCGTCGCCCGAAGCCGCCCTTTCCCTGTTCAGCCTGGCCATGGACAGCGCCGGGGCCGCACTCACGGCCTTCGAACTGATCGGCAAGCGCCCGTATGACTTTACCCTTGCGCACGCCCAGGGCGTCGTGCGGCCGCTGGCCGAAGACTGGCCCTGGTACGTGCTGATGCAGATATCGTCCGGCCGCTCAGCGGAGGATTCTCGGGCGCTGATCGAGGATGTGCTTTCGGCGGGTCTAGAGCAGGAATTCGTCGGCGATGCCGTCATCGCCGCCAGCCTCGGGCAGGGCGATGCCTTCTGGGATTTTCGCGAGCTGTTGCCCGAGGCACAGAAGCCGGAAGGCGCTTCGATCAAGCACGACATTTCGGTGCCGATCGCATCGATACCGCGCTTCATAAGGGAGGCCGCCGGCGCCGTGGCGTCAGTGAGCGCCGGCGCCCGCGTGGTCTGTTTCGGCCATATGGGAGACGGCAACCTCCATTATAACATTTCACGGCCTGTCGATGGCGACGACGAGGCGTTCCTGGCGCTCTATCATGCGATGAACAAGGCCGTGCATGACGTGGTGCGCAGCCTGCACGGTTCGATCTCGGCCGAGCACGGCATCGGTCAGTTGAAGCGCGACGAACTGATCGCCACCGCGCCGCCGATGGCCATCGATCTGATGCGCCGGGTAAAGGCTGCCTTCGATCCGGCGGGCATCATGAATCCTGGTAAGGTTATCTGATCCTTTCACCATCCTGTGGCTGGTGGCATTCCGATAACCATCCCTGAGATCAGCAAAATTTAACCGACTTTCTTAAGCGCGGCGGTAAGGAGCCGGCGCTACTGTTTCCCCATAACGAGGCCGGGAAAACTGGCCCGGAGAGAACCGGACACCGGCTCTCAGGAGACAGACAGGAAGGCGCTCTATGAACGTGAACACTGGACTGAAGCCAGTCTGGGCGGGACGCAACATGCGTCTCGACCCATTCCGCCTGCCGCAGGTGGTGAGCTATGCCACGCGCGACGATTATGGCGACGTAACCTTCACCATCGACCAGCGCGGCGCAGTGATCCGCCGCCTGCTCGAGATGAGCGGCCTGCCGGCGATCATCGTGCTGCCCGCCAATGCATTTCGCGGGGTCGCCGCCCGTGCGATGGAGGATCCGGAAGGCAATGTCACGGTGACCCTGGAACTCCTGCACAACGATCCGATGCTGTCGGTGCCGCTGCTGGTGGCCGACGATCTCGAAGACGTCGCCGCCGACTGGCGCGCCTGGGCCGACGCCTACCGTCTGCCGATGCTGCTGATCGAATCCGATGGCGTCGCCCGCACCCTGGAAGAATCGCTCGGCGCCGCCATCAAGACATTGCCGCCGCGGGAGCGCCGCAAGGGCCGCGTTTCCAATATGCGCCGCCCCCGCTTCCTTGCCCGCCGCAGAGCCGGTGACCTCGGCCTCAGGCTGGTGATCGGCGGTGAGGAGATCATTTCAAGAGACTAGCGTTCTTCTCCCCGTATAGAGACGGGGAGAAGGAAAAGCCACTACACCAGCGGCTTCAGCGCCACCCACAGTGCGCCGCCGATCAGGCCGAGGAAGATCAGCCAGCCGACCTGGTTATTCGACCGAAACAGCCGCAGGCACTGGTCTGGATCGTCGATATCCAGAACCGCGATCTGCCGGGCCATGTGGGCGCCGGCGGCGATCAATCCCGCCAGTGCCACCACCGGGGCCTGCGCCGAGGCGAAGGCGATGGCGAAGCAGATCAGCGTACCGCCATAAAGCCCCGCGAGCCATGCCTTGGTGTTGTCGCCGAACAGCCGCGCGGTCGAACGTACGCCGACAATGGCGTCGTCTTCCTTGTCCTGGTGGGCATAGATCGTGTCATAGCCGATCACCCACAGGATCGAACCGATATAGAGCATGACGGCGGGGCCATCGAGATCACCGAACTCGACCGCCCACCCCATCAGCGCGCCCCAGGAAAAGGCGAGGCCGAGAAACAGTTGCGGCCAGTTGGTTATCCGCTTCATGAATGGGTAGACGGCGACGATCACCAGCGAGCAGACGCCGAGCAGAATGGCAAAGCTGTTGAACTGCAGGAGAACCGCCAGGCCGACCAGGGCCTGCAGGAAAAGAAACAGCCAGGCCCGCCGGCGCGTGGTCTGGCCGGACGGTAGCGGGCGTGAGCGGGTGCGTTCGACCTGGTTATCGATGTCATGGTCGACAATGTCGTTATAGGTGCACCCGGCGCCACGCATGGCGATGGCGCCAATCAGGAAGAGCACAAGGTACAAGGGCGCCGGCAGCAGCGAGAGCAGCGGGTCGCCTGGGCGCGGATAGGCGCTCGCCGCAAGTGCGGCCGACCACCAGCATGGCCACAAAAGCAACTGCCAGCCGATCGGCCTGTCCCACCGCGCCAGTTGCGCATAGGGCCAGATGGCGCGCGGCAGCACGCGATAGACCCAATGGCGGCTCGGCGCATCGGCGACGCGACCCTGGGCCGCTTTTGACTGGACAGGTTCCATTGGCATGGAGTGGCAGCAGCGGCGGAAACCGTCAAGCGGCAAGCGGCAAGCGGAGGAGCGGCGGCCCGCCAACCGTCACGACGCGAAGATGTCGCGTGTGGAAAACCAGACTTTCGCCACCGCGATGAAAGCCAGCGCCGCATTCGACACGCGCTGATGCGTATCGTGGGTGAGAATGATGCGCTGCATGGGCAGCGGATCCGACAGCGGTTTGCAGACGAGGCGCAAGCCGTCATAGCTGCGGTCGCCATGCGGGCGGGTATAGCTGACCGCGACGCCGAAGCCGTTGGCCACCATGCTGCGCTGGAGTTCGAACGAACTTGTGCGCATGTCGGCCACCGGCGACAGGCCACGGCCGCGGAACAGGTCGAGCATATGCTGCCAGCTATGCGGCTGGTCGGTCGTGATCAGCGGGTAGGCGGCCAGATCCGCCAGGCTGACCTCGGGGTGGCCCGCCAGTGCATGGCCCGCCGGCAGCAGCGCATGCGGCCGAAGCTCGTGCAGCAGGATGCGGGCGAAATGCGACGGCAGGCCGAGATCGTAGCTGAGGCCGAGGTCGACTGTGGCGTCCGCCAGGCGTCGCCCAAGCGTCTCGAACGTCTCGTCACGGACGACAACCGCGACCGCTGGATGACGTTCGGAGAAGGCGCGGATAAGGCCCGGCGCGAAAAAGGGCGCCAGATCCTCGAAGCAGCCGAGCACCAGCTCCCCACCGATGGCTGAATTGCCCGCCCCCAGGCTCATGAGTTCGTCAGTCTCGGCAAGAACCTGCTTTGCCTTCGCTACCACGACACGGCCGAACGAGGTCAGCGAAACGCCGCTTCCCCGCTGGCGTACGAATAGTTTCTGGCCGAAATCCCTTTCGATGGTGTCGATGGCCACTGAAACCGACGGCTGCGAAATGTTGATCGCCCGCGCCGCGCCGGTGACGCTGCCATGGCGGGCGACGGCGATGAGATAGCGGAGTTGCGTGAGTGTAAGGCTCATAGCCAAAACCTATGTGTCAGATGAGAAGTTATTATTTTACTGAATGAGAGGACATTGCGATAGTGGCCTCGATCCTGAGAGGAGGACACCATGGCTTCCCAAACCGCCACGCAGCCAATCGTCACCGAAATCATCGATGCGCAGACAATTGCCGACTACCAGCGTGACGGCGCGGTCTGTATCCGCGGCGCCTTCAAGGGCTGGGTCGACACGATTGCCGCCGGCATCGAGCGCAACATGCGGAGCCGCAGCGCCACCGCGTCCGACATCGCTGGCGGCAAGGGCAGCTTCTTCGACGACTACTGCAACTGGGAGCGTATCCCTGAATTCGTCGACGTCGTGCGCAATTCGCCGGCGGCGCGACTGGCGGCCGCGGTGATGCAGTCGCGCACCGCGCAGTTCTTCCACGACCATGTGCTGGTCAAGGAGCCCGGTACGCAGAAGCCGACGCCGTGGCACCAGGACATTCCCTATTATTTCGTTGACGGCCAGCAGACGGTGAGCTTCTGGATCCCCATCGATCCGGTGAAGGAGGCGACGCTGCGCCTGATCGCCGGCTCGCACAAATGGGACAAGATGATCCTGCCGGTACGCTGGCTGGACGATGGCAATTTTTACGCCGCCGAGGGCGATTACCGTCCGGTGCCCGATCCCGACACCGATCCGTCGATGAAAGTTATCGAATGGGAGATGGAGCCGGGCGACGCCATCCTGTTCGACTTCAGGACGGCACACGGCGCGCGCGGCAATATGACCGCGGCCCGGCGCCGGGCGTTGTCGCTGCGCTGGGTCGGCGACGATGCCCATTATGTCGAGCGACCGGGCCGCACCTCGCCGCCCTATCACGGCCATGGCATGCAGCCGGGACAGAAGCTGCGCGTGGATTGGTTTCCGGTGGTCTTTCAGGGCTGAACGAGCGCCGGAATAGGGGCGGCGGTAGCCGGCGCCCTATTCGACAGGGATAACGTTCCCGTGCGCAATCCACCCTGACGCCTTGACCCGTCGCCCAGAGAGCAATAGCGGGTTGTTCTCTCTATGGGATCGGCGGCATCAAGAGGTGGCCATGAACGTTCTTCTTCTCGGCTCCGGCGGCCGCGAACATGCGCTGGCCTGGAAGATCGCCGCTTCGCCGCTGCTGACCAAGCTCTACGCGGCCCCCGGCAATCCGGGCATTGGCAGCGAGGCCGAACTGGTGAAGCTTGATATCACCGATCACGCCGCGGTCGCCGCCTTCTGCCGGGAGAAAAAAATCGATCTCGTCGTGGTCGGCCCGGAAGGGCCGCTCGTCGCCGGCATCGCCGATGATCTGCGCGCCGAAAACATCCGCGTCTTCGGGCCTTCGAAGGCCGCCGCGCGGCTGGAAGGCTCGAAGGGTTTCACCAAGGACCTCTGCGCCCGGTACAACATTCCGACCGCCGCCTATGGCCGGTTCGGCGACCTGGCCTCGGCCAAGGCCTATGTCGAGAAGACAGGCGCGCCGATCGTCATCAAGGCCGACGGGCTCGCAGCTGGCAAGGGTGTCACCGTAGCCATGACGATGGACGAGGCACGGGCGGCACTCGCTTCCTGCTTTGACGGGTCCTTTGGTGCTGCCGGCGCGGAGGTGGTGGTCGAGGAATTCATGACCGGCGAGGAGGCGAGTTTCTTCTGCCTCTGCGACGGCACCACGGCGCTTCCCTTCGGCACCGCGCAGGACCACAAGCGCGTCGGTGATGGCGACGTCGGTCCCAACACCGGCGGCATGGGTGCCTATTCGCCGGCCCCGGTAATGACGCCTGACATGATCGAGCGCACCATGCGCGAGATCATCGAGCCGACGATGCGCGGCATGGCCGAGCTTGGCGCGCCTTTCGCCGGGATTCTGTTCGCCGGACTGATGATCACGGAAAGCGGGCCGAAGCTGATCGAATACAACACCCGCTTCGGCGATCCGGAATGCCAGGTGCTGGTGATGCGGCTCAGGGATGACCTGCTGGTGCTGCTCAATGCCGCGACCGATGGCCAGCTCGCGCATATGTCGGTGCGCTGGCGTGACGAGGCGGCGCTGACCGTCGTGATGGCGGCCAGGGGCTATCCCGGCACACCGGAGAAAGGCTCCGTCATCCGCGGCGTCGAGGACGCCGCCGGTGAAGGCGTCCAGATTTTCCATGCCGGCACCGCAATCAATGGCGGTGCGCTGGTCGCCAACGGCGGCCGTGTGCTCAATGTCACGGCGAGCGGCGCCACGGTCGGAGAGGCGCAGGCGCGGGCCTATGCCGCCCTCGACCGCATCGACTGGCCGGACGGGTTTTGCCGCCGCGACATAGGCTGGCAGGCCGTGGAGCGCGAGCAGGCCGGCTGAAGCTCCGACCGGGTGGCGGCTATTGCTGACCTCGGTCGAGGGTTGTCGAAGCGGTGCTGACCGGGTCGGCCGCGGCAAAGGCGGCGTCAAGCTGTTCGGGGGAAGGCTGCCCGCCCCGCTTCCAGGCCACATATTGGACAATGCCGAACCCCGGCCGTCGCGGCACCGTCTTCACGACTGGCATGCGGAACCCGTCGCGAAATTTTGACCAGCGCGAACCAAGCACGGCGACTATTTCCTCGAAGGTCGGCGGCGTCGCCACATCGGCATAAATGATGGTGGCCTTGCCGGCGAGCGCGGCTTCCCGCGAGAGCGGCACTGGTACGCTGGCAAGATAATCGGCAGGCACGTCGATCAGGCCACCGAAAGGCCATTGCTGGCGCAGAGTGACGGCATCCGTGGGCGCCACGTTGACGTCGATGTTGTCGGGTGTGCCGGCAACCCTGTAGGGGCAACGGAAGCGGCCGCAATTGGCCTGCGCCGAGAACTGCCAGAGCGCGTAGCCCTGCCAGTTGCCCATCGGAAAATGCACGTCGATGTCAGGCTTATAGCGCGCGTACCAAAGCGGCAGCCGCGACAAGAGCCGGTATTTGTAGCGGTTGTCGGCGATATATTGGGCGGTCTTGCCGTTGGTGTAGAGCACCGGGAAGCGGCCGATGCGCCGATGCACCTGGCGGGCGAACTCCTCGGCATCGTCGAGCGACATCCATTGCGAGGGATCGATGCCCTCGATGTCGAGGGCCATGAGGTCGTCCGGTGCGGGGTCGGCGAAATCGAGGAAATTGTTGGCCTGTTCGACCGGATTGCCGGGACGGGCGAGATGATAGGCGCCCCATTTCATGCCGAGCGCCTTGGCCACGACCCTGCGTGTCTGGAACAATTCGCGCGTCACCGCGTGGCGTTTCCACAGTGCCTTGCACAGTTTCACGTCAGTCTCGCCGCCGAAACAGAAATAGGGCGGCGGCATGCCGTCGGAAGCCTTGTTGATGAAGGCGACGATGCGCTTGTCGGTGGCAAGCTGGGCCCAATCGATGGAATTGTATTCGTAGGCGTCGATGACGAGCGCGCGGTCAGCGCTCTTCCACGGCTCGGAGAAGTCCGAAGCCTTTGCCGTCGTGCCCAGCACAATCGCTGCCGCGAAAGCGAGAAGCGCCGTGCGGCAAAGGAGGCGCGCCGTCCTTTTCAAAACAGGGAATCCCCGTTGATCAAGGGTAAATCCTGGACCGCTATGGTTAAGAAAATGCTTCTCGGACCCTGGTGCGGGATAAGCTAGCGCCGGCTGAACGGTTGAAATTCGAACGGGTCGGGCGCGGGCTCCTGTTGCAGCGTACCTTCGGCGGCGCGTTTGCGGTGGTGGGTAAGCGAGCATCGCGGCGAGCACAATATGCCGCGATCCGACCAGTAGGCGGCACCATTTCCCAGGTCGCCGTGATAATAGGAAAACCCGGTTGCCCGATAGGGCAAACCGCATTCGATGCAGCGATAGGCGTCAGGTCTGGCAAGCATGGGAATGTTCCGGTCGCTGGTTTTCCGTCGCCGGTCGATTTGGCCCGGCATCTGTCGAATTTAATACAGCCCTGCCTGATTGCAAAATCAGCGTGACAAAATTTGACGTTTACGTAAAAAGGCGATCGGAGACCGCCCAAAGGCGGATGGTTTTGCGGCGGCACTGGCCCTAGGGTCGGCGAGGCCGATGCATAAGCGAGGATCGAGCGGCATGTATCGGGCACCGGTCGAGGATATCGCGTTCACCCTGAAGCATGTGGCCGGCATGAAATCCGCCATCGACACGGGAGCGTTCGGAGACCTCAGCGAGGATCTGGTCGACGCCGTCCTTGGTGAGGCGGGCCGTTTCGCCTCCGAGGAGGTGGCCCCCCTTTATAAAATCGGCGACGAACATGGCGCCGTGCTCAGGGATGCCGCGGTGACCACGCCTCCGGGCTGGAAGGAACTCTATCGCCGCTGGATCGAAGGCGGCTGGAATGCGCTCTCCGGGCCGGAAGAGTATGGCGGCCAGGCACTGCCGACCATGCTCGGCGTCGCCGCACTCGAAATGTGGAACTCCGCCGCCATGGCCTTCGGCATCGGCCCGACGCTGACCATGGGCGCGGTCGAGGCGCTCGACAAGCACGCTTCCGAGGAACTCAAGGCGACATATCTGGCAAAGCTCGTCTCCGGCGAATGGATGGGCACGATGAACCTGACCGAGCCGCAGGCCGGATCGGACCTCGCCGCCTTGCGCGCCCGCGCCGAGCCCGCCGGCGATGGCACCTACCGCCTCTTCGGCCAGAAGATATTCATCACTTACGGCGAGCACGATTTCACCGACAACATCATCCATCTGGTGCTGGCGCGGCTTCCCGATGCGCCGGCCGGAACGCGTGGCATCTCGCTGTTCCTGGTGCCGAAATTCCTGGTCGGCGACGATGGCTCGCTCGGTGCGCGCAACGACGTCTTCTGTTCCGGCCTCGAGCACAAGCTCGGCATCCATGCCTCGCCGACCTGCACCATGATCTATGGCGACGGTTTTCAAGGCGCCAGGCCTGGCGCCATCGGCTGGCTGATCGGCGAGGAGAACAAGGGCCTCGCCTGCATGTTCACCATGATGAACAATGCGCGTCTTGCTGTCGGGATGCAGGGTGTCGCGGTCGCGGAAGCAGCGACCCAGAAGGCGATTGCCTATGCCAATGAACGCCGCCAGGGCAAGGCGGCGGATTACGCCGGCGCCGGCATGGCGCCGATCGTCCACCACCCCGACGTGCAGCGCAATCTCCTGACCATGAAGGCGCTAACCCAGATCGCGCGGTCGATCAGTTATTCCTGTGCCCACGCCATCGACATGGCGCGCGTGTCGTCAGGCGGCGAGGCGGCGCATTGGCGCGACCGTGCAAATTTGCTGACTCCGCTCGCCAAGGCGTTTTCGACCGATGTCGGCGTGGAAGTCGCCTCGCTTGGCGTCCAGGTGCATGGCGGCATGGGCTTCATCGAGGAAACGGGTGCGGCCGCGTACTATCGCGACGCGCGCATCGCGCCGATCTATGAAGGCACGAACGGCATCCAGGCGATCGACCTGGTGACCCGAAAACTGCCGCTTGGCGGCGGCGAGCATGTGCATGGCTATATCGACGAACTGGCCGGTATCGCCAATGCGGTGCGAACGTCGAACCTCGAAGGTTTTGGCCGCACCGCCGACACTCTCGATCAGGCGCTCTCCGATTTGACGCAAGCGACGCGTTTCCTGCAGAAATTGTCGGCCGAGGGCCGGACGGAGGAGGCGCTGGCTGGCGCGACACCGTATCTCCGGCTGATCTCGCTTGCCGCCGGCGGCGCTTATCTGGCGCGGGCCGCTCTTGCCGACCAAGGCCGCATCGCGCTTTGCCGCTTCTTCGCCGAGAACCTGCTTGGCGAAGCCAGCGCTTTGAAGGAGCGCGTCATCGATGGCGCCGTCAGCCTGGCTGCTGCCGCCGAGGCACTGATTTCCGCCTGACCTTCACAAGGAAAACACCGTGACAGACCACATCCTCGTCGACCGCCAGGGCGCCATCCAGATCATCCGCATGAACCGGCCGGACAAGAAGAACGCGCTGACGCGTGCCATGTATGCGAAAATGTCGGCGGCCCTTGCCGAAGGCGACGCCGATCCGGCGGTCCGCGTTCATGTCTTTTTCGGCGTGCCGGGCGCCTTTTCCTCCGGCAACGACCTTGCCGATTTCATGGTCGTGGCCACCGGCGGCGATGGCGGCACCGAAGTCTGGGATTTCCTGATCGCCCTGGCCGGGGTCGAAAAGCCCATCGTATCCGGCGTCGATGGTATCGCGGTCGGCATCGGCACCACGATCAACCTGCACTGCGACCTGACTTTCGCCACGCCGCGCACCGTGTTTCGGACCCCCTTCGTCGATCTCGGCCTCGTGCCCGAGGCAGGGTCGAGCCTTTTGGCGCCCCGCATCCTGGGCCAGCAGGGTGCTTTCGCCCTGCTCGGTCTCGGTGAGGGCTTTTCGGCCGAGCGCGCGAAGGCCGCCGGGCTGATCTACGAGGTGGTCGAGGAAGGTGGGCTGGAGGCTTCGGTGCTTGCAGCGGCCGGCCAGATCGCGGCCAAGCCACCGCAAGCGCTCAAGATCGCGCGCGACCTGATGCGTGGCTCACGCGACGATCTGGTTGCCCGCATCGGGATAGAGAGCGAGCATTTCCGCGAGCGGCTGAAATCCGACGAGGCGCGCGCCGCTCTCACGGCATTCATGACCAGGAAAAAGGGCTGAAGGTTTTTTCAGGGATAGAGCCTGGCCTTGTCCCAGCCGCCTGCCGCGTTGCGTGAAAAGACCACGCGGTCATGCAGCCGGAACGGCCGGTCGTGCCAGAATTCGATCGTCTTCGGCACGATCCGGAAGCCCGACCAATGTTTCGGCCGCGGGATTTCGCCGATGGCATAACGCGCCGTGTATTCTGCGACCGCCTTTTCCAGCGCGAAGCGGCTTTCCAGCGGGCGCGATTGCTTCGACGCCCAGGCGCCGATGCGGCTGCCGCGTGGCCGCGTGGCGTAATAGCTGTCGGCTTCCGCATCGCTGACGAGCTCCACCGGACCGCGAATGCGCACCTGGCGGCGCAGCGATTTCCAATGGAAACACATCGCCGCCTTCATGCTGCCAAGAATCTCCTGGCCCTTGGCGCTCTCGAAATTCGTGTAGAACACAAAGCCGCTTTCATCGAACCCCTTGAGCAGCACCATCCTTACGTCCGGCATGCCCTCGGCATCGACGGTCGCCAATGCCACGCCATTGGCATCGTTGATTTCGCTCTTGGTAGCGTCGTCCAGCCATGCGGCAAAGAGGCGAAACGGCTCGGCCGCCTCGGTAAAGTCACTGCTTGTTAACTCTGTGTCACTCATAGTTTTTCTCAAATTGTCACGAGACCAGGGAGGTTGCCGATTGTCGCGTATCGCGCAAGCTTTTGACAGCAGGCAATGGGGCGTTATCGCTTCAGCCAGCACGAAAGCGGCGATCGTGGCAGTCGCCCTGCCGCTCGCGGCCTGCGGTGCAGGTGGCTTCAGCCTGGAAAAGGCCGAAGTCGACCGCTCGATCCTGACCAGCAGCACATCGGCTTCGCCCAAGCCGGCCGATTCGGATCGCGACTCCGACCAGACGACGATCGGCAATGCGGTATCGTCCGCCGATATCGAGCAACTCGGCGGCCAGGCGGTGCCGTGGGCGAACACCGGCACCGGCTCGCGCGGCTCCATCACCGAACTGGCGGAATTGAAGGACAGCGGCCAGACCTGCCGCCGCTTCAAGGTTTCGCGCGAAAGCTTTGACGGCGTTGCCATGTTCCAAGGCGAACTCTGTCTTGCCGGTGCCGGCGGCTGGCGCATGCAGGGCTTCAAGGCACTCTGATTTTCCGCCGTCGATATGAAGGTCCGCTACTGGAATTTCTTCCTATGCGAGCGCATATAGGGGGCAAGTATGGACTCAACTCATTTCCAGGGCAGGAAGCATGCGCGACCCCTATGAGGTGCTGGGCGTTGCAAAGAACGCATCGGCCAAGGACATAAAATCGGCGTACCGGAAACTCGCCAAGAAGCATCATCCGGACCAGAATCCGAATGATCCCAAGGCGAAGGACCGTTTTGCCGCGGCCAATCAGGCCTATGAGGTCATCGGCGACGAGAAGAACCGTGCGGCTTTCGATCGCGGCGAGATCGACGCCGACGGCAAGCCGCGTTTCCAGGGTTTTGAAGGTGCGGCCGGCGGTGGCGACCCCTTTGCCGGGTTCCGCCGCCAGCAACAGGGCGCCGGAGGCTCGCGATTCGAGTTCCGTTCGGGCCGTCCGGGCGGCGATCCATTCGACGGCAACAGCGATATCTTCAGCCAGATCTTCGGCGATGCCTTTTCAGGCGCGCGCGGGCCAGGCGCGGGCGACCGCCGCCAGGCGGCGACAGCAGCCGACCTGAACGTCACGCTCGACGTCACCATCGAGGAAGCGGCCAATGCCGAGAAGGTGACGGCGATGTTCCCGGATGGCCGCAAGGTTGCGGTCAAGCTGCCGGCCTATGTCGAGGATGGCCAGACCATCCGGCTGAAGGGCCAGGGCGAGCAGGGACCGGGCCAACCCGGCGACGCACTGGTCAAGATCCATATCCGCCGGCATCCACGTTACCGCATCGAAGGCCGTGACCTGCACGCCGACCTGCCGGTTTCGCTGGCCGATGCGGTGCTGGGCGCCAAGGTGCCGGTCGAGACGCCGACAGGCAGGCTTGCGGTCAACGTTCCCGCCTGGTCGAGCTCGGACAAGGTCCTGCGGCTCAAGGGCAGGGGCTTGCCGGAGAAAGCCGGCGGCCATGGCGATCTCTATGCCCATGTGCGCATCATGCTGCCGGAAGGCGGCGACAGCGCGCTGGAATCGCTGTTGCGCGGCCAAAAAGGCTGATCGTGAGCTTTTGTCCCCCGAACTGTCCGGTTTGAACGCTTGAAGGGGCTCTGTGCCTGTGCGATAGGCACTCCACAAAGCAGATATCTTGCGGAGAACACGCATGGCGGGTGGACAGGGCCTGATGGCCGGCAAGCGCGGCCTGATTCTTGGCGTCGCCAACAACAGGTCGATCGCTTATGGCATTGCCAAAGCCTGCGTCGATCACGGCGCCGAGATCGCACTGACCTATCAGGGCGAAGCCTTCAAGAAGCGCGTCGAGCCGCTGGCCACGGAACTGGGCGCCTTTGTCGCCGGCCATTGCGACGTAACCGATCCGGCGAGCCTGGACGAGGTCTTCGCCAATGTTGCCAAGCATTGGGGCAAGCTCGACTTCCTCGTGCACGCCATCGCCTTTTCCGATAAGGACGAACTGACCGGCCGCTATGTCGAGACGACGCGCGACAATTTCCTGCGCACCATGGACATTTCGGTCTATTCCTTCACCACCATCGCCAAGCGCGCCGAAGCGCTGATGACCGAGGGCGGGTCGCTGCTGACGTTGACCTATTACGGCGCCGAGAAGGTCATGCCGCACTATAACGTCATGGGCGTCGCCAAGGCGGCACTGGAGGCCAGCGTGCGTTATCTCGCCGTCGACCTTGGCGCCAAGAAGATCCGTGTCAACGCCATCTCGGCCGGTCCGATCAAGACGCTTGCCGCCTCCGGCATCGGCGACTTCCGCTACATCCTGAAGTGGAACGAATACAATTCGCCACTGAAGCAGACGGTCACGCAGGAAGAGGTCGGCGATTCCGGCGTCTATTTCCTGTCCGACCTGTCGCGTGGCGTCACCGGCGAAGTGCACCATGTCGATTCCGGCTACCACGTCGTCGGCATGAAAGCGGTCGACGCACCCGATATTTCGACGGTCAAGGATTAGCTCTCCCCGCCTTTCCTCCGTCCAGGCCCTGGCCCGATCTCCGGAAGAGCTGATGTACCCGCTGGTTTATATCGTGCGCCACGGCCAGACCGCGTGGAATGCCGAGTTCCGGCTTCAGGGCCAGGCCGATACCGATCTCAATGCTCTCGGCCGCGAACAGGCGAGCGCAAACGGGCATCGGCTGGCCGAACTCGTCGGCGCTCCCCAGGAATTCGACTTCGTCGCCAGTCCGATGAGACGCACGCGCGAAACGATGGAACGCATCCGCGCCGCCATGAGGCTCGATCCGCTCGCCTATCGAACCGATATCAGACTGATTGAAGTCAATTTCGGCGATTGGCAGAGTTTTACCTTCGCCGAGCTTGAGAGGCAGTCGCCCGGCGCGAGCCGATCCCGCGCACTGGACAAGTGGAATTTTCAGCCGCCAGGTGAAGGCGCGGAGAGCTACCAGATGCTGCTCGAACGGGTGAAGCCATGGTTCGATGAGCTTCGGGGGCAGACGATTTGCGTGACGCACGGGGGCGTCATGCGCACCCTGTTTCGCTTCGTGCTCGATATGGCCGAGGACGAGGCCGCGAACCTGGAGATACCGCAGGATCGCGTGCTCAAACTTGAAGGCAGGAGCCTGGAGTGGCTCGCCCGGTGACGCCAACTCCTAGTTCGTGTCGCTGTCCCCCGGCAGCTGCATGTCGGTGACGACGTTTTCGCCATCGGTCACATCGTAAGCAATGACGATGTCCATCCCCGGCTTCAGCGCATCAAGATCGGTTTCGGCGTTCAGCTTGTAAGATTTGCCGTCGTCCAGCGTCAGCGTCAGCGCGTCCTTGTCGATCTTCTTGATCAGGCCTTCGGTCTGGCCGGCAAAGGCGGCGGTGGAGAGCAGCAGCGTGGCGGCAACAGCGCCAATCAGGGTACGCATCATCGTCCTCTTTGGTCATTGCGCCGGCCTGGGTGGCGGCGGATCCTCAACGGCGAATGGAGGAGAGCAGAAACCAACCGAATGTGTCAAAACTAAATCCGTCGGATCACAGTTTGACCACTGTGGAAAACGCCAATAGAAGGCTGGCTTCAGCCGGTTTCGATGCCGGGCAGGGCACTTTCCATGTCTCACAACACGTTCGGCCATCTTTTCCGCGTCACCACCTGGGGCGAGAGCCATGGCGCGGCGCTCGGCTGCGTGGTCGATGGTTGTCCGCCGGGTATCCGTTTCACGCGCGATGAAATCCAGGCCGAACTCGACAAGCGCCGCCCGGGTCAGTCGCGCTTCGTCACGCAGCGCCGCGAGCCGGACGAAGTGAAGATCCTCTCAGGCTTCGTCCTCGACGAGGACGGCGCGACGATGATCACCACCGGCACGCCGGTGTCGATGTTGATCGAGAATGTCGATCAACGCTCGAAGGACTATGGCGAGATCGCCCGCCAGTTCCGGCCGGGCCATGCCGACTACACCTACGACGTCAAATACGGCATACGCGACTATCGCGGCGGCGGCCGCTCCTCGGCACGCGAGACCGCTGCCAGGGTCGCTGCCGGCGCGCTCGCCCGCAAAGTGGTGCCGGGCATGGTGGTGCGCGGCGCGCTCGTGTCGATGGGCGAAAAGTCGATCGACCGCGCCAACTGGAACTGGAATTTCATCGGCGATGCCGAGAACCCGTTCTTCACGCCGGATCCGGCTTCGATTCCTGTTTTCACGCGGTATCTCGACGGTATCCGCAAGGCCGGTTCCTCGGTTGGCGCGGTGATCGAGATCGTCGCCGACGGTGTGCCTGCCGGCCTCGGCGCGCCGATCTACGCCAAGCTCGACCAGGACATCGCGTCCGGCTTGATGTCGATCAACGCCGTCAAGGGCGTCGAGATCGGCAATGGTTTCGAGGCCGCCCGCATCACCGGCGAACAGAATGCCGACGAGATGCGCATGGGCAATGACGGCAAGCCGGTGTTCCTGTCCAACAATGCCGGCGGCATCCTGGGCGGCATCTCGACGGGCCAGGCGATCGTCGCCCGTTTTGCGGTGAAGCCGACTTCGTCGATCCTGACGCCCCGGAAGTCGATCGACAAAGACGGCAACGACGTGGAGGTGATGACCAAGGGTCGCCACGATCCCTGCGTCGGCATCCGAGCCGTGCCGATCGGCGAGGCCATGGTTGCCTGCGCCATTGCCGACCACTATCTGCGGCATCGAGGACAGACGGGGAAGGGAATAGGCGGTAGGGAATAGGCAGTAGTCAGTGGTCAGCTGCCAGCCCGGCCTTTTATTCCCCTAACCCCTACTGCCCAGTCCCTATTCCCTGCGAGCGAAGCGAGCATTCCATGTCTTACGACCAGAAGAAGATTGTCGAAGCCATCCGCGCCTTCGAACGCGGCGAGATCGTCGTCGTCATGGACGATGACGGGCGCGAGAACGAGGGCGACCTGATCGTCGCCGCCGTCCATTGCACGCCGGAGAAGATGGCCTTCATCGTTCGCAACACGTCGGGTATTGTCTGCACGCCGATGCCGCGCGAGGAGGCTAAACGGCTGAACCTCGCGCCGATGGTGGCCGACAATGATTCGGCTCACACCACCGCCTTTACCGTCAGCGTCGACTTCAAGCATGGCACGACGACAGGCATTTCGGCCGACGACCGCACGCTGACCGTGCGCAACCTCGCCAACGGCAATGTCGGCGCCTCCGATTTCGTCCGCCCTGGCCACATCTTCCCGCTCATCGCGCGCGAGGGCGGCGTCTTGATGCGCTCGGGTCATACCGAGGCGGCGGTCGATTTGTGCAAGCTCGCCGGCCTGCCGCCGATCGGCGTGATCTCGGAACTGGTCAACGACGACGGCACCGTCAAGCGCGGCCCGCAGGTCGCGGCTTTCGCCGAGGAGCATGGCCTCAAGCAGGTATCGGTCGCCGACCTCATCGCTTACCGGCAGCGCAAGGAGACCCTGGTCGAGCGCGTCGCCTGCTCCGACATCGAGACGCTGGGCGGCAAGGCGCAGGTCTTCACCTACACGCTGCCCTGGGACACGATGCATCACGTCGCCATCGTCTTCGGCGACATCCGCGATGGCGAGGAGGTGCCGGTGCGGCTGCATTCGGAGGATGTGGTGACCGACGTGTTCGGAACCAGCCACCGGCTCGACGGCATCATGAAGGCGATGGGCGAGCGCAAGCGCGGCGTCATTGTCTATCTCAGGGAAGGCTCGGTCGGCGTTGCCCACCAGGAGCGCAACCGGCCGGCGCCAGGCGACCGCGAGGACCATGAAGAGGCGCGCCGGCGCGAGAGCGAATGGCGCGAGATCGGCCTTGGCGCCCAGATCCTGAAGGACCTCGGCATTTCATCCATTAACCTGATTGCCTCGCGCGAACGCCACTATGTCGGCCTCGAGGGTTTTGGCATTCACATCGCCAAGACCGAGATCCTCTGATCTCGACAAACCCTGCCTGTCACTCGGCCGGGATTGCCGCCTCGCATCCTTCCAACTCGCATTCGTGGGTGGCGAGGCTGCGCTGGCCGAGCAGCACCGTGATCAGCGCGATAGCGCCTGACGTCACCGAGACCCAGAATCCGTTCTGGGCGCCGAATGCATCCACCACGGCGCCGGCGGCGAAGGAGCCCAGCGCCATGCCGATGCCGATCCCGGTGGTTACCCAGGTGATGCCTTCGGTCAGCATCGCTTCCGGGACATGCCGCTCGATCAGGCCGAAGGCGGTGATGAAGGTCGGCGAGATCGCCACGCCACTGATGAAGACAGTCAGCGCGAGCGCTGGCACGGTGCTGGCGGTAAGCGGCAGCAGTGTGCCGAGCGCGACCAAGGCAACCGCGATGGCGAGCTGGCGTTGCAGCGGTGCTTTCAGGTTGAGCGCGCCGATGATGATGCCGAGCACGAAGGAGCCCAGCGCATAGACGCCGATGACGAGACTGGCAGTGCCCGGCTGGCCGAGTTCCTTGGTGATCGCCACCGTGCTCACCTCCGTCGTCGCGAAGGTCGCGCCGATGAAGATCATGGCGAAGGTGATGATTTGGACCGGCCCCAGGCGGATTGCCGAGCCGCTGGAGCCATGGTCCACCGGCCGCACTTGCGGCTCGGTCGAACGCTGCAGAATGAAGGCTGTCGAGCCCAAGGCGAGGAACAGCGTGCTGACGGCAACGCCCGCTTCCGGGAACAGCGCGGCGCTGAGGCCCACAGATAGCGATGCGCCGGCAATATAGACCAGTTCGTCCGCCGCCGACTCGAAGGCGAAGGCGGTGTTCATCTCGGGCCGGCCCCGGAAAATCTCGGTCCAGCGCGCCCGCACCATGGCCGGCATGCTTGGCATCGCCGCGGCCAGCAGCGCCGACGCGAACAGCGTCCATACCGGCCAGTCTTGATTGGCCGATGCGATCAGGGCCGCGAATGCGAGCACGGAGATGATGGTGGTGGGTACGACAACCCGCGTCTGGCCGAGGCGGTCGACCAACCTCGATATCTGCGGCGCCAGGAAGGCATTGGCCAAGGCGAATGTCGCCGAAACCGCACCCGCCACCCAGTATTCGCCACGCGTCTGCGACAGCATCGCCACGATGCCGATCGGGGCCATGGCGATCGGCAGGCGCGCCATGAAGCCGGCGGCGGCAAAGCCCCTGGCTCCGGGAGCGCGAAAGATTTCCGAATAGGGGTTTTGCATGATCCTGTTCCTCGACAAGGGGCGATTCGACAATTACATACGAGACGTATAAGTGTTAAATAGAGCATACGTCGCGTATGTCAATTGGCATACGGAGCGTATGTAAGTAAGGCCAGAAGCATGCATCGACCGCGCAAGGAGATGATCGCCGAAACACGCGCCAAGCTGATCGCCGCGGCACGCCAGGCTTTCGGTACCATCGGCTATGCCGAAGCGTCGATGGATGATTTCACCGCGTCGGCCGGGCTGACGCGCGGCGCCCTTTATCATCACTTCGGCGACAAGAAGGGACTGCTTGAGGCGGTTATCGCCGAAATCGACGCGGAAATGGCGGCCCGGGTGAATGAGGTCGCGTCGCGGGCGCCGACCCGCTGGCAGCATTTCGTGGACGAATGCACCACCTATATCGAAATGGCGCTGGAGCCGGAAATCCAGCGCATCATGTTCCGGGATGGTCCGGCTGTGCTGGGCGATCCGGCACTGTGGTCGAATGCCAATGCCTGCGTCGGTTCAATGACCGATCATCTGACAGCGCTGCAGCGGGAAGGGGTGGTCGTCCCCGGCGTCGACCCGGAGTCGGCAGCGCGGCTGATCAATGGGGCGAGCAGCCAGGCCGCGCAGCGCATCGCCAATTCGCAAGATCCCGAAACGACATCGAAGATGGTGGTGGCCGCGTTCAAGCAATTGCTCGAAGGCCTGCTGAAAAAGCCGGAAGCGCTTTCAAGATGAACCACCATGGCAGTCCCGCCACTGCCTGCAATTGACAATAGCCGGTTTGAGCGCATCCTCCGCAGCCATCTCTGAGGGGAGATTCGGGGCATGTGGGATTTCGATATCGGCAGGTCGGTGTCCATCATGATGCGGACCTGGCCTTTCATTGTCTTTCGCATGATCGTCTATTTCGGCATCACGCTGGCCTACATCGTGGCCACCGGCACCGGCGCCTCCGTCGGCTATGGCGTCGGCCATATTTCCACCGATCCCGACGGACCATTGTCTTTTGCGATGTGGGGCGGCGTGGTCGGTTTCGGCATCGTCTCGATCGCCGTCTACTGGATCCGCGAATACATCCTCTACGTCGTCAAGGCGGGCCATATCGCCGTCATGGTGCATCTGATCGACGGCCATGATATTCCCAACGGCCAGAACCAGATCGCCTACGCGAAAGAGGTCGTGACCGAGCGTTTTGCCGAGGCCAACATCCTTTTCGTCGTCGACCAATTGGTCAAGGGCGCCATACGCGCCATCACCGGCCTGCTCGGCGGCATCGCGGCCTTCCTGCCCATTCCTGGCCTGAGCGGCCTGGTTTCGTTCCTCAACACGGTGATTCGCCTGTCGCTGACCTATGTCGACGAGATCATTCTCGGCTACAACATCCGCGTCAGTTCGTCCTCGCCGTTCGAAACCGCGCGCCAAGGCGTCGTGCTCTACGCCCAGAACAGCAAGACCATGGTCAAGAACGCCGTCTGGCTAGGGGTCATCATGTGGGGCGTGTCGTTCGTGATTTTCCTGCTGATGCTGGCTCCGGCAGCCGCTATTCTTTACGTCATGCCCGGGCAGCTCGCCGGCTGGGCTTTCGTGCTGGCAATCGTCTTTGCCTGGGCTTTCAAGGCGGCCTTCATCGAGCCGTTCGCCATTGCCTGCCTGATGCAGGTCTATTTCAAGACCATCGAGGGTCAGGTGCCCGATGCCGCCTGGGACGCCAGGCTGGCCGAAGCCTCGTCGAAGTTCAGGGAACTCAAGGACAGGGCACTGGCTTCTTTCGGTGGCTCACGGTGGGGCACTGCCGGCGCGACGAGCTGATCAACCGGCCTCGCGGGCGCACCGGCGACGGTACCGAGGCGCGCCACTGCTGATTTGAGCAGCGCTTCGCCTTGTCCGCGAAAAGTCTCGCTCATGATAAGCTCGGGCAACGGCAGCCGCCGGCCCCAGCCGTGTGTTTCGAGATCCGGCTTCGGTGCGAATTCGGAAACGCGGCCGACGCAGAGATAGGCGATCGGCGTCACCTGATCGGGAATGGCCAGCAGGCTTTTCAGCGCTTGCGCCTCGATGATGCTGACCCAGCCGACGCCAACGCCCTCGGCGCGTGCCGCCAGCCAGAAATTCTGCACCGCGCAGACCGTGCTGTAGAGATCCATCTCCGGATTGTGCCAGCGCCCCAGCGGCGAGCCTTTCGAGCGCTCGCGGTCGCAGGTGATGCAGATGTTTAGAGCGCTTTCGCAAATGCCTTCGAGCTTGAGCTTGCGGTAGAGCGCCTGCCGTTCTGCCTCGATTTCAGGCAGTTCCCGTTCTCGCGCGGCCAGGAACAGGTCGCGCACTTCCGCCCGCCACGCGGCATCGCGAATGATAATGAAATTCCAGGGTTGCATGAAGCCGACCGACGGCGCGTGATGGGCGGCAAGCAGCAGCCGCGCCAGCACCTCGTCGTCGATCGTCTCCGATGTAAAATGGTTGCGGACGTCGCGCCGTGTGAAGATGGCGCGGTAAACAGCGTCGCGCGCAATCTGGTCAAATCCATCGCCCATTGGAGCGGTCATAGCTTCCGGCATCGCTTGTCCCCTTGCGATTGCAATCGATGTCATCCGCCTGACCATGCGGATGACGATGCCTGCCAGGCCGGTCTTCTGGCTCGGGATCGACCCGCGTCCGGTGCCTTCCCGTCATCGACAGTGGCATTTACCGGCGCGGTCCCCCTCACAGCGTTGGGCACGCCACGGAGTTCAACCGTGTTCCCGATTCTCCCGCCAAGGCATTTGCAGCCAAGTGGAATCACTTGGCGTCGCAGAATGCCGCTAAAACAAACAGCCCGGCGGGCACCAGGCAGTGGTTGCGACCTTACGCCGAAGGGCCGGCGACGCCAATGCCCGCAGCGACATGAATGGACGCAGGTTCGATTTTCCCCAGCGATCAAGCCGCAACGCATGGCCATCACGACGCCGGGGCACTAGATAGGGGGCATGGCCACCCGTCTCTACACGCACCCGATCTTTCTCGAACACATCACGCCGCCCGGTCACCCCGAGCGGCCCGACCGCCTGCGCGCCATCGAGCGCGTGCTCGACGACGAAGCTTTTGCCACGCTTGACCGCGTCGAGGCACCGCACGGCGACGAGGCGACCATCCTCTACGCGCATCCCGCCGATTTCGTCGCGCGTGTCCGCGCCGCCATCCCCGACGAAGGCATTGCCCGCATCGACGCCGACACCACCGCCAGCCCGAAAAGCTGGCAAGCGGTGATTACGGCGATCGGTGCCGCCAATGCTGCCGTCGACGACGTCTTTGCGGGCCGCGCCGACAACGTTTTCGTCGCCGCCCGTCCGCCCGGCCACCATGCCGAAAAGACCACGGCCATGGGCTTCTGCTTCTTCAACACGGCGGCAATCGCAGCGCGCTATGCGCAGAAGAAGCACGGCGCCGAGCGTGTCGCGGTCGTCGACTGGGACGTGCACCACGGCAACGGCACGCAGGATATTTTTTGGGACGATCCCTCGGTGCTCTATTGCTCGACGCACCAGATGCCGCTTTATCCCGGCACGGGCGCGAAGAGTGAGACCGGCGCCGGCAACATCGTCAATGCGCCGCTGGCGCCTCGGACGGGCAGCGAGGTGTTTCGCGATGCGTTCCTGTCGCGCGTGCTGCCGGCACTCGACAATTTCGCGCCGGATCTGATTATCGTTTCGGCCGGCTTCGACGCGCACCATCGCGACCCGCTGGCGGAAATCAATCTGACCGAAGACGATTTCGACTGGGCGACCGGCCAGCTGATGCAGCGCGCCGCAATCCACGGCGGCAACCGGCTCGTCAGCCTGCTCGAGGGCGGCTACGATCTGCAGGGATTGGCATTTTCGGTCGCCGCCCATGTCGGGCGACTGATGAAAGGATAAATGATGACCGGTGAGATCAACGAAGACGTCAAGGCGATGAGCTTTGAACAGGCACTCGACGCACTGGAGAAGATCGTCGATGATCTGGAGCGTGGCGACGTGCCGCTCGACCAGTCGATCCGGATTTACGAGCGCGGCGAGGCGCTGAAGGTTCATTGCGACCGGCTGCTGAAGGCCGCCGAGGACAAGGTCGAGAAGATCAGGCTGTCGCGCGACGGCAAGCCGGTTGGAACCGAGCCGCTCGACGCGGACTGAGGTCCGGAGCAGCCTTACCGGTTTTTGGACACGATCATCATTGAGGATACAGTTCGTCCCGATTGAAACGGACAAGAGGAGATACGGAAGCGATGTGCAGAAACATCAAGACCCTGTTCAATTTTGATCCGCCGGCAACCAACGACGAAGTCCGCGACGCGGCACTGCAGTTTGTCCGCAAGCTGAGCGGCACGACGCGGCCTTCTGCCAAGAACCAGCATGCGTTCGATCATGCGGTCGAAGCCATCGCGGCATCCGCACGCGAATTGCTCGATTCCCTCGAAACCCACCAGCATCCGCGCAATCGCGAAGAGGTGGCGGCCAAATTAAAAGCGAAAGCGGCGATCCGGTTCGCCTGATATGCCCAAGCGCCCACTGACCGCTGACGAGGAGAGTTCATGAGCTTTTTCCCCGGCAAGGACCCTGAGGCCGGCGATGCCTTCGCCAGCGACCAGATCGAGCTGATGGTTATCCCTAACGCCAAGGACATTGGCGGTTTCGAGGTGCGTCGCGCCTTGCCGACCGCCAAGCGGCGCCTGGTCGGGCCGTTCATCTTCTTCGATCGAATGGGTCCCGCGATCATGCGCGCGGGCCAGGCGCTCGATGTCCGTCCCCACCCGCATATCGGCCTGTCGACCGTGACCTATCTGTTCGACGGCAAGATCAGGCACCGCGATTCGCTCGGCACCGAAATGGTCATTCAACCCGGCGACGTGAACCTGATGACGGCCGGTCGCGGCATCGTCCACTCCGAACGCACGCCGCAGGAATTGCGCGGCGCGCCGATGTCGATCTCCGGCCTGCAGACCTGGTTGGCTCTGCCGGACGGCAAGGAAGAGGTGGCGCCGGTGTTCGAGAACACAGCGGCGCTGCGGCTTCCCGAAATCGACGCCGAAGGCGTCAGCGGCCGCGTCGTCATCGGTGATTTCCAGGGTTTGCGGTCTCCGGTGCGGGCCGATTCCGAGACACTCTATGCAGATTTGCGGCTGGCGCCCGGCGCCAGCGTCAAAATCCCGCCCGATGCCGAGGAGCGCGCCATCTACACGCTGGAGGGCGAGGTCTCGATTTCGGGTGATGTCTTTCCAGCGGAACGGCTGCTGGTGTTCCGGCCCGGCGACGAGATCGTCATATCGTCATCGACGGGTGCGCATTTCATGCTGTTCGGCGGCGCGTCTCTCGGTTCGAAGCGCTACATCTGGTGGAATTTCGTTTCCTCGTCCAAGGAGCGCATCGAGCAGGCCAAGCAGGAATGGAAGACCGGCCGCTTCGATATCGTTCCTGGCGATGAGAAAGAATTCATCCCGCTGCCGGAAGGCTGAGAAGATCGGTGAGGGGCTGACCGTCCGCGTCAGCGACACGCATTTACTTTCGCCGGCCGGCGGCCTATCCCGCCGATGAACAGAAAGTCTGGGCCCAACGTGAACGCAACGCCGCATACGCCGCTTCTCGATAGGGTTCGCGTCCCGGCCGACCTGCGCACGCTGGCCGAGAGCGACTTGCCGCAATTGGCATCGGAGCTTCGCCTCGAATTGATCGACGCGGTGTCGCGCACCGGCGGCCATCTCGGTGCCGGCCTTGGCGTGGTCGAACTGACCGTGGCACTGCATTATGTCTTCAACACACCCGATGACCGGCTGATCTGGGATGTCGGCCACCAGGCCTATCCGCACAAGATACTGACCGGCCGTCGCGACCGCATCCGCACCTTGCGCCAGGAAGGCGGGTTGTCGGGCTTCACCCGCCGAGCCGAGAGCGAATATGACCCGTTCGGCGCCGCCCATTCCTCGACATCGATATCGGCCGGCCTCGGCATGGCCGCCGCCCGCGACCTCTCAGGTGGCCGCAACAATGTCATTTCCGTCATCGGCGACGGCGCCATGTCGGCCGGCATGGCTTATGAGGCGATGAACAATGCCGGCGCGCTCGATGCGCGCCTCATCGTCATCCTCAACGACAATGACATGTCGATCGCCCCGCCAACCGGCGCCATGAGCGCCTATCTGGCGCGTCTGGCTTCCGGCAAGGCCTATGTCGGCCTGCGCGACTTTGGCAAGAAGCTGACCTCCTATCTAGGCAAGCGGGCCGATCGAGCCATCACCCGCGCGGTCGAGCATGCGCGCGGTTACGTCACCGGCGGCACCTTGTTCGAGGAACTCGGCTTCTATCACATCGGCCCGATTGACGGTCACAATCTGGAGCATCTCATCCCGGTCCTGAAAAATGTCCGTGACAACGGCAAGGGTCCGGTGCTGATCCATGTCGTCACCCAGAAGGGCAAGGGCTACGCGCCGGCGGAGGCGGCTGCCGACAAGTATCATGGCGTCAACAAATTCGACGTCATCACCGGCGCACAGGCCAAGGCGCCAGCCAATGCACCGGCCTACACCAAGGTGTTTGCCGAAAGCCTGATCCAGGAGGGGCGCGAGGACGACCGCATCGTCGCCGTCACCGCCGCCATGCCGGGCGGCACCGGCCTCGACCTGTTCGGCGAGGTGTTTCCGTCAAGGACTTTCGACGTCGGCATTGCCGAGCAGCATGCGGTGACCTTCGCCGCCGGCCTGGCGACGGAAGGCTACAAGCCCTTCGCCGCGATCTATTCGACCTTCCTGCAGCGTGCCTACGATCAGGTCGTCCATGACGTCGCGATCCAGAAACTGCCGGTGCGTTTCCCCATCGATCGCGCCGGCTTTGTCGGCGCCGACGGTGCCACCCATTGCGGCGCGTTCGACACCACCTTCCTGGCAAGCCTGCCGGGCTTTGTCGTAATGGCCGCGGCCGACGAGGCGGAATTGCGTCACATGGTGCGCACCGCCGCCAGCTATGACGACGGGCCGATCGCCTTCCGCTATCCGCGCGGCAACGGCGTCGGCGTCGACATGCCCGAGCGCGGCTCTGTTCTGGAGATCGGCAAAGGCCGCGTCGTCCGGGAAGGCAGCAAGGTTGCCCTCCTGTCCTTCGGCACAAGGCTGCAGGATTGCCTCATCGCGGCCGAGGAACTCGGCGCGGCCGGGCTTTCCACCACGGTCGCCGATGCCCGTTTCGCCAAGCCGCTCGACCAGGATCTGATCCGGCGGCTGGCCCGCTCGCATGAGGTTCTGGTGACGGTGGAGGAGGGCGCAATTGGCGGCTTCGCCAGCCATGTGCTGCAATTCCTCGCCCATGAAGGACTGCTCGAAAGCGGCCTGAAGGTACGCCCGCTGGTGCTGCCGGATGACTTCACCGACCACGCCAAGCCAGAGAAGATGTATGCCGATGCTGGCCTCGACGTCGCCGGAATCGTGTGCACCGTATTCACCGCGCTCGGTCATACGGTCCGCGCCCAGCGCGCCTGAATCAAAACCTCAACAGCTTGAATCAGTTTGCCGGCTCGATTTTATAAGGCACTGTTAACGCTGCCATTTGGCGTTTTGCTTACCCTGTCCCTTGGCCGTTTTTCAACGCCGCCCTGCTAGATCACAGCCAGGCAGGGAGACAACGAGAATGAAGACGCTTCTGTGCGGCGCGGCCTTCTTGGCGGTGATGGTCGTACCGGCTGCCGCCGAAACGCCCTACGACCGCAATCTCGAAAAGGCGGCGATAGGCATTGTCGCCGGCAAGATGGGCGATATCCGCGGCGGCTTTTCCTACAAGCAAATTCCGCAGCTTGTGGTGCCGCCGGATCCTTCGCCTGTATCACCTGTTGCGACCGGGCATGCGCGTGAGCAGGCTTCAGGCGGTCGAGACGACGGTTTGTCTCCAGCCATCGAGCGCCAGGCTCCGCGAACCATCTTCTAAAACCACATGTCGCGTACGCAGCGGCCGTCGCGCGGCAGATCGTCGTACGTGTCGAGACCATCGAAATGGTCGATCGGCAGATCGGCGACGGCCTCGGGGGGCGCCAGCCGGACATTGACGGCCATGCGTCTTCGACCCGAGGCGCTGGCGCGCAGTCCGCGCCAGCCGAGCACGCAGGCGCAACGCGGGCAGAACAGGATCTCGAGCGACGGGTCTTCCTGTCCGGCGCGCGTATAGCTGCCCATTGGCCCCGAAACGCGAATGCGTTCGTCGACATAATCATAGGCCCAGAGCGTGCCATAGCGGCGGCAAAGCGTGCAGTTGCAGGCCGTCACCGGGCCGGGGTCGCCCTCCAGCGTCCAGTGGGCGGCGCCACAGTGGCAGGTTCCCGTCAGCATTCGTTCTCCTTCGAGTTGCGACAAACAGAGGGCTCTTCGTGACCAATATTCTGCCGGACCCGGCATGATGGGCGCAAGCCGCGGCCTGGTTCGATGCACCAGCCGCTCTCGTAGGATCACTTTGGTCCATCTAATGTCCTTGCCTTCACCGCGGGCTTTCGTCAGAGAAGGCCGATGAACTCGCCTCTGCCAGCCAGCACACGCCAGCGGCTCGACGACCTGCTCGTCCAGCGCGGGCTGTTTGCCAGCCGCTCGCGCGCCCGCGACGCGGTGGAGCGCGGCACGGTGACGGTCGACGGCGCCATAGCCCGCAAGCCCGGCCAGAACGTTTCGCCGCAATGCGTTGTCGCCATCGACGATCCGGCGCAAGCCTATGTCTCGCGCGCCGCGCTCAAGCTGATCGCCGGGCTCGACCATTTCAGCCTCGACCCGGCCGGTCGCGAGGCCCTCGACATCGGCGCCTCGACCGGCGGTTTCACCCAGGTGCTGCTCGAACGCGGCGCGTCCCATGTCACGGCAATCGATGTCGGGCATGGCCAGATGCATCCTGATGTCGGTGGTGATCCGCGCGTGACCGTGATCGAGGGCCTGAACGCGCGCGATCTCACCGTTGCCGATCTTGCCAGCCGCAATCCGGATTTCATCGTTTCCGACGTCAGTTTCATCTCGCTGAAACTGGCGCTGCCGCCGGCACTCGCCATTGCCAAGCCCGGCGCCGGTGCGATCTTTCTGGTCAAGCCGCAATTCGAGGCCGGTCGCGAGGCGATCGGCAAGGGCGGTTTGTTGAAGGATCCCTTCGATGCCGCCCGTGTCGCGGGCCTGCTGCAGGATTGGCTGGATGCCGTTCCCGGCTGGCGCTCGCTTGGCCTGCATCTGTCGCCGATCGAAGGTAGCGACGGCAATCGCGAATTCCTGCTCGGTGGGATCAAGGACCGATGAGCGTACGCTTCACAATACGAAAGCTCGGATCGCAGGGCGACGGCATCGCCGAAACCGAGAGTGGCGATCTGTTCATTCCCTTCACGCTGCCAGGCGAGATCGTCACCGCCGCGCGCGAGCGGGATCGCGCCACGCTGATGGCGGTGCTGGAAGCCTCTCCGCTGCGCGTCGAACCAGCCTGCCGCCATTTCACCGAATGCGGCGGCTGTGCCCTCCAGCATTTCGAGACCGAAGCCTATCGCCGATGGAAACGCGAAAAGGTGGTGCACGCATTGAAGGGCAAGGGCATCGAGTGCGAGATTGGTGAACTGGTCGCCTGCGCGCCGCAGTCGCGCCGCCGCGTCGTGCTTGCCGCCCGGCGCACGGACGCAGGCATGCTGCTCGGCTTCAATCGCCATCTGTCGCCCGAGATCATCTCCATATCCGAATGCCCGATCTCACTGCCCGAGATCGTCGCGGCACTCGGCCAGCTGAGGGCGCTGGCCGAATTGATATGCGCCACCACCAAATCGTTCCGGATGGCGGTCACCGTTACGGGTTCCGGCCTCGACATCGCGGTGCACGAGTCAGGCAAGCTCGGCGAACACCAGCGCCGTATCGCCTCCAACTTTGTCATTGCGCAAGGCTTTGCCAGGCTGTCCATCGATGACGAGATCGTCATCGAACCAAGGAAGCCCGTGGTCATGTTCGGCAGTGTTGCGGTCGCCGTGCCGCCCGGCGCCTTTCTGCAGGCGACGGAGGCCGCCGAACGGACCATGGCCGAGATCGTCGGCGGACATCTGAAGCGTGCAAAAAAAATTGCCGATCTCTTTGCCGGTTGCGGCAGCTTTGCCTTGCGGCTGGCGGCGAAATCGGAAGTCCATGCGGTCGAAGGCGACGCGGCCGCGCTTTCGGCGCTCGACCGGGGATCACGTTTCGCGACCGGCCTCAAGCGGGTGACGGGCGAACGACGCGACCTGTTTCGCCGGCCACTGACCTTCAAGGAGTTGAACGCCTTCGACGGCCTTGTCTTCGATCCGCCGCGCGCCGGCGCCGAAGACCAGTCGACGCAGATCGCCCGCTCGGACGTTCCATACGTTGCCGCGGTGTCCTGCAACCCGGTGACGCTGGCCCGCGACCTGCGCATTCTCATCGACGGCGGCTATACCTTAACCAGCGTGACGCCAATCGATCAGTTCCTGTGGTCGCCACATGTCGAGGCGGTCGCCTTGCTGGAAAAACCCAAGAAGAGGCGCGGCTGAGCACGTTTCGTTCAGACTACTGAGCCACAGAAAACCGCGCTTCCCAAGCGCTGCTGCGGGATCCTCCGGTTAAAGCGACTCCAGGAAGAATGGGTAGCGGTTTTCCGTCCGGAATTGCGTCGAAATGAAGAGAGAGCGGTTCAGCGCTTCTATCAAACACCGAACCGCTCTAAAAAAGCCGCCGAACGCCTGTAATGCCTGAACCGTACGGTCCAGGCAGGCTCAATCTACGAGCTTTGCAGCATTCGCGAAGGTTTTCGGCGTGCCGCCTCGCTGGTTGACCGACTGCCAGACATTCGGATTCTGCTGCGATTGACGTTTCAGGAAGTAGTAGCCGGTTGCGTTCCAAGGCCTGATTTGGTCGACCATATTGTCGAGGACAAGATCGCCTTTATCGGTTTTCACCGTCAGGATGGTGTGGCCCTCATTGTTGAGATCGCGCACGACCGTCATCAACAGCGCTTGTCGGGGAAATCCAGCCTCTTGAAGGAGCTTGCGTTTGTAGAGGGCGTAGATCTTGCAATCGCCTTTGCCGTCAACCGGATAATCCCAATGGTCAGCCATCGTGCCCCAGTGATCGAAATTGCTGACGGGTTTGATGGCGCTGTTCGCCTTCTGATTTATCCGCTTGAGGATGCGGAAGGTCCGCGCTGTCAGCTTGACATTCGCGGCCGGCAGAGCCGGCACCTTGCACTCTTTTGGGCGGCGATGACAGAAATCGATCCAACCGTAGGGGACGCTGGTGCTTCCACCCACGGAGGCAGAGCGCGACCCATCCATGGAAGATTGGGTCGATCGCGACTTGAACAAAGTCGACTGGGCCGACGCCGGACTGGCTAGCAGCGATGCCGCACCAATCAACGAAACAAAGCCAAGCAGGAGAGCCAGGACGGGGGAGTGCCGCATTGCCAAAACCACCACCGCAACGAGGAACTGGTGCTGCGTTCGTGCGTGAGAGGCAGCCCAGGCAGTCAAAGACCTAATAATTTGTTAATGTGGATTGTGTCCACTTCAAGGTCCCGGCCGCCGAAAAGCCGGTCCCTGTCAGGCCGGCCCCTGTCAGGATCACAATGGGCATGGTGGAGGGCGCCTGCATCCGGAAACGTCACGGCGGGCGATGACACCGGAACGGCACCGAGTTTCAAACCCGCGTGCCGCCGACCGTCATCTGGTTCATCCTGAGATGCGGCTGGCCAACGCCGACGGGTACGCCCTGGCCGGCCTTGCCGCACATGCCGATGCCATTGTCGAGCTTCATGTCGTTGCCGACCATCGAGACGCGGTGCATGGCATCAGGCCCGTTGCCGATCAGCATCGCGCCTTTGATCGGCTGTGTCACCTTGCCGTTCTCGATCATGTAGGCCTCGGTGCAGCCGAACACGAATTTGCCCGACGTGATGTCGACCTGGCCACCGCCGAAGGATACGGCGTAGATGCCGTTCTTGACGGAGGCGATGATTTCGTCCGGCTCCATGTCGCCTGAGGTCATGTAAGTGTTGGTCATGCGCGGCATCGGCTGGTGCGCATAGCCTTCTCGCCGGCCATTGCCAGTGGCTTTCATGCCCATCAGCCGGGCATTCTGCCGGTCCTGCATGTAGCCGACCAGTTTGCCGTCCTCGATCAAGACGTTGCGGGCCGAAGGCGTGCCTTCGTCGTCGACGGTGAGTGAGCCGCGCCGCTCTGGGATGGTGCCGTCGTCGACGACCGTCACCCCCTTGGCGGCCACCTGCTGCCCCATCAGGCCGGCGAACGCCGACGTCTTCTTGCGGTTGAAATCGCCTTCAAGACCATGACCGACGGCTTCGTGCAGCATCACGCCCGGCCAGCCATTGGATAGCACGATGTCGAAAGTGCCTGCCGGGGCCGGGATTGCCTCCAGGTTGACCACCGCTTGCCGGAGCGCCTCCCTGGCGGCGTGCTTCCAACTATCCTCGATCAGGAATTCGCCGAATGCCTTGCGCCCGCCCATGCCATAGGAGCCGCTTTCCTGGCGGTCGCCTTCGCCGACGACGACCGAGACGTTGACGCGGACCATCGGCCTGATATCGCGCACTATCTGGCCGTCGGCACGAACGATCTCGACATGCTGCCAGGACGCGGCGATCGAGGCCGTTACCTGGCGCACGCGTGGATCCTCGGCGCGCAGCCAGGCGTCGATTTCTTGCAGCAGCTTCGCCTTGGCCTCGAAGGAAGGCGAGGGGATCGGGTTCTCGTCGCCGTAGAGATGGCGGTTGGTACGGGCGGGGGCTGCCGCAAGCGTGCCGGAATAGCCACCCTTGACGGTCGAGACGGCTTCGGCCGCGCGCAGCAGCGACGCCTCGGACAGGTCGCTGGAATGAGCGTAGCCGCTGGCCTCGCCGGCGACGGCCCGCAGGCCAAAGCCCTGGTCGATGTTGAAATTGGCGGTTTTCAGCTTGCCATTGTCGAACATCAGCGCTTCGCTCTCGCTGTATTCGAGGAAAAGCTCGCCGTCGTCCGCGCCCTTGATGGTGTCAGCGACGATCTGCTTGATGCGGTCGTCTGAAATGTCGAATTGGCCGATCAGGCTGTTCATGGCGCGTCCGTCCGTGGGATGTTTGCTTTCCCCCGATGTAGGCGTGAAGCCGCGCCCGCACAATCGGCAATGAGGAATCGGCGCCGACGAATGATTCGTTCGCTGAACGCAGGGCATGCGTCTGGGGTCGGCAAAAGCCGCGTCCAGGCCTGGTTCAGCGCGAAGCCGCGATCAGGGCAGAGCGGCGAAGCCTTCGGCGAAACCCTTGAGGTCGACGGGAATGCCGATACCCTCTTCCGGGGTCTGGAAAACGATGAATGTCGCCGACGTACCGGTCTTCAGCGTGTCGAGCAGTGGCTTTTCAAGAATGACCTCGGCATAACAGCCGTCCTGGAAGCAGCGCACGAAGTAGGCGCGGCCAATGTCCTTGCCGTCGACGTTGAGGCCGAGGCCGTTCGGCAACAGCACGCCAAGCGGCGCCAGCACGCGCAGGATCTCGGCCTTGTTGTCGGCGGTGCGCAGCACGACGACCGAAAGCCCCATCTCCGGACGATCCTCGGCGACGACGTTCTGCATCATCACGCATTGTTCCGAGGTGGCGCCGGCCGGCGTGTCGCAGATGATCGACCATGCGCCATGCGTCGAGCGCACCGTGCCGCTTGGCTGGGCAGCATTGGCCTTGCCAGGGACGGACAGACCGGCCGCGCACAGGACCGCGAGAAACACGGCGTTTGCCAGGGTTCTCGAAAGGCCCAGTCGCGTATGCCTCAGTCTCGAAAGCCAAGAGTTCATGACGGCTCCATTGCGAATCACGGCACTTTAAGCCGCGCCAATGCCAAGTAAAGGACGAGACCGTGGCCGGACTGTCCCTAAAAAGGCAATGCGGCGCTTTTCCCTGCCAAATTCGCCTGAATTACGACGCTTTGCGGGTGTCGCCGGCACAAGGCGTGCGGCCCGCCGAACATACGCGATTCGCCACTACGGCCATTGCCCCGGAAGAGCCACGTCAGCTTGCGCGCAAAAATGCCGCACGGTTTCGACCGCTCCTTTCTTGCGGAGGGAAAAAGAGTATGGTTTGAACCAGCTTGAGACTGTCCGGGATTCCCGTCCCGGCATTGTTCGTTATTCTCGCGGGCACAGCCGGCGAGGGACTGGGAGACGAAGAGGGCGATGAGAAAATTCCTAGCGAGCACCGGTGCTGCTGCCACGTTCCTCGCCTGCGGATCCGCTTATGCGGACCAGCCCAGGCCGTGGGAGACCGGCTTCCAGGCGCCTGCGACCGACATGATGCGGCAGATCGAGTGGTTCGGAAACTACACGATGTGGTTTATCATCCCGGTCACGGTCCTTGTGCTGTTTCTGCTGATCTACTGCATCGTCAAATTCCGCGCGAGCGCCAATCCGACCCCGTCCAAGACCAGCCACAACACGCTGATCGAGGTGATCTGGACCATCGGCCCTGTCGTCATCCTGCTTTGCCTCGCCATCCCCTCGTTCCAACTCCTGACCGCCCAATATACGCCGCCGGAAGAGGCCAAGCTGACCGTCAAGGCAACCGGCAACCAGTGGAACTGGGATTACGAATACCAGACCGACAACACGCTCGCCTTCAATTCGGCCATCCTTCAGGATGGCGATCGTGCCAAGGCCGGCAAGGAGGATCGCGCGGTCTATCCGCGCCTGCTCGCCGTCGACAACGAGCTGGTCGTGCCGGTCAACACGATGACCCGCGTGCTTGTCACCGCGACCGACGTGATCCATTCCTTTGCCGTGCCGTCTTTCGGCATCAAGATCGACGCCGTTCCCGGCCGCACCAACGAGACCTGGTTCAAGGCGGAGAAAGAAGGCCTCTATTACGGTCAATGCTCGCAGCTCTGCGGCAAGGACCATGCCTTCATGCCGATCGCCGTTCGTGTGGTGTCGGACACGCAGTTCAAGACCTGGCTGGCCGCGGCCAAGACCGATCTGCCAGGTGCCAACAAGACGCTCATGGCCGAGGTCGATGGCCAGAACAAGGTAGCGGCCGCCGGCAACTGATGTCGCGGGTTAGCAAGATTTAGGGAACGGAGCGGAACATGGCAGACGCTGCAGCTCACGACGGGCACGACCACAAGCCGTATCATGGCTGGGTGCGCTGGGTTTATTCGACCAACCACAAGGATATTGGTACGCTCTACCTGATCTTCGCGATCATGGCCGGCATAATCGGCGGCGCGCTTTCGGTCGCCATCCGCATGGAGCTGCAGGAGCCTGGCATCCAGATCTTCAGCGGTCTTGCGCAGATGGTCTATGGCATGAACGGCGACGCCGCGATCGACGGCGGCAAGAGCATGTACAATGCGTTTGCCACCGCGCACGCGCTGATCATGATTTTCTTCATGGTTATGCCGGCCCTGATCGGCGGTTTCGCCAACTGGATGGTGCCGATCATGATCGGTGCTCCCGACATGGCGTTCCCGCGCATGAACAACATCTCTTTCTGGCTGCTGCCGCCGGCCTTCATCCTGTTGCTCACCTCGATGTTCGTGCCGAGTGCGCCCGGCGCCTTTGGCGTGGGCGGCGGCTGGACGCTCTATCCGCCGCTGTCAACTTCGGGCCAGCCCGGACCGGCGATGGATCTGGCGATCCTGTCGATCCACATCGCCGGCGCCTCCTCGATCCTCGGCGCCATCAACTTCATCACCACCATCTTCAACATGCGTGCCCCCGGCATGACGCTGCACAAGATGCCGCTGTTTGCCTGGTCGGTGCTGGTCACCGCCTTCCTGCTCTTGCTGTCGCTGCCGGTCCTGGCCGGCGGCATCACCATGCTGCTCACCGACCGCAACTTCGGCACGACCTTCTTCGCGCCTGACGGTGGTGGTGACCCGATCCTGTTCCAGCACCTGTTCTGGTTCTTTGGCCACCCGGAAGTATACATCCTGATCTTGCCGGGTTTCGGCATCATCAGCCATATCGTCTCGACCTTCTCGAGGAAGCCGGTATTCGGTTATCTCGGCATGGCTTATGCCATGGTCGCGATCGGCGCGGTCGGCTTCATCGTCTGGGCGCACCATATGTATACGACGGGCCTGTCGCTCGATACGCAGCGCTACTTCGTCTTCGCCACCATGGTCATCGCGGTGCCGACAGGCGTGAAGATCTTTTCCTGGATCGCAACCATGTGGGGCGGATCGATCTCGTTCAAGCCGCCGATGCTGTGGGCGCTGGGCTTCATCTTCCTGTTCACGATCGGTGGCGTCACCGGTGTCCAGCTGGCCAATGCCGGCCTCGACCGGTCGCTGCATGACACGTATTTCGTCATTGCCCACTTCCACTACGTACTGTCGCTGGGCGCGGTGTTCGCCATCTTCGCCGGCTGGTACTACTGGTTCCCGAAGATGACCGGCTACATGTACTCGCCCGTCATCGCCAACACCCATTTTTGGGTCATGTTCGTCGGCGTGAACCTGATCTTTTTCCCGCAGCACTTCCTCGGCCTCGCCGGTATGCCGCGCCGCACCATCGACTATCCTGACGCGTTTGCGGGCTGGAACATGGTTTCGTCCTACGGTTCGTATATTTCGGCCGTCGGTGTGGTGATCTTCCTCTATGGCGTGTTCGAAGCCTTCCAGAAGAAGCGGATCGCCGGCGCCAACCCGTGGGGTGAGGGTGCTACCACGCTCGAATGGCAGCTGCCTTCGCCGCCGCCGTTCCACCAGTGGGAGCAGCTGCCGAAGATCAAGTAAGGCGGCTCCCGCTCGAATACAAAACCGCCGGCCCGCCGGCGGTTTTGGCCAACGGAATGATGGACTTGAGTACGCATGGCCCTAGTCGACAAAACCAGCATTGACGAAGCGGGCTTCCGTATGTCGGAAGCCACGGCGGGCGATTTCTTCGCCCTGCTGAAGCCGCGCGTCATGTCGCTGGTGGTGTTCACCGCCTTTGTCGGACTGGTCGCGGCACCGATGACCATCAATCCGCTGCTGGCGGTGATCGCCATCCTTGCCATTGCGATTGGGGCCGGCGCCTCTGGCGCGCTCAACATGTGGTACGACGCCGACATCGACGCGGTGATGACCAGGACCGCTAGCCGCCCGGTGCCTTCCGGCCGGATCCAGCCGCACGAGGCGCTGAGCTTCGGCCTGGTGTTGTCGGTGCTGTCGGTGATGACGCTGGGCGTGTTGGTCAACTGGTTGTCGGCGACGCTGCTGGCCTTCACCATCTTCTTCTATGCCGTGGTCTACACGATGTGGCTGAAACGCTCGACACCGCAGAACATTGTCATTGGCGGTGCAGCGGGCGCCATCCCGCCGGTTATCGGCTGGGCCGCGGTGACCGGGTCGGTCAGCCTCGAAAGCATCATCCTGTTCCTGATCATTTTCCTGTGGACGCCGCCGCATTTCTGGGCGCTCGCGCTGTTCAAGTCCGAGGACTATGGCCGCGCCGGCATCCCGATGATGCCCAACGTCGCCGGCCATGCATCGACCCGCCGTCAGATTTTCGCCTACGCGCTGGTGCTGGCCCCGGTCGGCGTGCTGCCCTGGCTGCTCGGCTATACGACGCCGTTCTACGGCGTGGCCGCCTTGCTGTTGGGGGCTGGTTTCGTCTGGTATGCGTGGAAAGTGCTTGGCATGGCCGACGATGACCGCGTCATGAAGCCGGCCAAGGCCCTGTTCGCCTATTCGCTGCTCTATCTCTTCGCAATCTTCGCCGCCTATCTGGCTGACAGTGTCGTCGAACGCGCGCTTGCCATGGGTGGGGCATGACCATGGCCGAGAAAGAACTCGAAACGGTCACCTTGACCGATCGCCAGAAGAAGGCCCAGCGCAGCCGTTCCATCGCCATCGGCGTGGCGCTGGCGGTGCTGGTCGTGATCTTCTACATCGCGACAATCGTGAAGTTCGGCCACAATTTGTCGGGCTCGATGTGATGAGCGCCGAGACGTCCAAGAAGACGGTAGGCAAGACCGGCAACCGCGTTGTCGCGGTTGTCTGCCTTGCTTTCTTCACCGGCATGATCGGCATGGCCTATGCAGCCGTGCCGCTCTACAAGATGTTTTGCCAGGCGACCGGCTATGGCGGCACGACGCAACGTGCCGAGAAGCAATATGCCGGCCGCGTGCTCGATCGCGAGATCACCGTTCGTTTCGACGCCAACATCGCCGGCGTGCCATGGGAGTTCCAGCCGGTCCAGCGCTCGATGACCATGAAGATCGGGCAGACCGTCCAGGCGCATTATCAGGCGACCAACAAGTTCGATCGCCCCGTCACCGGCCGCGCAACCTTCAACGTGCAGCCGGAACTGGCGGGTCCGTACTTCAACAAGGTCGAATGCTTCTGCTTCACCGATACGACGCTGAAGCCGGGCGAGACGCTGGACATGCCGGTCCTGTTCTATGTGGACCCCGACATCGTGAATGTGCCGGAACTGAAGGACGTGAAGACGATCACCCTGTCCTATACGATGTTCCCGGTCGAGAAGACCAAGCCGGTGGCGTCGTCCGGGCCGGCCCAGGGCAATAGCAAGACAGTTTCAGATACCGAAGGAAATCTCGGGGGTTGATATGGCAGACGCGCACGCAAAACCACACCATGACTACCATCTCGTCGACCCGAGCCCGTGGCCCTTCCTGGGATCGGTAGGGGCGCTTGTCACCGCTTTTGGCGGTGTCTGCCTCATGGAATACCTGAAAGGCGGCTCCTTCCCGATCTTCGGCGTCAACATCGCCAATCCGTGGCTGTTCTTCATCGGCATTGTGATCGTGCTGTACACCATGTTCGCCTGGTGGTCGGACACGATCAAGGAAGCGCATGAAGGCCACCATACGCGCGTCGTGTCGCTGCACCTGCGCTACGGCATGATCATGTTCATCGCCTCGGAGGTGATGTTCTTCGTTGCCTGGTTCTGGGCCTATTTCGATGCCAGCCTTTTTGCCGGTGAGGTGCAGAACTATGCGCGCCACACGTTTACCGGTGGTGTCTGGCCGCCGAAGGGCATGGAGGTTCTCGATCCCTTCCATTTGCCGCTCTACAACACCATCATCCTGCTGCTGTCGGGCACCACGGTCACCTGGGCGCACCACTCGCTCATCCATGGCGACCGCAAGGGCCTGATCAACGGCCTGGTGCTGACCGTCGGGCTTGGCATGCTGTTCACCATGGTGCAGGCTTACGAGTACATGCACGCGCCGTTCGGCTTCAAGGATTCCATCTACGGCGCCACCTTCTTCATGGCGACCGGCTTCCATGGCTTCCATGTCATCATCGGCACCATCTTCCTGCTGGTCTGCCTGATCCGGGCGATGAAGGGCGACTTCACCCCCAAGCAGCATTTCGGCTTCGAGGCGGCCGCCTGGTATTGGCACTTCGTTGACGTGGTCTGGCTGTTCCTGTTCGCCTCGATCTACGTCTGGGGATCGGTCGGCGCGGTGATCGAAGGCCACTGATCCAGCCTTTTGAGTTTCAATTTCGGGAAGGCGGCCGCGGCGACGTGGCCGCCTTTCTTCTTTTCGGCGCAAGGATCGCCAATCGATGAAAGATGCGGCTGACTTCAATTTGCGCATTTTATCGTCTTGGCATTCCGGCTCTTGCCCGAGAAGGTCTTGCGCGTCGAGGAGGCGAAGCGGCTTCAGCTAGTGGGGCTGGCTGCTTCAATTGGTCGACTGGACCGATGACTGCATTGGGGTTACGGAGTCCGATATGGACAAATCTGGGCGATGGTGGCCGATGGGACGCCGATCGAGATCGAGCAATAGCCATGAATTACGGCACTACGCATGAGTGAAGACAAGGCGATCTGGCCTCCGATCGATCCGATTTCGGCCGGCCTGCACGGCCGCTGCCCGCGTTGCGGCGAGGGGCGGCTGTTTTCCGGCTTTCTCACCGTCGGCAAGCGCTGCGTCAATTGCGGCCTCGACTATTCCTACGCCGATGCCGGCGATGGACCGGCGGTGTTCGTCATCCTGATCATCGGCTTCATCATCGTCGGTCTGGCGCTCTGGGTCGAGGTGACGCTGAGCCCGCCGCTCTGGCTACATCTGCTGATATGGATCCCACTGGCCCTGGTGCTGTGTCTCACGGCGCTTCGGTTGATCAAGGGCGTGCTGCTCACCCTGCAATACAGCAACAAAGCAGCCGAGGGTCGGCTGGATCGCGGCGAATGAGCGAAGCGTCCCTGAAAGACCGCGGCCATTCGCGGCCACGATCGGCACTGTTGTTCGTCCTTGGCCTTGTGTTGTTCTTGATTCTGCTGGCGCTGGGCACCTGGCAGGTCCAGCGCCTGCACTGGAAGGAAGGCCTGCTGCAGACCATCGACCAGCGCACCCATTCGGCGCCACGACCGCTTTCCGAGGTCGAGAAGGAATTCGCCTCGACCGGCGACGTCGACTACACGCCGGTCACTGTCACCGGCACTTTCCTGCATTCCGGCGAGCGGCATTTCTACGCGACCTGGGAAGGGGATGCCGGCTTCAATGTCTATACGCCGCTGGCCCTCGACGATGGCCGTTTCGTCCTGATCAACCGCGGCTTTGTTCCCTACGACCTCAAGGATGCGGCGAAGCGCGCCAAGGGACAGGTAACGGGCAGGGTCACGGTCACCGGGCTTGCCCGCAACCCGCTGCCGGCAAAGCCCTCCATGATGCTTCCCGACAATGACGTGGGGAAGAACATCTTCTACTGGAAGGACCGCGACGTCATGGCCGCGAGCGCCGGCCTGCCGGCTGGGTTCACCTTGGTGCCGATCTTCATCGATGCCGACAAGACGCCAAATCCCGGCGGCCTTCCGGTCGGGGGTGTCACCATCATCGACCTGCCGAACAGCCATCTGCAATATGCCGTCACCTGGTACGGGCTTGCCGCGGCACTCGCCGCGGTGCTTGTCCTCCGGCTTCGCCGGCCCGCGAAAGAGGAATGAACGCAAGCGACGCCTCTCTTTCCACCGATACCCTTGACAGGGCAGGGGTAGGCACCTCATTTCGGCGCTGACCAACCGGCAGGATTTGATGCTTCACACAATCGCCAAGCCTCCTCTGACGATCCGGCTCTGCCAGCCGCGCGGTTTTTGCGCGGGCGTGGACCGTGCCATCCAGATCGTCGTGCTGGCGCTGAAAAAATATGGCGCCCCGGTCTATGTCCGCCACGAAATCGTCCACAACCGCTATGTCGTCGAGGGGCTGCAGAGCCTTGGGGCCGTCTTCATAGAGGAACTTTCCGAAATCCCGGCCGAACATCGGCAGTCGCCGGTCGTCTTCTCCGCGCACGGTGTGCCCAAGTCCGTGCCGGCGGATGCGCAGGCGCGCAACCTGTTCTATCTCGACGCAACCTGTCCGCTGGTCTCCAAGGTCCACAAGCAGGCGATGCGTCACCAGCGGCTTGGCCGCCATGTGCTGTTGATCGGTCATGCTGGGCACCCCGAGGTGATCGGCACAATGGGGCAGTTGCCGGAAGGCGCGGTAACGCTGATCGAGACCGAAGCCGACGCAGCCCGGCTTGTACCGGCCGATCCAAAAGCACTTGGTTTCGTCACCCAGACCACGCTCTCGGTCGAGGATACCGCCGGCATCATTCGCGCGTTGCAGGAGCGCTTTCCGGACCTGCAGGCGCCGGCGGCGGAATCGATCTGCTACGCCACCACCAACCGCCAGGAAGCGGTCAAGGACACCGCCCCGGGTGCTGATCTCTATCTGATCGTCGGCGCCCCCAATTCCTCGAATTCGCGCCGCCTTGTCGAAGTTGCGGAACGGGCAGGTGCCTCGATGTCGCTTCTCGTGCAGCGCGCCGCTGAAATTCCGTGGAATGATATCGGCACCATTTCGACGCTCGGCCTGTCGGCGGGAGCATCGGCGCCGGAGATCATCGTCGACGAGATCATCGACGCGTTCCGCCAGCGTTTCGACGTCACCATCGACCTGGCTGTCACGGCCACCGAAACAGAGGATTTTCCGGTCATGCGGGTACTGCGCGATGTCGAACTGACGCCGGCCGACATGGCCTTCGTCAATGGGACCGCGTGAACGGCCATGGCGGTCTATACCGATGTTGCGGAGGGCGAACTCGGCGCTTTCCTGAAGCACTACCCGGTCGGCGATCTCCTATCCTACAAGGGCATCGCCGAAGGCACCGAGAATTCGAACTTCCTGCTGCACACCTCGAGCGGCTCCTACATCCTGACGCTCTATGAAAAGCGGGTCGAGAAGGCGGATTTGCCGTTTTTCCTCGGGCTAATGGGCCATCTCGCCAGCAAGGGGGTGTCCTGCCCGCTGCCGGTGACCGCGCATGACGGCAGCGTCATCGGCACGCTGGCCGGCCGGCCGGCCGTGATCATCACCTTCCTCGAAGGACTTTCGCTGCGGCGACCGGCCGCAACGCATTGCGCCGAGGTCGGCAAGGCGCTGGCGGCGCTGCACCTGGCCGGCGCCGACTTTCCGATGACGCGTCCGAACGCGCTCGCCCTCGACGGCTGGCGCAAGCTTTGGGATGCGTCTCGCGGCCGCGCCGACGAGGTCGAGCCGGGCCTTGCGGCCGAGGTCGATGCCGACTTTGCCGATTTCGAGCGGAACTGGCCCAAGGGCCTCCCCGAGGGCATCATTCATGCCGATCTGTTCCCGGACAATGTCTTTTTCCTGGGCGAGAAGCTTTCGGGGCTGATCGATTTCTATTTCGCCTGTGACGATCTCTATGCCTATGATGTCGCCACCTGCCTCAACGCCTGGTGTTTCGAGAAGGATTTTTCCTTCAACCTTACCAAGGGCAAGGCACTGCTTGCCGGTTATCAAAGCGTGCGCCCCCTGAGCGATGACGAGAAAGCGGCGCTGCCGATGCTGGCGCGCGGTTCGGCGCTACGCTTCATGCTGACCCGGCTTTACGACTGGCTGACCGTCCCCGATGGCGGACTGGTGATGAAACGCGACCCGTCCGAATATATCCGAAGGATGCGGTTCCATCGGGCGATCAGATTTCCTTCGGAATATGGATTGGCCGAAAACGGGGTGTCATGAGCAAGCAGGTTGAAATCTTTACCGATGGCGCCTGTTCGGGCAATCCCGGCCCCGGCGGCTGGGGCGCCATCCTGCGCTTCAACGGCACCACCAAGGAACTCTTCGGCGGCGAGGCCGAAACCACCAACAACCGCATGGAATTGCTGGCGGCCATTTCGGCGCTGAATGCGTTGAAGGAGCCTTGCACGGTCGAGCTTCATACCGACAGCAAATACGTCATGGACGGAATTTCCAAATGGATCCATGGCTGGAAGAAGAATGGCTGGAAGACCGCCGACAAGAAGCCGGTCAAGAACGGGGAACTCTGGCAGGCGCTGGACGAGGCCAACCGGCGCCACAAGGTCACCTGGAACTGGGTGAAGGGCCATGCCGGCCACATCGAGAACGAGCGCGCCGACGAACTGGCAAGGGAAGGCATGGCGCCGTTCAAGAAAGGGCCTTTCAGGCCGGTAGTGTCGGCGCCAAAGCCGGATGTCCAGGCAAAGCAGCCGCTGGCCCCGAAGGCGCGTCGTTCGACCCAGAGCTATTGAGCTTCTGGCACTCGCTGCGCCCGGCCGACAGGAGAATTTCTGTTATGCCGATCGCCTATTACATCACCCATCCTCAGGTTCAGATCGACGCCAGCGTGCCCGTGCCGGATTGGGGTCTATCCGACATCGGTCGTGCCAGGGCGCATGCAATGCTGAACCAGCCGTGGATCGCATCGATCGGGCGTGTGGTGTCGTCGGGCGAACGCAAGGCCGTTGAAACCGCCGAGGTGCTCGGGCGGCACCTCGACCTTGCGGTGCAGGTGAGGGAACGGATGCATGAGAACGACCGGTCGGCGACGGGTTTCCTGCCGCCTCCGGAGTTCGAGGCGGTCGCCGACCGGTTCTTCGCCAATCCGCACGAAAGCATTCGTGGCTGGGAGCGGGCCATCGACGCACAGCAGCGCATCGTGAGCGAGGTCGAGGCCGTCCTCGGTGCCGGCGGCAGCAACATCGCCCTTGTCGGACATGGCGGTGTCGGTACGCTCCTGCTACTGTCGCTCAGCGGCAGGCAAATCAGCCGCGAAGCCGATCAGCTGGCGGGCGGCGGCAACTATTTCGCCTTCGATACCCACACGCGCCAAATTATTCATGGATGGCGACCGATCGACAGGCTGTCCTGATCGGCGTACCGCAGCCGTACTCGTAGCGCAAGGACAGGCTCTTCTCGCGACATCGCAGTTGCTCGAGGATGTGGATGGGAGTAATATTTCCCACTATCGAGCAATGCAAGAGAGGACGCAGCGTGGCGAACGTTGAAAAAATGAGCGTGGCTGTGACCCCACAACAGGCAGCCCTGATGCGCGAGGCCGTGGAGGCGGGCGAGTATGCCACTGCAAGCGAGATCGTGCGTGAAGCGATGCGGGATTGGCTGGCCAAGCGCGAACTGCGGCATGACGATGTTCGCCGGCTGAGACGGTTGTGGGATGAAGGCAAGGCAAGCGGGAGACCGGAGCCTGTGGATTTCGACGTGTTGCGAAAGGAAGCTCGGCGAGAGCTGACGGAAACCTCGCGGAACGGCCGTTAGGCTAGTCTGGTCACCCGCGGCCAAGGCTGACCTCATCGACATCTACGTGACGATAGGCAGCGAAAACATACGGGCGGCCGATCGTTACTACGATCAGTTAGAAGCGCGTGCAGCTGGCAGACCAGCCGCGCATGGGTGTCAGGCGACCGGATATCAGGCCTTCCGCACGAATGCTGGTGGAGGCGCCTTTTGTACTGCTCTACGAAACGATTCCAAACACGGACGATGGCCCAGTGGAGTGGGTTGAAATCGTCCGTGTGGTCGACGGGCGGCGGGATCTGAACAGTCTGTTCTAGCTGTCTACCGGATCAGCAGCGCCGTACCGTAGAGCCCGAGCGCGAACACCGTGTGCGAGACCAGATTGAGGGCGCGGACCCGCATCGGATTCGGCCGCTTCGAGGCCGCCCAGCCGGCGCCCATGCCTGGCGCCAGCAGGAACCAGCCGGCGCCGACGGTAACGATGCCGAGGATGAAGGCCGGCAGGAAGGTCGGCGCGGCCAGCCAGCCCGCGCCCGCCAGCATCACCAGGATTATGCCGTAGGCGATGCCGACGAAGTAATGGAAGGCCCAGCCCAGCGCCTGTTCATACGCGTAGGGCGCCGCATCGCCGATATCGTCGTGAAACACCTTGTCGCGGAGGTGCCAGACCCAGCGCCCGACCGGCCCCCAGTTCGGGCGTGGCTGGCCGAACGCCTTGTGCAGGAAGAAGGCCCAGAGATCCATCAGGACGGTCGCGCCGACGCCGATCGCGACAGCGCGCCAGAAGATGTCAAACATCGTAGGATCCCCCCGAAAACCGGCAATTCTGGAGCGCGGCTGCTTGTCACGCGAGGCCGGCCATTGCGGCCTCGCGTGATTGGCCGTCGAAGTTCAAAGTTGGCCCAGAATATGAGCCGCGCCGGACTCGTCGACGCCGGGTTTGGTCTCGACATTGAGCGCGGTAACCTTGCCGTCGTCGATAATCATCGAAAACCGCTTCGAGCGCAGGCCCATGCCGCCACCGGAATAGTCGGCGTCGAGGCCGACCGCCTTGGCGAAATCGCCATTGCCGTCGGCGAGGAACAGGATCTTGCCTTCGCCACCGGTGAAGCGCGCCCAGGCGCCCATGACGTGGACGTCATTGACCGAAACGACGGCGATGGTGTCGACGCCGCGCGCCAGGATCGCGTCATGGTTCTCGAGATAGCCGGGCAGGTGGTTGTTGCTGCAGGTCGGCGTGAAGGCGCCGGGAACGCCGAACAGCACCACTTTCTTGCCCGGAAAAATCTCGGCCGACGTGATCGGCTTGGCGCCGTCCGCGGTCATGGTCTTGAAGGTCGCCTCGGGCAGCTTGTCGCCAACGGAGATGGTCATGAATTCCTCGCTTGGGATGGGGAAAGACGCGTGCTTGCGTAACGAACTCGGCGGCTTCCTGCAACCATCGCGGCGCCATCAAGGGAAAGGCAGCAACCCTTCGACCGCGCCCGCCGAACTCGTCAACGTGTAGTGAAGCCCGCCGTCGGTCGGCGTCGTCGAAGGGCGATCGAGGATCGGCACGGTGAAGATCAGCTTGCCGTCCTTTTCCGAGCGGGAAGGTGTGCCGAACATATAGTCGCGCTCGCCGGCAACGAAGAAATCCGCTGCCTGCGGATCGCCAGGAAAACTTGCCTCGACAACCAGCGTCTCGTGATCGCCGGGCAGCACCTTGATGCCGAAGTCAGGCTTTGCCGCCGCCGGCAGTGCGGTGAAACTCGCCTTCACCAACGCCGCGTCGTCGGCATTATCGGGATCGGAAGCGGGGTCGACGCTCAGCCGTGTCTGCACGGGGATGCAGATGGATTCGCAAATGCCGAGAAAGACGTCGGCATCGATGACCGCCGGCTGGTTCGGCGCCGCCAGCGTGAACGTCACGGGCAAGGAAACCGGATAATTGTAACCGGCCCATTTGCCATAGCCATCATCGTGGCGCTGCGGCGCGGGAAAAGACAGTGTCGCATCGGTTATATTGGTGCTGGCCGAGACGTCGAGCTGCGGCGGCACACCTGCATCGCCCGGGTCGCGCCAATAAGTCTTCCAGCCGGGTTTGAGCGCGATATCGAGAACACCGTGTATGCGGCCGGCGTCGTCCGGCTTGCCGGATGTCACCAGCCGCACCTTGCCGCCTTCGCTGTTGTACCAGGCGGATGAGGAGGCGCTGGCGGGGAGGGCGGCCGCCAATCCAATGGCGGCGCCGAGCAACAGGATTTTCAAGCTTTGCATGGCGGTGATTTGATCGTCCCTTCGTGGCCGCGCAATGATTTCATGGCCGTGCTGATATCATATTTGCGTGACCTTTGCGGGCAAGCCAAGGCCGGACTCGCAATATGAGCTTTGGTCGAATCCGCTACGGCGCATCTTTTCGGCGCTGGGGAAACGCGTTACCTTCCCTGGCATGGATTTGTTGCGCCACAAAAAGACAGCCGCCGGCCGCGGCTTTCTCGACGATCAGTTCCTGATTGCCATGCCTGGTATGAAGGACGACCGTTTCACGCGCTCGGTCATCTACATCTGCGCCCATAGCGATGAAGGCGCGATGGGCCTGATCATCAACCAGACGCAGCAGATGCTGTTCCCGGACCTTCTGGTACAGCTTGGCATCATGAACGAGCAGGAGGCGATCCGCCTGCCGGCACAGGCGCGCGATTTCGTCGTGCGCAATGGCGGGCCTGTCGACCGCAGCCGGGGCTTCGTCCTGCATTCGGGCGACTACCGTGTGGATTCCTCGCTCACCGTTTCCGACGACATCTGCCTGACCGCGACCGTCGACATACTGCGGGCGATATCGTCAGGGCGCGGGCCGCGCCGCGCGCTCATGGCGCTCGGTTATTCCGGCTGGGGCGCCGGCCAGTTGGAAACCGAGATCGCTGAGAACGGCTGGTTGACCTGCCCGGCGACGCCGGAATTGCTGTTCGATGCCGACATCGAACGCAAATACGACCGGATTCTCGCCTCCATCGGCATCGATCTCGCCCATCTCAGCCTGGCCGCCGGGCACGCTTGAGCCTCGTCTTTGCCGGCCAGGGTCCCTTCGCCAGGTAAGGCGCAGCCGGAACGCTGCGCCGTTAGCGCAATCTCATCCCATGGCGGTGCGCGAGAGCTGTTCAGGCTTGGAATTGCGTAAACAGGCGAAACCGCGTGTCCGGCTTGTTATCCGCTATGCCGGCTCATAGCCGTACGCTCCGTCCTCACGCATCACGCGGCCGATGCCCGGCCAGCCAAGGTGCGCTCCGGCGATCCATGTTCCAGCCTCGGCCGCGTCGCGGAAAACCTTCTGGCGCGTTGCGCGTGCGATCGCTTGGTCGTCGTCATAACCCCAACTCAACGCGGGATTGCCAAACTGCAACGCCGGCACATGAACGATGTCCCCGAAGAACAGGAAGCGGGCCTCGTCCGTGTCGAATGCGTAGCCGATGTGACCGGGAGCATGACCCGGCAGGGCAACTGCTCGCAGTCGCTTGGCCACCTGGTCGCCATTCCGCACGGGCTTCAACAAGGATCTGAACCGCGCAAGGTCTGTTTCGGCGAGAAAGCTCTCGACAGCCTCCTCGGCGATTGCGATCGCCTTCAAATTCGGAAAGAGCACCCGGTCGTCCGGCGTCAAAAGCCCGTACACATGATCCTGGTGGGCATGGGTGAGCGCCAAGACCGTGATCGAGGCAGGATCGATGCTGGCTTCGGCTAGTGTCTGCTCGAGGCGTCCTGTTGTTGAGGCCCAGCCTCCTCCTCCACTGTCGATCAGAATGCCGTCAACGCCTGGACCTGCGAGGGCAAAGCAATTGACGGACAGGCGGAGCGCCCCTGCCTGCGCGACTTGCGGCACCGGTTTGTCGCGCGGATCGCGCAGAAGGTCCGCCGGCATCTCAATATAGCCGTCCGAGAGCGACCAGACCCGCCAGGCGCCGGCGGTACAGCCGAGGACGTTACCGCTGCGGAATGTTACGATCATAGAGTACCTCAATCTGCCGTTGCCGATCAAAGCTAGGACAGAGTCACCTATGAGGATAGGCCTGTTGCACAGCAAGGCCTCATGAGTGATACTCATGAATGATGAGAAGCGAACTGAACGAACTCGCCGCGTTCGCGATGGTCGCCCGGGAACGAAGCTTTACACGAGCCGCGGCAAAACTAGGCGTGTCTCAATCTGCGCTGAGTCACACTATCCGTGGGCTCGAGCAGCGGCTCGAGCTGCGGCTTTTGGCTCGAACGACGAAGAGCGTCGCGCCAACAGCCGCAGGGGCCGCTCTCTTGAAAGACCTGTCTCCGGCGCTTGAGCAAATCGCTGCTGCCCTTGACGGAGCGCGAAGCCTCAGGCGGCGCCCTGCGGGGCGCCTTCGAATTGTGATGTCACGCTCGGCCGCCGTAATGGTGCTGCTGCCACGGCTCGCGGCATTCGCCCAGGCCTACCCCGATATCGTTCTCGACGTTGTCACCACGACAGGCCCTGTAGACCTCGTTGCCGGCGAGTTCGATGCCGGTATCCAGCTCGGCGAGTATATTCAGAAAGACATGATCGCGGTACGCGTCACGCCGGAGTTGCGGCTGGCTGTGGTGGGATCGCCTGGTTATTTCTCATCACGAAGAATCCCGCAAAAGCCGAGGGATCTCAAGGATCATCAATGCATAGCCCTGCGTCTTCCAGGCGGTCCATCTCGGTGGGAGTTCGAGCGGGCGAGAAAGTCGGTCACGATCAACGCCAGCGGCTCGCTCATAATCGACGATACTCACCTGGTGATTCAGGCGGCGCTCGCCGGCGTTGGTCTCGGTCTCGCCTATGAAGAGCAAGTCGCGGAGTATATCGCGGAGCGACGGCTTGTCCGCGTCCTGGAGGAATGGACGCCGCCAATCGCAGGCTTTTTCCTGTATTATCCCAGTCGTCAGCTTCAGCCAGCGGCGCTGTCAGCATTGGTCAATGCGCTGCGACTCTCGCAACAATAGTGATGCATGTCGTTGTTCCGGAACCGAGGACACTTCCGGGTGACATGCATTAGGCCTGCGTGAGCGGATACTGCTCCTTCAGCGTCTTCAGCACCTGGTCGCCTGGCATCGGCGCGCCGAACATGAAGCTCTGGACATATTCGCATCCCATCTGGCGCAGCTCCAACGCATCGCGCTCGTCCGATATGCCCTCGGCGACCACCGAAAGGCCGAGCTCATGCGCCATGTTGACCATGGATTTGAGCAACACCGCGCGTTTTGGCGTGCTGTCGTCGACGAAGCTCTTGTCGATCTTGATGGTGTCGAACGGGAACCGCGTCAGATAGGCGAGCGATGAATAGCCGGTGCCGAAATCGTCCAGCGACAGGCCGATGCCGAGCTGCTTGAGCTTGGTCAGCACATGGGCCGTCTGCTCGGGATTGTCCATGACCAGCGACTCGGTCAGTTCGAGCCGGAAGCAGCGCGGCTTCAAATTGGCGCGCGCGATCACGGAACGCACGTCGCTGACCAGGTCGCGGCGGATGAGCTGGCGGCTGGACAGGTTGACCGACACCGACAGCGGCGCGTCGCCGATCTGCTTTTGCCATCCTGCCAGATCCTCAGCCGCCTGCTGCATGGCAAACAGCCCAAGCTGCACGATCAGCCCGCAGCTTTCCGCGACCGGGATGAAATCGGCCGGCGGGATCATGCCGCGGCGCGGATGGTCCCAGCGCAGCAGGGCCTCGAAGCCGGCGACGCTGCCATCCTCGAGCCGCACGATCGGCTGGTAGGCCAGCGTGAATTCGCGCCGCTCGATGGCGCGCCGCAGATCGGATTCGAACTGCAGGCGATCGGTGCCGACGGTGCGGAACGCCGGGCGGAACGGCTCGATCCTGTCGCCGCCGAAACGCTTGGCCTGGTGCATGGCGAGCTCGGCGTCCTTGACCATGTCCTCGGCCGAGGTTTGCGCCGAGGTCCAGGTGATCAGGCCGATCGAGGCGGTCAGCACGATTTCGCGCTTGGCAAAGGTGATCGGATTGTTGATCGCATGCTTGATCGCATCGGCCACGCCGGCGATGCGGGCAGGGTCCTGCTCGGACAAAAGCATCAGGGCGAACTGGTCGCCGGCGAAGCGCGACAGCGAATCCTTCGGCTTGAGCAGCCGGTGCAGGCGGCGCGCTATGGTGAGCAGGATGGTGTCGCCGGCCGAAATGCCGAGCCCGTCATTGACCTGCTTGAAGCGGTCGATATCGATGACGAAGACGGTCGGCCGCACCTTCTCTTCGGTGCGGGCGATCGAAATGATCGCCTCCAGCCGGTTCATGAACAATTCGCGGTTTGGCAGGCCGGTCAGATTGTCGTGCACGGCGTCGTGCAGCAGCCGTTCCTCGGATTTCTTCTGTTCGGTGATGTCGACCATGGTACCGACGCAGCGGATCACCTCGCCGTCCGATCCGATGACGGGTCGCGCGCGCAGGGCAAACCAGTGATAGTGCCCGTCGGCGCCACGCAAGCGGAAATTCTGCGACACCCGGCCGCGGCGATGTTCCAGCACCACGTCGAGCGTGGTGCGGAATGTGTCGCGGTCGTCGGCATGCAACACCGGCAGCCAGTTGCGGGCGGCACCACCCAGGCTGTTGGGCGCAAGGCCGAGCTGGATGCTGACGTCGGGTTTGGTCACCACGCGGTCGCGCAGCACGTCCCAATCCCACACCGTATCGCCCGATCCCGCGACCGCCAGCGCCTGCCGCTCGAGGTCGGAGAACAGCCCCTGATGCAGCGCACCGCCAGCAAAGGCGTGCTGCATGACGGTGAAGCCGATCAGCAGGATGATCAGGATCAAGCCGCCGCCAAGTGCCGGCTGGGCGATATCGTTGTCGAGCATGCCGGTGATCGCCATCCACGATCCGCATAACCACAACAGCACCATGACCCAGCTGGGCACCAGCATGATCGCTCGGTCATAACCACGAATTCCGAGGAAAATGATCAAGCCGAGCCCGGTCAGTGCGGTCGCGGCAAACGAGATGCGGGCGATGCCGGCGGCGACCGCCGGATCGACGATTGCGACGCCGGCGATCAGCAGCAGCCCCAGAATCCAGACCAGGGCGCCGTAGCTGAAATGGCCGTGCCATCGGTTGAGGTTGAGATAGGCAAACAGGAACACCACGAAGGTCGCTGCCAGCGCCACCTCGGTGCCGGCCCGCCACATCTGCTCGTTGCCTGGCGAGATCTCGATGACCTTGTTGAGGAAGCCGAAATCGACACAGATATAGGCAAGCACCGCCCAGGCGAGGGCCGCCGTCGCCGGGAACATCGACGTCCCCTTGACCACGAACAGGATGGTCAGGAACAGCGCCAGAAGGCCGGCGATACCGATGACGATGCCGCGAAACAGCGTGTAGGAATTGACCGAATCCTTGTAGGATTCCGGATCCCAGAGGTAGACCTGCGGCAGCTTCGGCGAGGCGAGTTCGGCGATGAAGGTGATCACCGTGCCGGGGTTCAGCGTCACCCGGAACACGTCGGCGTCGGGGCTGGTCTGGCGGTCGAGCGCGAAGCCTTCGCTGGGCGTGATGGCGGCGATGCGCGTAGAACCCAGATCCGGCCAGAAGATGCCGGAATTGACCAGCCGGAAGTGCGGCGCCACGATCAGCCGATCGAGTTGCTGGTCGGTGGTGTTGGCGAGCGCGAAGACAGCCCAGTCGCCGGTCGAGCGGGCATCGTTGGCTTCGACCTCGATCCGCCGCACGATGCCGTCCGGCCCGGGCGCGGTCGACACCTGGAAGTTCTCACCCTGGTTGCGGTAGATTTCGACGGCGCGCGAAAGATCGAGCGCGACATCGTCGCGGGCGATCTTGATCGGTTCTACGGCAAAGGCCGACGAAGCCGCGCACAGCGTCAGCATCGTCGCCAGAAGAAAGGCGAACAGCGGCCCGTTTCGCAGGGAATTCGTCAAAAATCAGTCCTTCGTTCCAGCGCCCGGCGGATCGTCGGCGATCCGGGCGTAGAGGTAGTGATCCTGCCAGATGCCGTTGATCCTGAGATAGGATCGCAGAAGTCCTTCGCGCCGGAATCCGGCTTTTTCAAGCACGCGGATCGACCTGATATTGTCGGGAATACAGGCGGCTTCGATCCGGTGCAACCTCAGCGTATCGAAGGCGAAGCGGGCCACCACCTTGACCGCGTCTGTCATCAGCCCGCGGCCGCCGAAGCGCTCGCCGATCCAGTAGCCGACATGGCCGCTTTGCGAGACGCCGTGGCGTATGTTGCCGAGCGTGATGCCGCCCGCGAGCTTGCCGCTCGACTTCTCGAAGATGAAGAAGGCGATCGCGGTTCCCTGTGCGTAGTCCTCGCGATAGCGGCTGATGCGCAGGCGCCATGCCGTGCGGTCGAGTTCGTCCGGGGTCCAGCGCGGCTCCCATGGCTCCAGGAACGCCCGGCTTTCGCCGCGCACCGCCGACCACTCGCGGTAGTCGTTGGTGAACGGCACGCGCAGCGTGACGAGGTTGCCCTTCAGTGCCGGCAGGTCACGGCGAAAGAAAGGGAGCGCGAACACGGCGCTTGGGACTTAGACGGCGAGCCTGCGGGCCGTGGTCTGCGTGCCCGGAAGCGAATCGAGGATCGCCTCATATGGTGCCAGCGTACCCACGGGCCCGACAGCGGTAAGCGTCGGCTTGGTCGAGAACATCCGCGACGACAGGTCGGTAAGGCGCTCGATCGTCAGCGCCGCCAGGCGCTCCATCAGCTCTTCCTTCGCGATCGGCCTGCCGAAAAGGAGTAGTTGCCGCGCGATCTGCGAGGCGCGGCTGGCCGGGCTTTCGGCCGACATGATCAGGCCGGCCCGATATTGGGCGCGCGCACGGTCGAGCTCTTCCTGCAGGATGCTCTCGCCGGCCTTCTGCAACTCGTCGATGATGACAGGCACCAGCTTGGCGATGTCGCTTTGGCCCGTCGCGGCGTGAACGCCGAATATGCCCGTATCGGAAAAGCCCCAGTGGAAGGCGTAGACCGAGTAACAGAGGCCGCGTTTTTCGCGGACCTCCTGGAACAGGCGCGATGACATGCCGCCGCCGAGGATCATCGACAGCACCTGCGAGGCGTAGAAATCCCGCACATGGTAGGCGCGGCCCTCGAAGCCCAGCACGATCTGCGCGTCCATCAGGTCGCGGTCCTCGCGGAAGTCGCCGCCGACATATTGCGCGTATTGCGGGATGGTGCTGTCGGCCTTGCTGCGGAAACCGCCGAGCCGGTTTTCGACCTCGCGCACGAACTTGTCGTGCTTGATGTCGCCTGCGGCCACGATCACCATGCGCTCGGCGCCATACTGGCGTTCGATGAAATCGTGCAACTGCTTGGAGGTGAAGGATTTTACCGTTTCGGGCGTACCCAGGATCGAGCGGCCGATGGTCTGGTGGCGAAAGGCCGTCTCGGTGAAACGGTCGAAGACGATGTCGTCGGGCGTGTCGTGCGCGGCACCGATCTCCTGCAGGATGACGTGCTGTTCGCGCTCAAGTTCCTGCGGGTCGAATTCGGACTCCTGCAGAATGTCGGACAGGATGTCGACGGCCAGCGGCACATCGTCGGAGAGCACCCTGGCGTAGTAGGACGTGGTCTCGACGCTGGTGGCCGCATTGATCTCGCCGCCGACGTCCTCGATTTCCGAGGCGATCTCGAAGGCGCTTCGCCGCTTCGTCCCCTTGAACGCCATGTGCTCGAGCAGATGGGCCATACCGTGCTCGTCTTCGCGTTCATTGCGGGCACCCGACTTGACCCAGGCACCCAAGGCAACCGATTCGATACTTGGAAGGGTTTCGGTGGCGACTGTCAGGCCGTTCGACAGACGGCTTACCTCAACACCCATATGGCTCGTACTCCCTAACGCGCCGCCCGCGCGCGGCGACTGACGTAATCTTCCACCATTTTGAGGTCGGATGGAAGTACCGTGTGTTTTTCCTCGAATGTCATCAATCCCCCTAGCCATGCGGGCAGGGCGGGCGAGACACCGCTGGCGGCTTCGACGGCGGCCGGGAATTTCGCCGGATGGGCGGTGCCGAGCACCACCATCGGCACGGCGCCCGCAGCCCTGGACGCCGCCACATGCATGGCTGCCGCCGTATGTGGATCGAGCAGGTAGTTGCTGTTTGCCAGCGTCGAGCGGATGGTGGCGGCAACCTCGTCCATATCGGCGCGGCCGGCGTCGAATTCGGTTCGCATACCGGCGATTTCCGCGGCTTCGATGGTGAAGGCGCCCGATTGTTTGAGGCCGGCCATGTAGCGCCGCACCGTTGCGGCGTCGCGGTTTGACGTCTCGAAAAGCAGGCGTTCGAAGTTCGACGAAACCTGGATGTCCATCGACGGCGAGGTGGTCGCAAACACCCCTTTGGTCCGGTATTCGCCGGTCGCGAAGGTGCGTGCCAATATGTCGTTGTCGTTGGTGGCGATGACCAGCCGGTCGATCGGCAGGCCCATCTTCTTGGCGGCGTAGCCGGCGAAGATATCGCCGAAATTCCCGGTCGGCACGGTGAAGGAGACCGGCCTGTCCGGCGCGCCGAGCGACAATGCCGAGGAGAAATAATAGACGATCTGGGCCATGATGCGTGCCCAGTTGATCGAATTGACCCCCGACAGCGACACCTGGTCGCGGAAGCCGTGATCGTTGAACATGTCCTTCAGCAAGCCCTGACAGTCGTCGAAATTGCCCTCGATCGCCAGCGCATGCACATTTTCAGCCTTCGACGTCGTCATCTGCCGCTGCTGCACCGGCGAGACGCGGCCATGCGGAAAAAGGATGAAGATGTCGGTGCGGCTGCGCCCGGCGAAGGCGTCTATGGCCGCGCCACCGGTATCGCCCGACGTGGCGCCGACGATGGTGGCGTGCTGGTCGCGTTCGGCAAGCACATGGTCCATCAGCCGGGCAAGCAACTGCATCGCCACGTCCTTGAACGCCAGTGTCGGCCCATGAAAGAGTTCGAGGACAAAAGTGTTGGCGCCGGTCTGCACCAGCGGGCAGACGGCCTCATGGCGGAAGGTGGCATAGGCTTCGCGGACCAGGCGCTCGAAGACCGGCGCGGCGATCTCGCCGCCCAGGAACGGCGTCAGCACGCGTATGGCGAGGTCGGGATAGGCGAGGCCGCGCATGGCTCGGATCTCGGATGGCGAGAAATGCGGCCATTCGCGCGGCACGTAGAGGCCGCCATCGCGCGCCAGGCCCGCCAGGATGGCGTCGGAAAATCCAAGCGCGGGCGCTTCGCCGCGGGTGCTCACATAATGCATGTCACAGATCCGTTTGCCGCCTGTTTTTCCGTTCACCACAAGGTGGTTAATTTCTGCACCGGCTCTAGTCGCATTTTTGCCGCGCGGTTGATATACGTCACCAGCTTTGCGAGAGGGAAGTGCAGTTTCATGGCGTTTCGTATATCAAGTGGTCGCTTTTTGGCGGGTCTTGCGCTCACGGGCTTTATGCTTGCCGCCGCGGGCTGCCAATCAGGCGACAATGGCATCCTGAACCTCGGTTTCGGCAAGAAGGATCCGACGGCGCCACCGCCGCCGCAGGATCCCAAGGTGCTGGCCAGCCAGCTGAACGCCTATTGCCCAAGGGTGACGGTGCGCGACGGCACGGCCTTCTTCAACACCTATGTCAACGAGGTGCAGAAGCCCAAGCCGAAGCTCAAGAAGACCGGCGATGCCGCTGCGGATGCCGCGGCCCAGGCCGCCGCTGACGCCGCTGCTGCTACGCCGCCCGACGATTCGGCGAGGATCATTTATCAGGCGTCGATCAGCGACGTGACCCGCGATTGCAGCCGTGCCGACGGACAACTGACGATGAAGATCGCGGTTGCCGGCAAGATCGTGCCAGGGCCGAAATTCACGCCAGGCACCATCACCATGCCGATCCGCACCGCGGTCATGCACGGCACCGACGTGCTTTATTCGCAGATCCACCAGTATCAGGTTCAGGTGACCGATCCCTCGGTCGCGACCCAGTTTGTCTTCACCGATTCCAATGTCGTCGTACCGGCGCCGACGGCGCAGGACTATCAAGCCTATGCCGGTTACGACGAAACCGCGCCGAAGGCGACGACCGACAAGCCGAGGAAGAAGACCCACAGGAAGAAGACGGCCGCGACGAACTAGGCGGCTGTCGGCCTGGCTTGCCTCCAGCCGGACGCACGCATCTCAGGCATCCGCCGACCACTCCGACAGAGCGGCAATGACACTCTTCAGTTCCGCCCAGCGGCGGATCACCGTCTCGGCACCGGCCTCTGTCAAGGCGTCGGCATGGCCGGGATAGCTGTGGCTGGCGCCCGTAAAGCCGATCACGCGCATGCCGGCGGCCTTGGCGCCGGTGACGCCGTGCACGGAATCCTCGATGACGAAGGTGTTCGCCGGGTTGACGCCGAGCTTTTCGGCGGCATGCAGGAACACGTCTGGAGCCGGCTTGGTCTTTCCGGTCGGCGTTTCCATCGCCGAGAAGATGCGCCCGGCGAAGAACGGCAACAGATGCACCTTCTCCAGCATGAACTCGATCCGCTCCGAACGTGAGTTGGAGCAGACGCAGCGTTGCGACGTGACCGAGGCGACCGCTTCGCGCACGCCTTCGATGGCGCGCACGTCGCTGCGCAGTTTGCGGTCGACCAGTTCCTCGGCGCGGTCGATCAGCGACACCTGGAACGGGATTTTGGACTTCTCCTCGATTCGTATCAGTATGTCCTTGAAGGTCAGGCCGGCATAGGTCTCGGCAATCTCCTCCGCCGAGATTTCGTATCCGGCCAGGGTTATCAGTTCAGCTTCGACCCGCGCGGCGATGATTTCGGAATCGACGAGCACGCCGTCGCAATCGAAGATGACAAGATCTGGCTGGGGCATGGTGATCCGAACGATGGAGGGTGGAGGAATGGCCGCTCAGGGCTCAAGCGGCGCGGCATACACCAATGGACACGGCTTCGCAAACTCCTCCACGGCATCGATAAAGCTTCACCGAATATTTACGCTGATCGGTAACCATAACGGGCAGTAAACAGTAACGCGTGCCTTGGGTGTAAAAATGTCAGCCGTGCGTCTTCTCGACGAGCTCTCCCACGCTCCCCAGCAATCCGAATGGCTGGACACGATCCTGAAAGGCGACTGCGTCGCGGCGCTCGACCGCCTGCCGGAAAAGTCGATCGACGTCATCTTTGCCGATCCGCCCTACAATCTGCAGCTCGACGGCGACCTGCACCGTCCCGACCAGTCCAAGGTCGATGCGGTCGACGACGACTGGGACCAGTTCGAGAGCTTCGAAGCCTATGACGCTTTCACCCGCGCCTGGCTGCTGGCGGCACGCCGCGTGCTGAAGCCCAACGGCACCATCTGGGTCATTGGCTCCTATCACAACATCTTCCGCGTCGGGGCCAAGATGCAGGATCTCGGCTTCTGGATTCTCAACGACGTGGTCTGGCGCAAGACCAATCCGATGCCGAATTTTCGCGGCCGCCGCTTCCAGAACGCGCATGAGACGATGATCTGGGCTTCGCGTGACCAGAAGGGCAAGGGCTATACCTTCAACTACGAAGCGCTGAAGGCGTCGAACGACGATATCCAGATGCGCTCCGACTGGCTGTTCCCGATCTGCACCGGCGGCGAGCGCCTGAAGAATGAGAATGGCGACAAACTGCATCCGACTCAAAAGCCCGAGGCGCTGCTTGCCCGTATCATGATGGCCTCGACCAAGCCGGGTGACGTCGTGCTCGACCCGTTCTTCGGCTCCGGTACGACAGGCGCGGTTGCCAAGCGCCTCGGCCGTCACTTCGTCGGCATCGAGCGCGAGCAGGCCTATATCGACGCCGCCAATGAGCGCATCGACGCGGTGCGGCCACTCGACGAGGCGGATCTCACCGTGCTCACCGGCAAGCGCGCGGAGCCGCGCGTCGCCTTCGTCAGCCTGATCGACACCGGGCTGATGACGCCCGGCGCCACGCTCTATGACGCCAAGAAGCGCTGGGCCGCCAAGGTTCGCGCCGATGGGACCGTCGCGATCGGCGACAGCGCCGGCTCGATCCACAAGATCGGCGCCGAGGTGCAGGGATTGGACGCCTGCAACGGCTGGACCTTCTGGCATTATGAGCGCAGCGGCGGGCTTACCCCCATCGACGAACTGCGCCGCATCGCCCGGCTTGGCATGGAACGGGCAGGGGGCTGAGCTCTGCCGCCTGCCTCATATTTATTGATTCAAATGCTCAACGGATCGTCGCAAGCGATGGAGATCACGTCCTGATCCCCAATCGCTCAAGGTCTGCTTTAAGCGTGCTGGCATCGGTGAACAGCACCGCTTGCCAGCCGGCGGCCTTGGCGCCGTCGACATTTTTCTGGCTGTCGTCGATGAACAGCGTCGCCGATGGCTCGAGGCCGAACGCGGCCACGTGATGGTCGTAGATGCCACGATCCGGTTTGATCTTGCCAATCTCGCCCGAGATGGTGACGCCGCGCGGACGATCGAGGAAATCGAAGCGTTCGCGCGCTTCGGCCAGCGTGTCGGAAGCAAAGTTGGTCAGCATCGTCACATCGTGGCCGCTGTCGATCAGGCCGAGCATTATGGCGACACTGTCGTCATAGGCATGCGGCACCATCTCGTGCCAGTGGCGACGGAAATTGCGGATGTTTTCGGCGTGCTCGGGGTGCTCTGCGATCAGCAGCGCTTCGGCCTCTTCCCACGTCCGGCCGCGATCCTGCTCTATGTTCCAGTCATGCGTGCAGATATTGTCGAAGAACCACTTTCTCTCTTCGTCGTCGGGAATGAGGCGGCTGAAGGGAATGTTCGGATCGTAATGGATCAGCACCTTGCCGATGTCGAAAACGATGTGGCGGATTTCAGTCATGGGGCCTCTTTGCACTCAATGGCGACGGTTTTTTCGTCGCGCCGGGTATCGCAGCCTCGATTGCCTTTTTCATGACGGTGGGCAGCGCCTCGCCTGAAATCTCATGGGCGGGCGACCAGAAATGCCCTGCCAGGGCATCACCTTTGATGTGGGCGCGAAAGACTTCGAGTTCGAGCGCGAAATGGGTGAACACATGCGCGATTGTCCCGGCGTGCCGCCAGTCGCCGGCAAAGGGCGCTGCCGCCTCTGTGGTGGCTCCGTCCATCCGCGCCGTCCAGGCGGTGGTCGGCACTTCCGTCATGCCGCCGAGCAGCCCCTTCTCTGGCCGCTTGCGCAAAAGAATGGCACCGTCGTCACGCATGGCAACGAAAGCAGCCCCCCGCCGCAGCGGTTTGTCGGCCTTTGGCAGCCGCACCGGGAAATTTTCGGGGTCTTCTGAAACAACGGCGCTGCAGTCCTCGCGCAGCGGGCACAGCATGCAGCGCGGCCGGCGCGGCGTGCATATCGTGGCGCCGAGATCCATCATCGCCTGGGCGAAGTCGCCGGGTCTTGTCGCCGGCACCATGCGCTCGACATGGACCCGTATCTCGGCCTTGGCTTCGCTGAGCGGCGTCGTGATCGAAAACAGCCGTGAGATGACGCGTTCGACATTGCCGTCGACGACGGCGGCGTGGCGGTCGAAGGCGATGGCCGTTATTGCCGCCGATGTATAGGCGCCGATCCCCGGCAATTCTCGAAGTCCGATCTCGGTGTCCGGAAACCGGCCGCCGCGCGCCGCCACCAGATCCGCGCAGGCCTTGAGGTTGCGGGCGCGGGAGTAGTAACCGAGCCCCGCCCAGGCTTTCATCACATCCTCCGTCGGCGCCGCGGCCAGCGCTTCGATATCGGGCCATTTCTCGACAAAGGCGAGGAAGTACGATTTCACCGCTTCGACGGTGGTCTGCTGCAGCATCACCTCCGACAGCCAGATACGGTAGGGATCGGGCCGCACACCTCGTGCATGCTCGCGCGGGGTCACGCGCCACGGCAATTCGCGATGATGCGCGTCATACCAGGCGAGCAGGCGCGACGCCGTATCGTCCGAGATGACCTTGCTGGTCTGGGCCTTGCGGGTCTGGTCTGCTGGTGCCATTGATCTTGCGTTGGCCTGGCCGGTATCTGCTGGGTCGTGGCTGGAGAACGCACATGGCAGGGAAAAGGCGCTTCGGCAATCCCGTTCCGGTGAGCGATCTCGCCACCGACATCCTCGACCCGGTGCTGCGCAAGCGGGCAGGCATCTCGATCGGTCTCGTCCAGTCGTGGGAAGAGATTGCCGGACCGCGCTTGGCCATCCATTCGCGGCCCGAAAAGATCCAGTGGCCGCGCCGCCTGCACGAGGATGATCCGTTCGAGCCGGCCGTACTGGTCATCGCCTGCGAAGGCATGGCCGCGCTTCATCTGCAGCACGAGACCGGCGAGATCATCAACCGGGTGAACGCCTTCCTGGGTTTCAGGGCGATAGGCCGCATCAGGATCGTGCAGAAGCCGATAAGCTCGGGAAGAGCCCGGCCCAAACCCACCCTCAGGGCGTTGAGCGCGGCCGAAAAGGCGAAATTGTCCGATACTGTCGGGCTTATAGAGGATGACGGGCTGCGCGCCTCGCTGGAACGGCTGGGGGCGACCATTCTGGGCGCAAGGAAAGCCTAGACGGCTGCAATGACCCCAGGGACTATCCCGAGGCCGTCTGGCCAAGGGCGAAGTGGAACGGTTACAGTTGCCCCGGTCGGCCCAAACGGAGACGATCCCCTTGGTTCTGATTGGAAACGGTCATAGGTTTGTCGTTAATCTCGCGCATTCGTGATCGCCCTTGTCAGGTTTCACGATTGGATTGGGGACAGGGATGCCTTAATTCGCGCCAACTCTCGCCTTTTCGTGCCTTTGCATTGCAAAATCCAACTCTTATCAGGTGATTCGTATGAGCCGTCCCCCGTTTGGCCAAAGCTTCTCTCGCAGAAACGTCCTGACATCGCTGGCCGCAATCCCGGCGGTGGCCCTGCTCGCCGCCTGCAGTGATTCCGGCGAAGAGGCGAAGGCCGCGGATGTCAAACCCGCGAATCCGGCAACGCCCGCAAAGCCGGCCACGCCCGCCGCGGTCCAGGTACCGGAAGCGCAGGGCACCGTCGACATGACCGAACTGATGAAGCCGGGCGCGCTGCCCGACAAGCAGCTCGGCAAGGACGACGCCAAGGTCACCATCGTCGAATACGCCTCGATGACCTGCCCGCACTGCGCGCATTTCGCCGAGACCACCTTTCCGGATTTGAAGACCAAGTACATCGATACCGGCAAGGCGCGCTACATCCTGCGCGAATTCCCATTCGATCCGAGCGCCGAAGCCGGTTTCATGCTGGCGCGTTGCGCCAAGGATAACTATTTCCCGATGGTCGACGTGCTGTTCAGGCAGCAGGCGAACTGGGTCGGCGTGTCGAACACCAAGGAAGCGCTGCTGCAAATTTCCAAGCTTGCCGGTTTTACACAGGAGTCCTTCGAGGCCTGCTTGACGGACCAGAAACTTCTGGACGATGTGAGATCGGTTCAGAAGCGTGGCGCCAATGAATTCAAGGTCGACTCGACGCCGACCTTCTTCATCAACGGTAAGACCTACAAAGGGGCGATGTCGATTGAGGAAATGTCGGCCATCATCGACCCTCTGCTCTGACATCGGCTCAGTGCTGAAGCGGCAGCGCTCCGGCGCTGCTTGGCTCTCCATCCGTTCGCGCGCTCTGCGTCCTATCGCAAAACCTCGGTACACTCTTGCCGAACCGGTGTATGAGGCGCGCGAATGAAGTTTTCGCGCCTCCGCCTTCTTGGTTTCAAGTCCTTCGTCGAACCCGGCGAGTTCGTCATCGAACGCGGCCTGACCGGCATTGTCGGGCCGAACGGCTGCGGCAAGTCGAACCTTGTCGAGGCGCTGCGTTGGGTAATGGGCGAAAGCTCCTACAAGAACATGCGCGCGTCCGGCATGGACGACGTCATCTTTTCCGGCTCGGGCACCCGTCCCGCCCGCAACACCGCCGAAGTCACGCTTTTCCTCGACAACAGCGACCGCTCGGCTCCATCCGCCTTCAACGATGCCGACGAACTGCAGGTATCGCGCCGCATCGAGCGCGAGGCCGGCTCGCTCTACCGCATCAACGGCAAGGAAGCGCGTGCCAAGGACGTGCAGCTTCTGTTCGCCGACCAGTCGACCGGCGCGCGCTCGCCCTCGATGGTCGGGCAAGGCCGTATCGGCGAACTGATCCAGGCCAAGCCGCAGGCCCGTCGCGCCCTGCTCGAAGAAGCGGCCGGTATTTCGGGCCTGCACACCCGTCGCCACGAAGCGGAACTGCGGCTTAAGGCGGCCGAGCAGAACCTCGAACGCCTGGACGATGTCGTGGGCGAGCTGGAAAGCCAGATCGAAAGCCTCAAGCGCCAGGCGCGCCAGGCTTCCCGCTTCAAGAACCTGTCGGCCGACATCCGCAAGGCCGAAGCAACGCTCTTGCACCTGCGCTGGACGCTGGCCAAGACACAGGAAGGCGAGGCGCGTTCGGCGCTGGCCACGGCAACGGCGCTCGTCGGCGACCGCGCCGCCACGCAGATGAACGCGGCCAAGGAGCAAGGCATCTCCGCCCATCGCCTGCCTGACCTGCGCGACGCGGAAGCCGCGGCTGCCGCGGCTTTCCAGCGCCTGTCGATCGCCAGGTCGCAGATCGAGGAAGAAGCTGGCCGTATCCGCAACCGGCAGGCCGAACTCGAACGCCGGCTGCAGCAGCTCGACGGCGACATTGCCCGCGAAGAGCGGATGGTGCGCGACAATGCCGACGTTCTCGAGCGCCTGCGTGCGGAAGAGGCCGCGCTGAACTCCGAAAACGCCGGCGCCGCCGAGCGCGAGGCCACCACCCGCGCGGTATTCGAACAGGCAGCCTCGACGCTTGCGCAAAGCGAAGCCAAACTTGCCGCGCTGACCGCCGAGCGCGCCGAGGCCGCCGCCTCGCGCCACCAGATCGAACGGACTTTGCGCGAAACCGCGGAGCGTCGCGACCGCTTCGCCCGCCAACTCGCCGACGTCGACCGCGAATTGTCGGACATCCTCTCCAAGGTCGCCGGCTTGCCGGATCCGGCCGAGAAGCAGGTACTGGTCGAGCAGGCGATGGCGTTGCTGGAGGAGTCCGAGGCAGCGGTGGAGCAGGCTGAACAGTCGGTCATCGACGGCCGTGGCGCTGAAAGCGCTGCCCGCCCGCCGCTTCAGGACGCCAAGGCCGAGCTGGCGCGGATCGAGACCGAAGCGCGCACGCTGGCCAAGATCCTGAACGCGGCCAGCGGCGATCTCTTCCCTTCGGTGCTGGAGCAGATCAGCGTCGAGCGCGGCTTCGAGACGGCACTGGGGGCCGCCCTTGGCGAAGACCTCGACGTGCCGCTCGACCGCAGTGCACCGGCGCATTGGGGCGAAAGCGAAATCCAGCCCGGCGATGCCGCGCTTCCGGAAGGGATCAAGAGCCTTGCCAGCGTGGTTCGCGCGCCGGCGCAACTAGCCCGACGTCTTGCGCAGATCGGCATCGTCGAGGCCGCTGACGGCCGCCGGTTGCAGGGGCTTCTGGCTCCAGGCCAGCGCCTGGTCAGCCGCCAGGGTGCGCTGTGGCGTTGGGACGGCCTGACCGCCAGCGCCGATGCACCGACCGCCGCGGCACAAAGGCTGGCACAGAAGAACCGGCTTGCGGAACTCGATGCCGAAGCGGTGCAAGCGACGCTTGTGTTGCGCCAGGCCGAGGAAGCGCTAGCGCAGGCCGAGCAGGCGATCCGCCAGGCAAGCGAAGCCGAACGCAACACGCGCCAGGCGGGACGTGAGGCCCAGCACCGGCTGGACGCCGCCCGCAGTGCGCTGGCCGAGGCGGAAAAGGCCGGCGGTGAACTATCGAGCCGGCGTGCCGCGCTGGATGAGGCGCGCGCCCGCATCTTCGACAGCCATGAGGAGACGTCAGCGGCTTTCGTCGAGGCCGAGATGCTGCTGCAGGACGCGCCCGATCTCGGCGACCTGCAATTGCAGCTCGAACAGTCCTCGGCCAATGTCTCGCGCGACCGGGCCGCGCTTGCCGACGCGCGCGCCGTCCACGAGGGCTTGCGGCGAGAAGCCGAGGCACGCACACGCCGGCTTGACGCCATAGGTGCCGAACGCAGCAACTGGCTGGTGCGCGCCGAAAACGCCTCGACGCAGATCGCGTCGCTCGCCGAACGCAAGGCAGAGGCCGAGGCCGAGCGCGAACGGCTGGCCGATGCGCCCGACGAGATCGACGCCAAGCGGCGTGCGCTGCTGTCGCAGCTCACCGAGGCCGAAACCTTGCGCAAGGCGGCAGCCGACCGGTTGCAGGAGGCGGAGAACAGGCAGGCCGAACTGGACAAGGCGGCCACATCCGCCATCCAGTCGCTGGCCGAAGCGCGCGAAACCCGCGCCCGCGCCGAGGAACGGCTGACGGCGGCCGACGAACGCCGGCTGGAGGTCGAGGCGCGCATCCAGGAGACGTTGAACACGCCGCCGCATCTGGTCATCCGCCACACCGGCCTGGAAGCCGACGATCCGATGCCCGAAATGCCCGAGATCGAACGCCAGTTGGATCGGCTGAAGGTCGAGCGCGAGCGGCTCGGCGCCGTCAATCTGCGTGCCGAGGAAGAGCAGAGGGAGCTTTCCGAGCGCCTGGAGGCGATCGTTTCCGAGCGCGAGGACATTATCGAAGCGATTCGCAAGCTCAGGCAAGCAATCCAGAGCCTCAATCGTGAAGGCCGCGAACGGCTGCTGGCCGCCTTCGATGTCGTCAACAGCCACTTTCAGCGACTGTTCTCGCATCTGTTCGGTGGCGGCACGGCGGAATTGCAGCTGATCGAATCCGAAGATCCGCTGGAGGCGGGCCTGGAGATTCTTGCCCGACCGCCCGGCAAGAAGCCGCAGACCATGACGCTGCTGTCGGGCGGCGAGCAGGCGCTGACTGCGATGTCGCTGATCTTCGCTGTCTTCCTGACCAACCCGGCACCGATCTGCGTGCTCGACGAAGTCGATGCGCCGCTCGACGATCACAATGTCGAGCGCTTCTGCAATCTCATGGACGAGATGGCCAAGACCACCGAGACGCGTTTCGTCATCATCACCCACAATCCCATCACCATGGCCCGCATGGACCGGCTGTTCGGCGTGACCATGGCCGAGCAGGGCGTCAGCCAGCTTGTCTCTGTCGATTTGCAGGCGGCAGAGGCGATGCGCGAGGCGAGTTGACGCGTCCGACCGCCATCGGCGGACCGCTTAGGTTTTCTGATCGTGTCCGTGGGACTGGTGTTTGGCCGAGGCCCAGAGGAAATAGAGCGGGCCCATGTTCAGCACAGGCACGCGACGATCCCGCTCGCGATCGCGCAGTTCGCGGTAGACCTTCACCTTCAGGGCCAACTTGCTGGTTTGGCTATCTCAATTCATACGTCGCGAAATCCAGTTCGCGCAGATTGCCGCCAGAAGTCCGCAAGCCATGCCGACGCAATCGGCGATCCAGTCGAACACGTCGAGATCACGCTCTATCAGCGACGTGCCCTGGAGGATTTCGATCGCGGCTCCAACCAGGGCGAGGAAGATGATCAGCCTCGTCTTGCGGCCGGGCCAGCCCAGACTTCCCAGAAACGCCAGGATCGCGAAGGCGCTCGCATGGTTGGCCTTGTCGTAGTGGAAGCCGATATCGATGCCGAATTCGTCGAGGCGAGATATCGGCAGCAACGCGAGCACCAAGACCGCAATGAGCGTGGCGATAAAGGCAATCCGCTCGGCGGCTGAGTAAAATTTCATTCTGTTCCGTCGATACACCAGCCATCGAGGTCGGGTCCGGAGATCTTGGTCAGGTGGCATGCCGGGTGTAAGCGGCAGGCTGGCGTCCATGGCCACGATTGCATAAGCCGGCTTCGAAAAGCAACGAGCCCGTCTCGCGATCACGAGGGGATCCCAAGGCGTGCCGCCCATTTGCCGGGCAGGGCACGCCTTCCGCCTATTGGCGATAAATGGTGCCGGCTCGTCAGATTGAAGCGCGTTGAATACGCGACAATCCAAAACCGCCTTTGCCCGACAAGCTCTCTTCGGCAGGCCGGAACATGTCCTCGAAGTCCAGGTCCTGCTCGAAAACCACGCCCCCGACGGACACGGCCAGGATCTCCTCGGCTCCCTGAGGGGCGAAATAGACCTGCGAGACAGTGGCACGGATACGCTCGCCAACCGTCCTGGCTTCGGCCTCGCTCGTTCCGGGAAGGAACACACCGAACATGGAGGCACCTATGCGGCCGACGACGTCTTGCGAGCGCACGCAAGACCGGATGGTTGAAGCGATCAGGCGCAAGGCCTCGTCGCCCCAGTTCAGGCCGAAGCGCAAGTTGATGGCGTTCAGGTGTTCAGGATGAATGACCAGGAACGCGCCCGATCGCTCGCCTTGTGGGGAAGACCTGATCGCCCGTCTCTCGATGAGCGACGAGAAGACCCTCCCGTTCAGGCAACCAGTCAGCGTATCGAAGGTCGCGGCCCGGTTGAGTTCCCGCCGATAGCGACGGATCTCGGCCAGTTTCAGGCCTATGAACACAAACAGCGGCAAGCAGATCACCACAGGCAAAAGTGTTGCCGTGATCATGCCGCGCCCGAAAGGCGTCAGCGCCTCGCTGAACAACAGCAGATAGTTCAGGACGAGGGACACGCACAGGCTGCCGACGGTTCCAAGAAATGCCAGCCAGGCAATGGTCTTCCATTCATGATGGACCGGGACATCAGCTGCTGCATTGCTCATCGTCGATCTCCGTTCGATCGCCAAGCATAAGACCGGCAAGTTACGATTTCGGTTTCGAAGAACAATACAATTTGACACGTTGGTTAGATCGCCAAGCTTCTGAACGGAGGATGCTGCCCTTTGTGGCGAATCCGGTGCTGTCGCCTATGGCGGGCCGAAGATTCCCATCTCCGTCGCCCTGGCTGTTGCTTCGGCCTTGCCATAGATGCCGCTCGGCAAGGCCAGCGCCCAGCCATTCGATACCAGCCAGGCACCGACATCCTGTTTGCCCAGCCTGCATGTCACCGCGACAGGGAAGCGGTCGACCACCGGAGGCACGAAGCAGTTCAGCGCTCGCCCGCGCATCCAGTTGTTGAAAGCCGCGTAGGCCCGCTGTCCGCATGGCCACGCGCTCTCGTGAAACAGGCAGACCCTGTCGGTCTGGACGCCCTGGGTTCCACTGATGAACAGTTTACGCCCCATTGAGTCGAAACCAGCCGACGACGTGGCCACTGGATGGTACAGCAGTGTTTCCCGCCAATCCCTGGGCATCCATGACTTGGGGCGTGATGCGAGGCCGAGGTCGCCAAGCGGCAAACGAGGTTCCACCCGCTCCATCTCCGATTCCTCGATCTCCGGCGGTGCGATGAGATCCTCGGCAATCTTGCGGGCTGAGTTGACGATCGATCGAGCCGGATGTCGCGCGACGTCATCGCCCACGTCAGGGGCTGGGTCGGTGAGGCTTCGTTCGACGGGGAACAGGGTCGCTGCCTTGATCAGCAGCAGGATACCGATGAGAAGCTCGAGGCCCGCGAGCGCGACCATCATGCGAACGCGCCCCCGATGTCCCATCGGGCCGCCCGCGTCCAATTCGCTAGAAGCTGGACGTCGATTTGGCAACCAGTTTGAGCGCACCTTTTTCAATCCGGTAAAACGGCATCGAGCGTTCGCTGGATCCATCCGCGCGGAACCTGAACAAGCCGGTCGATCCGCGAAAGCCATTCGGGTTCTCGAAAACCTGCCTGTTGAAGCCATTGGGTCCGGCAGCGCTCGCGATGCCCGCAGTAAGGGCGACCATATCATAGGCATAAGCGACATTGACGTCGGCCTGGTAATTGAAGCTTGCCTTGAAACGATCCGAAATGGGGCCTGTTTCATGTTGGTCGAGCGTCGCGATATAGGCGCCTTCGAAAAGCGGACTGGTCGGGTGCTCCAGCCAGCGGTTCGTGCCAACCACGGAGGTTGATTTTCCAGGGATGCCTTTTGCCTTCAGGGCGATCAGGATTGGCGATGGATTGCTGTCGCCGCTGGCGACGATCACGGCGTCGGGGGCGTCAACCAGCGAGCCCATGTCCGCGACCGCCTTTGCCGCGCTGTCGGCGCTCGTGTAGGGGATGGTGATCGCAAGTGCGGCGCCGTACACGCTGAGGCTGTTGGCGACGTGTTTTTCGGCAATATCGGCACCCGCGCCCGCTGGCACCAGCAGGACGAATTTCTTGCCGCCCTTGGCCGCGATTGCGCCGGCGCCCGCCGCGGCGCTGTCCGCCTCGCCAAGGCATACCGCATAGACGCCTGGGCCGCCGGCAAAATTTTCCGCGAGAGCCAGAACCACGGGCCGGTTCGAGCCCGACAGTTTCGCGACATGCTGCGCCGCCGGCAGTTCGGTCGGACCGATGACCACTTTCGCCCCCGAAGTTATGGCCTTTACCGCCAGTTGCTGGGAGTAAGCCGCGTCTCCCCTTGTGTCCTCGACGGTAAGCGTCAGCAGGGGATTACCGAGGTCCGTCATGGCGAGCTTGGCGGCGTCGAGCATCTTTTTGCCGTTTTCGCCCGCTGATCCGGAAGCGGACAGCGGCAGCAGCATGGCGACTTTCGTGGGTCCCGTGCCGAGGGACTGCGTCGCCTGGCTTGCGTTTGCCACAGCAACAACAGCAGCCGGCTGATTGGCGACCTGGATGGCGGCGGGGTCGAGCGCGTCCGACACCGAGCTTTTCGATTGGCAGCCGAGCAGCGATAGCGCCAGCGCGCAAGCGACCGCCCATGTCCGCGGGCCGTGGACCGGCCGGTCAGATTCCATGTTCTGCCTGCGCGCTTTCGCTCTTGCGGTCAGTTCATGTACTCGACCATGCGGTCGTGAAAACACTCGCATTTATTGAGCGTGTCTTCGTCCTTGTAATTCGTCTTCAGGTAGCCGTAAGCCATGCCGCAAGCGACCTTGGCTTCCGACGCCCAGACGAAGACCGGCCGGGACGAGTTGATCCATTCCGGGCTGTTGGCGACGGCAACCGACTCGTCCATCAGCTTGACGACCTGTTTCGTGAGGTCGACCGTGTTGTCGGTCAGCACCAGATTGGAGGTTCCAACGGTGCGACAATAGTCGGCCACGGGTCCCTCGATGATGTCGGCGGCAAAGCCGGTCGATCCAGCCAGGAACAGCGCCGTGGCCGAAATCAGTAATTTTGAACAACGCTTCATTTAAGTCCCTCTCCAAACTGCGGTATTATGTTTCGCTAATATGTAGCATGAGAGAACGGCCGCGCATAAGTGCTAAATCGTGGCCGTGTGCTGTGTGTGAGCCGTGTCGTCGTAAATCAGACTGATGGTGCCGGCGACAGGTGCGTTCTGCAAGACGGCGACGTCGACGAAATTGGCGCCACCGGTTGTACCATTGGCGTCGACGCTGAGCGTGTGTGATGCCGAGTCGTATTTCACGAAGTCCCCGATATTTGCCCCTGGACCTGTTTCAAACAGGGATGACAGGTCGATCTTGTCGCCTTGTGCACCACTGTAGTCGGCGATGAGGTCCTTGATGTCCAACCCGTCGAGCTTGAATGTGTCGGCGCCCGTGCCGCCGGTCATGGTGTCCTGGCCGGCGCCGCCGATGAGAAGGTCGTTGCCGGCGTTGCCGTTGATCGTATCGTTGCCGGCGCCGCCATAGAGCACGTTGTTGCCGCTGTCGCCATTCAGCGTGTCGTTGAAGTCCGACCCGATGATATGAGGCGCCGCCAGCGTCGAAGTATACAAATGGGAGTCACCGGCCAGATCTGACGAGTGATTCTGGATGGTTTGTCCCGTCGGGCTCAAAGTGATACCGATGGTGCCCGCAGCTGTGTCGTTATCGCCATCGACAACACTGACGGGAAGATCGAAGCTCACCGGACTGTTTGTCGAAGCTGCCGCGCCAAAATCTCCGAGTTTGAACGTGTCACCCGACTCGTAACCAATCTCGAGACTGTTATACCCATTGGCCGTGTAGGTGGCTATTGAGGTGTTCTGCAGGATGGATCCGACCACGGCCTCGTATTGAGTTCCAGGAGCGGCACCGTCGACGAAATGCACTGTAAATACGTGACCGCCAACCGTGACGTTCGTCGTTGTGGTGCTGATCTCGGCGAACGTCACCAGCTTGGTCTCGCCGTTGTAGCTCAATGCGACCGCGGTAACAGAATCCTGGACGCCGTCGCCAACCTTTACGTTCCCATCCGGATCGTCGAAGGCGGCGAAGCGAGCCGCGGACTGAGATGAGATACCGGTGAACTTCGCCGACGCGCCGTTCGTAGTATAATGTCCTTCGAAGAGATGGGTCGAGGGCGACGAGTAGCTGCCGTTCGGAGGGTTGCCGGTCAAATCTACGACGAAGTCAAGGCGCATTTTCTCACCTGACCCAACCGAATTGCCACCGCTGACGCCGCCCTCATTGGCGTTAGTGTTCAAAGTTCCAGAGCTGACTCCGCTTTCTATGGGCGTAAGCAGCAGATCCTTGCTGTCGTCATTGGCCGCCGTATTGAAGCCTGCCCAAGCCCCGTTGCCGCCAACGAAATCATAGCCACCTCCGTTGAAATCCACAGTGGTTATGCTGTCCACAGTTCCGTTCATCTCGACGGAGTAGGAAGCGGTCGCCGGGTTGAGCGTAATGACAAACACGGATGTGGCGCCGGCCAGACCCGTGAGCGTGTGGCCGTCGGCTGAGACGTCGTACACGATCGAAACGCCGTTTGAGGTCAGTCCGCTTGCCGTGCCTTCGAGCGACGTCGGGAAGATGACTGTTCCGCCATCAGCGCCGTAGTTGTTGGTAAGTATCCCGTCGATATCGAGGTCGAACGAGACGGCCGCTCCTGCTCCGTTTGCCACAACTGCGGAGGCCGGAGATATTGCCGTCGGCAAGGCATCGTCGAAGCCGAGGTTGCCGCCCAGGTCGGCGCTCACCGTCGAGGTCGCCTGGTCGTTGTCGCCATCCGTCACCGTCGCCGTCGCCGACAG